>JALHPV010000062.1 GCA_022842285.1 Kofleriaceae bacterium
AGCACGCCGAGCTCGCGCGCGAGCTGGCCGCACTCGACCACGCCCCGGACGACGAGACCGCACGGCAGGGCGCCGCGCTCGCCCGTACGCGGCTCGACGAGCTCCGGCGGCTGCTTCCCGATGTCGCGCTGCTGCAAGGCCCCGACCATGCGGCGCGGGCAACGGAGCTGGCGGCGCTGCTGGCGGGGCTCGGAGAGGTCGCCGTGGAGCACGTGAAGGCCCGCGCCGTGCTCGCCGAGCTCCTCGATGTCCTGCGGTCCCCTCCGCCCACCGAGGCAGAGCTCGCGGCCCACGTCGAGCGAGCGGCGCGGCTCACCACGCGCCTCGACGAGCTGGCCTCCGCGCGGTCCGCCCTCGAGGACGTGCTCGTGCACAAGCATGCGAGTGCGTTCACCGATGCGGAGGCGGCGCTCGCCGCCCAGACGGGCCTCGCCCCCGCGCTCGAAGCGCAGCACGCGACTGCGCGCGCAGCGGTGCAAGCGGCGGGCGACGCGGAAGGGGCCGCGGAGGTGGCATGGGAGACCGCGACCCGCGCCGTGCAGACGGCCGAGGCCGCGCGGCTGGCCGTGCTCGCGCATCGGGACCGTACGAACAGCGAGCTCGTCGCCATGGGCCCCGTCACCGATGGCACCACTCAGCGGGACGTCGACTCGCTCGTCGAGCGCGTGACCGCTCTCGAGACGGAGGCTCGCCAGCTGGTCCAGCAGCGTGCCGTGCATGCCGAGCGGCTCGCCCAGTCTGCGCGCGCGATCGAGGAGGCTCAGCAGCGCCTCGCTGCCGCGCACCAGGCCGCGGGCCCTACGGTCGCAGCATGGACGGAGCTCCGCGAGCGCGCTCAGAGCGCCGGTGTCTTGCACACCGCCCTCCTCGGCGCGACCACCGAGCGGTCCTCGATCCAGCTCGCGGCCGATGCGTGGAGCAAGCGCGAGCTGCTCGTCGACCGCCTCGCTCGCGCTCGCGGTGGCGAGGAGGTGGCCGCCCTCACCCGGGATACGGCTCTCGATGGCCTTGGCTACCTCGCCGCGTGGTGCGCGACCCGCGAATGGCTCCAGCGCCGCGTGCCCGCACAGGTCGCCGATGTCGCGGAGCCGCTGATCGCTCTCGAGCGCCTCCGCGATCATCTCGACGTCCTGGAGCGTCGGCTCAATCGGCAGGAGCAAGACCTCCGCGGCGCCTCCGAGGATGTCGCGCGCGGGATCGATGTCCAGGTTCGACGCGCCCATGGTCAGGTCCGCCGCCTCAACTCCCAGCTCGAGGGCATCCAGTTCGGCAGCATCCACGGCATCCGCGTCGAGATCCGCCGCGTCGAGCGCATGGAGCAGATCCTCCGCGCCCTCCGGCTGGGCGAGGCGCAGGAGCTCCTCTTCACGCCGAGCGTGCCCATCGACGAGGCCCTCGACGAGATCTTCCGGCGCTACGGCGGCGGGGGGCGTGCCGGCGGCCAGCGCTTGCTGGACTACCGCGAGTACCTCGAGCTCGTCGTCGAGATCCGCCGCGCCGCATCGGGCGACTGGGAGACAGCGAGCCCCACCAAGCTCTCGACGGGTGAGGCCATCGGGGTCGGCGCGGCCATGATGATGGTGGTCCTGACCGAGTGGGAGCGTGACGCGAACCTCCTCCGGGCCCGCCGTACGAGTGGCTCGCTCCGCTTCCTCTTCCTCGACGAGGCGAATCGCCTCTCGCGCGACAACCTGGGCGTCCTCTTCGATCTCTGCAAGAACCTCGATCTGCAGCTCCTCATCGCGGCCCCCGAGGTCGCGCGCGCGGAAGGCAACACGACGTATCGCCTCGTCCGCCATGTCACGGATGACGGTCGCGAGGAGGTCATCGTGAGTGGTCGGCGATCGATCGAGAGCCCGCCGCCGCCCGCCGAGGCCAGCGACGCCCCGCCCGAGGGTTGACGTCACTTCCGGCGGTCGCTCGTCACGAGCCCGTCGACGAGCTCGACGATGCGATCGCAACTGTCGGCGATCCGCGAATCGTGGGTCACGATGATGAACGTCGTGCCGAAGTCGCGGTTGAAGCGGCGCATGAGCTGGAGCACATCAGTGGAGGAGGCGGTGTCGAGGTTCCCCGTTGGTTCGTCGGCGAGCACGAGGGGCGGGCGGCGCACGAGGGCGCGCGCGATGGCGACGCGTTGCTGCTGGCCCCCGGAGAGATTGGTCGCGCGGTAGTACATGCGGTCGCCGAGGCCGACCGCCCGCAAGGTCTCCTCCGCGTCGGTCTTCATCGACGCGGATGGCCAGCCCTCGTGCCCCCACGCCGGGATCATCACGTTCTCCACCGCGGTGAAGGCGGGGAGGAGGTGATGGAACTGGAACACGAATCCGAGCTTGCTCGCCCGCACGTCGGTGAGCTCGCGCTCGCCGAGGCCGGTGGTCTGCGTCCCCGCGATGGTGACCGTGCCACTCGTCGGACGGTCGAGGAGGCCGATGATGTTGAGGAGCGTGCTCTTGCCCGAGCCCGATGGGCCGACGAGCGCCATGAGCTCGCCATGTCCAACGGTCAGGTCGACGCCACCGAGCGCCCGGGTCCGGGCGACGTCGCCATACTCCTTCACGACGTGCTCCACGACGAGCACGGGAGACGCGTCAGCCATTGCGGATCGCCGTGGCTGGATCGAGGGCAGCGGCGCGCCGCGCGGGGATGGTGGCGGCGAGCAGCCCGACGCCCGTCGCGAGGGCGCTCGCGAATACGAGGAGACTTCCCGTGATCTGGACCGGGAACTTCGGAGCGCCGTCCGGATCGCGAGCGAGGGACTCGAAGAGCTTCGCGAGCGCGATGCCGAAGGCGGACCCGAGGATCGAGCCACCCAGCCCGAGCAGTCCGCCCTGGATGAGGAAGATGCGCATGATCCGGCCCCGGGGCGTCCCCACCGCGCGAAGAATCCCGATCTCTCGCGACTTCTGAACCACCGAGACGATCAACACGCTCGCGATCCCGAGCGCGACAGCCAGGATCACGAAGAACTGGATCATGGTCTTCGAGCTCGATTGCGCCGAGAGCCCTGACAGGAGCTCGGCGTTGATCGTCATCCAGCTGTCCGCCTGGACCCCGGTGTCGGCCTGGATCTCGGCGGCGATTCGCTGGGCCGCAAACACGTCGGCCACCTTGAGCTCGATGGTGGTGGCACCGCCCGCGAGGTTGAACAGCGACTGCGCGTGGCGCAGCGAGGTGAGGAGCCACGTGCCATCGACGCCGTCGTTGCCGAGCTGGAAGATACCGCCCACCGTGACCACGTCGTCGACGCCCTCGCTCGACGAGAGGCGCAGCTTGTCACCGATGCTCGCGCCGAGGTTGGCGGCGAGCTTGGCGCCGATCGCGACGTAGTTGCCGTCGAGGTCGAAGCGACCATCGGTCATTCGTACGCGCAGGTCGATGATCGCGAGGAAGCGCTCGGGGTCCACGCCGCGAATCACGACCGGGCGCCTGGCCCCCGAGCGCACGGTGAAGCCCGCGCCGACGATCGACGGCGACACGGCGATCACGCCGGAGCGTCCCTCGACGGTCTCGACCACCGTCGGCCACTGATCGATCGAGCGCAGGCGCTGCGCGGTCTCCTCGGTCCGCCGCGCGATGGCCAGGCTTGCCGTCGCCGCGACGAGGGGCCGCGGTGCTTCGCGCGGGACGCTCAGCGTGATGTGCGGCTGGGAACCCAGGGTCTTGTCGATCAGTGACGTCTGGAGGCCGCCGATCAGCGCCGACAGGAAGACGATCACGCTCACGCCGACGGCCACGCCTCCGAGAATCAGCGTCGTCTGCCCCCTGGCATCGCGCAGGTAGCGCAGCGCCAGGAACCACTCGAATGGCATCAGTCGCTCTCCGGGCGCACGCGCGCACCGGGGCTCAGCGTGCGGCTCGTCGGAAGGATGACCGCCGTGCTCTCGTCGATGCCGGCGAGGATCTCCGTCGACCCATCGCCGCGAATGCCGAGCTCGACGTCCTTGCGCACCACGCGCCCCCGTTCGAGGGCGAGCACGTGGGGCGAGGGCGTGGAGACCCCGCGAATCGCGGCACTCGGGAGAGTGAGCGCGTTGGCCTTGGCGGCGACGGTGAGGTCCACCGAGACCGTCATGTCGGGCTTCAGCACCGGCGGCGGCGTCGCGACGTCGAGACGCACTTCGACGCTGCCGCGCTGCGCGTCGACGGACGGCGCGATGTAGCTGACGACCGCGTCGAAGACGCGCTGTGGATAGGCATCCGCCGACGCCCGCGCCTGCTGGCCGATGTGAATCCACGCGAGGTTTCGCTCGTCGGGTTGGATCACGAGCTGAGCCTGGGCATCCGCCGCAAGTACGAGCAGAGTCTGCCCCGGCTGCACCACATCGCCGGGCTCGACGGAGCGCGACAGGACGGTGCCGCTCTGCATCGCGACGAGCCGGGTCTGCGCGAGGCGCACGCGCGCGGACTGCAGCTGCGCCTCGGCATGGAGCTGCGCCGTCAAGGCGACGCGCGAGTCGGCCCCGACAGGGGTCGAGGCGACCTGCTGGGCGCGCGCGGCCGCACGCTGGGCCTCGGCGATGTCGACCGCCCGCCTCGCGTTCTCGAGCTCGGTCACGGTGATGGCCCCGCTGGCCACCAGCTTCTCGGTCCGTCCGAGCTCGGTCTTCGCCCGCTCGAGGTTGGTCTGCGTCTCCCGCAACGACTCGGTCGCGACGATCGCCCCCACGCGCCGCAGCTGCTCGACGCGCGCCTTGGCCTGATCGACGACCGCCTCCGCCTGGGCGACGGCCGCCTGCTCCGCCGCTCCGTCGAGCTGGACGAGCAGGTCTCCCGCCGAAACGCGCTGGCCCTCGACCGCGCCGACGGCGATCACGAGGCCCGGGCTCTGTGCGGCCACCTGGACCCGCGTCGGGACGCGCACGCGGCCGCTCGAGACGATGTGTTGCTCGAGGTCGCGGCGCACCGCGTGCGTCGTGGTCACGGCGTCACCCCGCCACCGCACGAAGCCATAGGTGCCCGCGGCAGCGAGGATCACGAGGGCGATCCAGAACATCGGCGAGCGCAGGAGCCTTCGCATGAACCCACGGTGCTTTGTGCAACTGTGGGTCCCGTTCCAACGACTCACGACGCGGGGCAGCCCGCAGAACCTGCGCCGCCACCTGGTTGCGCCGCAAACCGTGCGTGCTGCGGGAGCGAATGCGGCTGCCGTGAAGTACTAGGCGCGACCGTCGAGGAGGATCGGCAGCGCGTCGCGGAGCCGGGCCCGCAGCGCCACGCCCGAGACGCCGCCCTGCTCGTCGTAGACCCCGGGCACGAACGTCAGCTTCGCCTCGTACACGGCACGCTGGCGCGAGATCTCGGGGGTAAAGGCACCGGCGATCCGGAACCCGCCGAAGTCGATGGTGATGCCGGTCAGCGCGCCATCGACGCGCAGGAGATGCTCGGCGGCGATGACCTTGGCCGCGAGGTCGCCCCGGACCCACATCGAGCCGTGGTTGTAGTCGGTGTGCACCGCGTGACGGGCGTGGACGTTGCCGCGCACCACGATCTGTCCTCCGCCGCTGAGGACGTTCCTCACGTCGAGGCTCCCGGTGACGAGCAGGAACCCACTCTCGTCGCCGCTGCGCAGATCCTCGCGGAGAGTCAGGTTGCCGGCGACGACGACGTTGCCGTCATCCAGGTCGAGGGTGTCGAGCGTGACGTCACCCTCCCAGACGCGCACGGCCCCGCCGAGGTGCGAGGCGTGGAGCTCCTCGGCAAGCCCGAAGCGGCGTGTCGCCTCCTCCCATTCGACGTCGATCGGAGAGCTCATCACCGCACGGGTACCATCCGGTCGGGGCACGAGCGAGCACCGGCGTCGTAGACTCCGGCCGATGCTGTCCAAGCCGGAGCGAACCTACGACGCCGTGCGGGCGCGGATCGATGCCGTGCTCGGCGCAGGGCATGTGAGCGCCGGCGTGGCGGCCGCGCGACTCCACGGCGCTGACCAGGCGGTGTGGGCGCTCGACAACTTGCTGAGCTGCGTGTTCGACGATCGCTTCCACATCTGGGATCAAGGCTTCGTCCAGGCGGATCTCGACGGGCCGCGACTGATCTCCGCGATCGCCGAGACCGCGCGCGAGGTGAATCCGGTGGTCGCCGACCTCCTCCGGTGGACGGCGCGGTGGCCGCGCACGCGAGGAGTGGCCTTGGTGTCGGTCGTCCCCGAGCTGTGGCACCAGCATGCGGAGGCGGCGCGAGCGTTCTTGTTCGAGGTCGCGGCGCGCTGGCCCGACGCGATCGATCCGCTCGAGCTTCCGGAGCCACCGCCCTGGGGGCGCGCCGAGCTGACGCCGGCCCCGGACGAGCCGCGGTTCCCGACGGTCACGGTCGGGTTCACGCCGCAGGGCGCGGGCTGCACCGTGCAATGTCAGTGCGCCAGCACGCCGCCTGCGAAGATCTTTGGATGCATCGTGTTCGCGCTGTGGCAGGCCGGCGCCCCGGACGAGGCGCTCGAAGCGTTCTGGCGCGAGTACTTCGAGCGCGGCGCTGACCAGGTCGCCGTGCTGTGCCGGTACGTGTCGTTCGATGGCGACGGCGGCGACGATACCCGCAAGGCGCGGTTGCGCCTGGCGCTCGATCCTCCGCACCCGCTGCAGACCTGGCTCGAGGTCGACCAGCTCCCCAGTCCCGCGGTGGTGTGGCTACCGGCCGGTGCGCTCGATGAGGTCGCGCGTCGCCTCGGTGGATGGCACGGCGTGGCGATCGATGCGACCGACGTCTCGGCCAGCGTGCGCCGGGCACTCCGACAGGATCCAGATGTGCTGCTCGTGCCGGGCGACGCAGTCGAGGACGCCGATCGGATGCTGCTCCTGACCGCCGTGATGAGCGGTCAGACCCTCGCGATCGCCGGCGAGACGGACGCGACCCGCCAGCTGGTGGCCGACATCGCCGCGACGGGCGTCACGGTGATCGATCGCCGTCTCGTGCGCTGAGGCCGAACGAGTCGGCCGACGAAGCAGGCCGCCGCAAGCCTTCATTGACCTGCGTTGCATCGCGGCCGCAACGTCGTGCTCGCTCGCGGTGTGCGACAGGTACTCGTGCACTGTGTCATGCCAGTGATTTGCAGGTGGCGGCTGGGTGCGGACGACCGCACGTAGGTCGACCGCGTGCTCGCGATCTACGGCGGCATGGCGGCGCGCGAGCTGATCGCCCTCGCGCACGACGAACGCCCGTGGCTCGACGCCTGCGGCGACCTCGAGCCGACGGCACGTTCGCAGGCCGTGATCACGCCCGTGGCGATGGCCGCGTACTACAGCTCGCGCGCCGCCGAGGCGGACGCGGACGCCGACGCGATCGCGAACCCGACCTTCGTCGGCACGGCAGCCGAGCTCGACGCGTTGCTCCCGCAGTAGCAGTGCCGTCGTCGCTGCCCGAACAGACCGAGCGTAGATTCCTCTCTGACTTCGGCGCGATCACGACTCGCCAGCGTGCGGACGCCCGGCGAAGCATGGCTGAGGTTCGCCAGGATCCGCTGACGCTTCGTCCGACCTGGCGCACGTTGCCGTTCCCGTTCGCCCCGGGCACGACCGAGGCGGCCGTCGGTCACGTCGCGATCCGGTTCGTCGTAAAGCTCGACGCGGGTCGCGCGCCAGGCGGCGAGGTAACTCGCGCCGTCGAGGGACGACTCGCGGATCGGCGTGACGATCTCGTCGCCGCCGCGGGCGCGGGCGAGGCGATCGACGAGGAGCTCGCGCTTGCTCCAGGCGTCGCGGCGAGCTGCATGCTCGAACGCTCGGAGGTCCTGCCGAGGAGGGCCGCGCGCAGCACGCCGTCTTCCTGCGCCCTGTCGCGGAGCGTGGTCAACGCGTCGACGTGCCGGTCGCGAAGGTCGAGGCTCGCGGCCTCGTCCCCGAGGCCCGATCACGCCTACTGGGCCATGCAGTAGCCCGACTCGTATCCCTGGAACGAGCAGATGGCGCGCGCGGGACCGCAGTCCTTCGTGCAGTAGTTCGTGTCGCACCACGACCCCTCGCGGAGCTGCGGGTCGTCCTTGTGGTACGCGACGGCCGCGAGGTGCGGTAGGTTGGTAGGTAACTCGGGGTTACAGTGGTCGCAGCACTTGGCATTTTTGATCACGCAGTCGTCATCCCTCGTGCACTTGAGCATCGGGGCGGGATCCGAGTTCCCGACGAGCCCCCCATAAACGGCCTCACCCTCCCGAGGGGACGCGACTTTAGCGTACGGCGGCTGCGTCGCATTCGACTCTAACAACATCGAGAATTCGGATTTTGCGGCGGGGGTCGGCTCGGCGGTAGGCGGCGCCTTGGAGGAGCACGCGGCGAGAACGATGATGGCGGCAAAGGCGACCGATCTCATGCGCCGGAACGTAGCTAGACACGTTGGCGGCCCGCAACTCGGCGCGACGACTTCGGCGGGAGCTGCATGATCGCGGCGTGAGAGCGACGCCCGCGCGGCTCGCCGTGCTGGAGCTGTTGCGTCGGATGGGCCGGCCGCTGTCGCATGCCGACGTGGTCAAGGAGCGATCACACGTGGCAGTTCGAAGCGGTGAGCGCAGATCACGACGCGGCGGCGCATCCCCACTTCGTGTGCACGGCCTGCGGCACGGTGGAGTGCCTGCCCGCGATCGAGCTGCCGGCCGTGCGTGTGAAGGTGCCGCGTGCGGTGCGGGCGCGACAGGTGGAGATCCAGATGCGCGACGTGTGCGACGCCTGCACCTGACGACAGGACGGTGACTGCGAGCGGGACGTGCGACCAGTGAGCGACGCTCAAGTGAGGAAGCTGATGGAGGAGATGAGCAAGCACGGGCGCATCGGCCACGCCGCCATGAAGGCCGACATGGATCGGAAGACGGCGCGCAGGTACGTGGCCAGCGGCAAGCTGCCGTCGGAGAAGACGACGACACGCGAGTGGCGGACGCGACAGGATCCGTTCGAGGCGCACTGGCCGGAGATCGAGGAGCGGCTTCGACTGACGCCAGAGCTGGAAGCGAAGACGCTGTTCGAGTTGCTCCAGGAGCAGCACCCCGAGCGATACGAAGACGGACAGCTGCGCACGCTGCAGCGTCGTGTGCGGTGGTCGCGAGCAGCGCACGGGCCCGAGCAGGAGATCATGCTCGCCCAGCAGCATCGACCCGGAGAGGCCGCGCAGACCGACTTCACGAGGACGATGGAGCTGACCGTGACGATCGGCGGGCAGCTGTTTGTGCATCTGCTCTGCGTGCTCGTCCTGCCGTACTCGAATTGGCAGTGGGCGACCGTGTGCCTCTCCGAGTCGATGGTCGCGCTGCGTCGAGGTGTGCAGCGCGCGCTGTTCGAGCTCGGGCGTGTTCCGGAGTTTCACCAGACCGACAATTCGACGGCCGCCACGCACCGGATCCCCGACGGCTCCGCGGAGTGCTTCGCGGGCGGCAAGCGTCCGTTCAATGGCGAGTACGTGGCGCTGATGAAGCACCTTGGCATGAAGCCGCGGACCACGGCGGTCGGAGCAAAGGAGCAAAACGGCGATGTCGAGGCGGCAAACGGCGCCTTCAAGCGCCGGCTCGAGCAAGCGCTGCTGGTGCGAGGCAGTCGCGACTTCGATCGCGTCGAAGCGTGGCAAGAGTTCGTCGATCGCGTCGCCCGCAAGGTTAACGCGAATCGAAAGACTCGCGTTGCCGAAGACCTCGCCGCGATGCGCGAGCTCAATGTGTCGAAGCTGCCCGAGTACGCCGAGGAGCGAGTCCAAGTCAGCGAGTGGAGCACCGTACGCGTCAAGCATTGCTCGTACTCGGTGCCGTCCCGACTCAAGGGCGCATGGGTGCGCGTCCGGATCTTCGAGGACAAGATCGAAGTTCGCTACGCGGACGCGATCGAACTCGCCTGCGAGAGACTGCGTGGTCGCAATCGCCACCGCATCGACTACCGCCACGTGATCTGGTCGCTGGTGCGCAAGCCCGGTGGGTTCGCCCGGTACATCTATCGTGAGGAGATGTTTCCGTCGCTGGTGTTTCGTCAGGCCTACGACGCACTGCAGGTGCTGCACTCGGGTACTCGCGGAGACCTCGCATACCTCCGGATCCTTCACCTCGCGGCGAGCACGATGGAATCCGACGTCGCCGTCGCGCTCACCTTGCTGCAGATGGCCGGCAAGACCATCACCGTCGACGCCGTGAAGGAGATGATTGCGCTGACCCCGACCAGCGTCGACGTGCCTTCGCTGGTCTCGCCGCCTGTCGACCTCGCTGCGTACGACGCGCTGCTGCAGGAGGTGGCAGCGTGACCGCGACGATCGCAGCGACGATCGCTGCGGCGCCTTCGGCATCGCTCGCGATCCTGTGCCGTGCCCTCAAGGTCCCGACCGTGGCACGCCATGCCGAAGAGGTCGCTCGGCTCGCCGAGCGCGAGAGCTGGACATTCGAGCGGTACCTGCATCACCTCGTCGAGCTTGAGGTCCATGAGCGCCGGCGGCGCAGGACTGAGCGCTACCTCAAGGAATCGGACCTCCCGGCCGACAAGACCCTGGCGACGATCACCCGGTCACGCCTGCCGACGAAGGTGCTCAAGACGCTGCCGACTCTCTGCGAGGGCGGCTTCGTCGAGCGCGGCGACAATCTGCTGGCCTTCGGACTGCCGGGGCGCGGCAAGACGCACCTCGTGTGCGCGATCGGGCACGAGCTGATCCAGCGCGGCCACCGCGTGCTCTTCACGCCGACCTACGCGCTCGTGCAGCGCTTGCTCGCGGCGAAGCGCGACCTTCGCCTGGAGCGCGAGCTCGCCGGCCTCGACAAGTTCGACGCGGTCATCCTCGATGACATCGGCTACGTCCAGCAGAACCGAGACGAGATGGAGGTCCTCTTCACCTTCCTCGCCGAGCGCTACGAGCGACGCTCGGTGATCATCACGAGCAACCTCGTGTTCAGCGAATGGGACCGGATCTTCAAGGATCCGATGACCACCGCCGCAGCCATCGATCGCATCGTCCACCACTCGGTGATCCTCGAGATGACCGGAACGAGCATCCGAGTCGAGCACGCCCACTCCGAACGCGCACAAGGAGACCTCGAGCCGACGACAACTACCCCGACGACAACTACCGCTGCCCCGCACACCGCCGGCGCCGAGCCAGCGACAACTATCCCGACGACCCCGAACACGACCCCGAAGACCAAAGGAGCCGCACCAACGACAACTACCCCCAAGAACCGGAACCGCGATCACTCGAACAAAGAGACTGATGGGGCGATGTAGTTGTCGTTGATGGGTGGATGAAGTTGACGTTCAGCACTCGATCATTACCGATGGTTGTTCCTCCGTGACGACGAGGCCGCGCGGCTTGTGGGTTCGCGGAGCGCGTGGCACACGAAGATCTTTACGAGTCGCTGGTAGGGGCGGATGCGATCTTCGTTTCTGGGGGTTCTTCGAGGGCTACTCCGGCCGCAGAGGCGTGGGAGGTGCCGGCCGCTGATCCTTGCGCAAGCACGGCCGTCAGAGCCTTGTGCTGGCCACTCCTCCCCGCCTGCACCAACGCGCGTCCTCGCGCGGTCACCTCGACGAGGAAATACGGTGCCGTTCGCGTACGCCCCCTCGGCCAGTACCTGCGCCATCCCTACGAGCGCAGGCACGGTCGCGTTGCCGTTGGCGTCGACCCCACCACCGCCCATCGTGGTGCCACCGGTGCCACCCATGCCCTTCACAACACACGCCCCTTGGAGCAGGTCGCTGCGGACATTGCCTTCTGCATGCCGCTTGTCCTCGCGAGTCGCTATGGGCGCGCTTGCTTGCAAATCGTCATCGAATTCTCACGAATCGTGATTTGTTCCTGGTGTCCTGATTTTGATGCTTCGTACTTGCTCTTCAGCGAGTACGCGACTGCCTCGATCTCGGGTGCTTCTTTCTCGTTACGCATCTTGTCCAGCGCTGACGCAAATGCGTGCAAGACGGCCTTTCGGTACGAGATGCACTGGTCGATGTTGTAGATCGCAGTCTCGACCTCCTTGGCGCGTTGGTCCAACGCCTGCTTCGCAGCAGCCTCGTCGTTGGTCGCCTTGTACAGCTCGTTCTCTAGATCCTTGATCTCGTCCTCATACTTCTTGCGCTCCGCGTCATCCTTAGCGTTCGACTTGTTGCTTTCGGCAGTGCGCTTCTTCTCCTTGAGGTCTGCGATCCGAGCCTGTACGTCAATGAGAGCCTTCTTCAAGTTCGGCGTAACGGACTCAGGGCCGCACTTTACCGGCCCCTTACCTCCATCGCACCAGTCTTTCACATAGGACTGCTGTGAGAAGCACGCGCTACGGTCCGAACTATAGTCGGAGCTTGCCGGTATCGTGTCACAGCCTTCGTTGTAGCGGTCGGCGTCCTTGAAGTCCGACAACTTGTCTGCGACCGCCACGCCTGCGGGAAACACGAAGAGTAGCGAAGCAATGATGCACATTGACTTAAAGATGTTCATCCCTGTCTCCTCCAAGTCTCGAAGACATGTGTTGCGGCTGCTGCCTGCCGCCCTGTTGCGGTCGACGCAAACAACTCCAGCACTTCGGCGACGATTTCGCGTTGCGTGTCGGTGAGGTGCGCAGCGATCTGCGCCAAGCGCGGTGTCTGGTCCCAGTCAAGCACAACAAGCAGCGTGTCGGATACGCCTGTGTAATCTCCGTCTTGCACAAGCGAGCGTAGAAACGCGGGCAGCACTTGTACGAAGTACTGTGCCTGGAGGAAGCTCAGAACGTCGCTTCGGCGTCCAACCAGAGCTGGGTCAAGTTCAGTCCAGGATTTGCCGGCGACCGCGTTACGGAACTCGCCGTCGTCCGTTCCACCCGTGAGGGCGTCGCGGAAATCCAGCGGCTTCTCAGGAAACGCATCGCGAAGCCGTTCGAAGAAATCTTGAGTTCGCACCATGAGTCGCGAAGGCAAGGTAATACAAAAGCAATTTATTTTCGTGGATCGCAGTACCCAGTTCCCCGAGCTAAACCAACTTTCGTTTCGTCATCCCTCTCTCCTCCAGCTCTTGATGGCGTGGGCCGCTGCAGCAGCCTGCCCCCCAGCCGTAATCGACCCGAACGACTCCAGTGCCTCGGCGACGAGCGCGCGCTGCACGTCTGTCATTAGCTCCGCGTTCTTCTTCACACGTGGATCTCGGTCGACATCCAAGACGACGAGCAACGTGTCTGCCACCCCCATAGGTGCGCCGTCCGTTGCTAGTGAGCGCAAGAACGCTGGCAAGACTTGCACGAAGTACGTTGGCTGCAGGAAGCACAGCACGTCGCTCCGGCGCCCAACCAGCGCTGGGTCGAGCTCCGTCCACTTCTTCCCCGCGACCGCGTCGCGGAACTCGCCTTCGTCGATGCCACCTGTCAGCGCATTCGAGAAGTCCAACGGCTTCTGAGGGAAGGCAGCGCGCAGACGCGCAAGAAAAGCTTCTGTGTCTGCCATTGCCAGGAAGCGACGCTACCGTCTGTGCGCGCTGACCGCGCGTAGAACCGAACTGCTTCAGTCACGGGATGAGCGCCTCGAACTTCCCCGGATCGTCCGCTTGGCTCGTCTCGAAGGTGGACCGTCCCACCGGACCGCCTTCTCCCAGCACCTGCGGCAGTGGCCGGCCATCGGCCGGTCTAGCCGGTTAGTCGACGCCGAAGTACGCGGTGACGTCGGTCGCCGCCGTGCGTTCTGCTCCAAGCTCGACCTGCATCGCCCGCGCACAGCTTGCGACGTAGCGGATGATGTGCTCGAGCGGCGCCACGTCCAGCTGCGCTGCTGGGATGACATAGCGGACGACATAGTGTGCGCCGACCAGGGCAAGCGCGCCCGCGCCCATGTGACCGGCATAGCGCAGGACCCGCTCGGCCGCGGCGCTCCGCTCATCGCAGATCACGGCGAGCAGGACGATCGCGGGGTCACTGTCACGAGCCAGTGGCATCGCGAGCACCGAGTCCGTGTGCCCCGGCGCCCCGACCACAAGCTCGCAGCCCGACTCCGGCGAACGCCTCCATCCAGGAGCCAGCCGGAACGCGAAGCGTTCGAGCAACGGGTGAAGAGCCGAACCTCCGATCGCGCTCGGAGCAAGCGAGGTGACCGCGGTCATCAATCCCGAACTCCGAACAAGTCGAGGGCGCCATCGACGTAGTCATTCCCGGTCGACGGTTTGAACACGCCGTCTTCGGGGATCGCCTCGGTGTGGGCCTTGTTGTCCTCTTCCTCCGAGCCGAAGACCATCGGCGCGATCATGTCGCCGACCGCGAACCCGGCGGAGAACGCCTTCGCCGCCGCGCCAACGGGCCCTGGAACGTTACCGAGCAGGCCGGCGGTGCCGCCGACTGTGTCGTGGACACCGTCAGTGATCGCGACCCCATCATCGTTGCTGAATCCCTTGGCGAGGTTCCATCCCCCCGAAAACAGATCGATGCCGCTGGTCACCATCCCAAGCGGGCCGAGCACCTTGTCGGCGCCTGGCGTGAGCCCCGCGCCCGGAACCATGTCCTTGGCGCCCTTGGCGATCGCCACGACCTCGCCTATGCCCACGGCATCGAGCAGCTTACGACCACCCTGATACATGTCCATGAAGCCTGAATCCGACATGCTCCGGTAGAGACCGGTCTCGGCCCGGCGTTCCCGAGAACGCAAACCGAGGCCGGGCCGGGCTGCGCGCGAAGTAGTTCCCACCGCGCGGCCCTGCCATCGCGTGTGCATTGGTCCTCCGTCGCGTGCTGGGCGCGGCGCAGAGGTACGTGACGACAGCGGTTCGATCAGCGTCGCGCGATGGCGACACCCCAACCGCGACGTCGTACAGCGCGTCAGCCCGACGGATCTATGGTTGGGGATCGTCAGCGAGCAGTATTGCTACTGCTTTCAGGAGCGCTCGCGCTTCCCGTGGCGCCACGCTAACCGCTCGTAACGAAAAGCGACCCTGACGGGATTCGAACCCGTGTTACCTGCGTGAAAGGCGGGTGTCCTAGGCCTCTGGACGACAGGGTCTTAGATGTTTTGCGAGTGAGCCCAGAAGGGTTCGAACCTTCGACCCTCGGCTTAAAAGGCCGGTGCTCTACCGACTGAGCTATGGGCCCTCGAAGGAGCAGCACCTTGCCCGACAGGGCCGGGGTTTGCAAGGGTCGTGGTACCTGGTCGCATACGATTCACGGGGTTGCTGCCGGCCACCACGGTGCCCAGACGGGCTCGGTCCAGGGCCGCTCCCCGCTTCGATGTCCCCAGGGGCCACGGGGTTGCGTACGCCGCTCAGAACGTGATGACCACGAGCCACCGGATCTCGAAGTGGACGTTGTTGAAGTTCATCTCGATCCGGCTGGCGCCTTGGTACAGCGTGTCCGTGACCTCGGCCTCGTACATCTCGCCCGGCCAGCCGATCTCCGACTGCACGCCGACACCGACGCGCTGCGTGGTCTGCATGAACAGGTCTCCGGGGTGTACCCCGTTGGCGAGGTCGTCGCTGTCCGCGTCGCTGTAGAGCGAGCCATCGAAGAGCACGATCGAGGCACGGTCGAGGAGGTCGCGGACTTGATTGACCTCGATGAAGTAGTGGGGAACCGTGTCCCACGCCGACAGCGCGATCTGATGCTGGCCGCTGCCCGAGCCCGGCAGGGTCGCGATCAGGTCGATGCCAAGGGCAAGCCGGACATTGCCGAGCTCGATCGGGAATTGCAGGTTTCCGAACAGTCCAACGTCATCGCCGAACTCGCCATCGAAGCGGAGTGCGTCTGGTAGCTGGGTGAAGACCGCGGAAGGGTCGCCCCCTCCCACCACGAACGGCTGGTTACCGGGCTCCATCGTGGCGAAGAGCGCGATCGCATCTCCGGGGGCGTCAGGGTTCGGGTCACACAGATCCCCGACGCCGTCGCCGTCGCGGTCCGTCGTCGCGCCGGGCAGGTGGGGACACGAATCCATCGTGTCAGGCACTCCGTCTCCGTCTTCGTCGTGGCCGCGGGGCTCGACGGAGCCATCGATGAAACCGTCGACGGGGCCATCGAGCGGGCCAACATCGACCTGATTCGAGTCGAACCCGAGTCGTCCGCATCCCGCGAGCGCGAGCACGCACACAAGCCTGGACACGGAGTGGGGGGAGCGCATGGGGGACGCGGCCGGGGGTGATCCAGCGCCAGCGACGATCGTCGGTATGCCAGAGTGTAGCGCGTGGAAGGCGCAGTGTATGAGGCGGAGCTTCGTGTGGCCTGGACGCGCGCGAATCTGGCGGGTTACGGCGCGTATCTACGCGCGTGCGGCGATGCCCGCGGCGACCTGATCGAGGTCGACCACCAGATCGCACGTGACGGTTCCAATGCGGTGCTCGTGGCCCGCCGCGCCGGGCTGCTCGCCACGCTCGGGCTCGCGCCCTTTGACGCGAGCGAGTTCGGGTACGGATTCGTCGACGAGCTGCGGCTCCACGAGGACACCGTGCAAGGTCCCCCGACGATCTTCGGCGTCTTCGCCACGACCCCGATGGCGCCGTACCTGCGGGGCCTCCGACTGTCGGGCGATCCGAGGTTCATGACCCGCGAGCTCGAAGCGGTCGCGAAGGGAAGCTACCCCTGGCTGGCGCGGATCAAGCTCGAACTCATGGCCCCGCCGAACGCGAAGCCGCTGATCGGGCGGGCGCTGGTCGCCAAGCTGCGGACGGCGGCCCCGCAGCTCGTGCGCATCGAGGCGCTGCGGTTCGGTCGCTTCCCCGTCGTCGCCGGACCGGTCCATCCCGCGACGCAGGTCATCTCGGATCCGCCGGAGCCCAGACTGCTCGTACTCGAGCTCGGCGGACAGCAGGCGACGATCGAGCTCGGGCGTCTGGCCCGCCTTCATGCGGGCGTCGTCGACACCCTGTCTCCGGTGGCGCGCGAGGCGTGGGCCGAGCTGCGCTTCGCCATCGCGTACCGCGTCTCCGTCGGAGGGACAGCACTCTCCGCGGACGTGTTCCGCGCCGCCCTCGCCGAGCTCGACCCCGCGATGTACTACGTGTCTGACTGGGACGCCGTGCGCGCGCGACTTGCGGCGCTCGACACGATTCCCATCACCGTCCGCTGACTGCTGACAGGAACCATCGGCGCGCTCGACGCCGCTGGACCGACGTCGTCGCCACGCACGCACCGCAGCTCTTCGCGTAGCAGCGGATCGCAGAGCGATGGCGTCGCCCGTCGAGTAGGCAGTCGTTCACTCGACGCGACAGAGCGCGCGCGTGAAGTCGCGGATTTTCCTCGACGGGACCGCTGGCATCGCCGCTGCACATGTCCGTTCGCATATCGCGGGCGGTCCGGGTGGGTCGCTCGTCCCTAACTCCTAGCTTGAGGTAAGTGACTTATGAAGAAGACCGCGTCTGTGCGTCCCCTGTCCCTGCAGCGTGAAACCGTGATGCCGCTCCAGGCCGTCGACCTCGATCAAGTGAACGGCGGGCTCACGCCGGCGCTCTCGCTTGCCAGCCTCCGGTTCTGCTCCGCGATCAGCGGCGCGGCACTCGGTTCGGCGCAGCGCTCCTGCCTCACGTGCCGCTGCTAAGGCCATGGCGAAACGAGCCCTGTCCTGGATCAGCGGAGTCGCGGCGCAGAGCCTCGAAATGGTCATGCAAGTCGTGATGTTCTGGCACCATTGAGACGTGGGCTGGAGCTCGATTCTCGACGGTGACCTCGCCGCTACGGCACGCGCTGCGATCGGCGAGATCGCGACGGTCGTGGCTGCACATCCGAACGAAACCTCGGCCGTGGACCGTACGCTGTTCTTCGCGTACTCGTCCGCGGTCGTCGACCGTCCGGAGGCCTACGACGCCGCGATCGAAGACCTGCTGCGGTCCGTCGAGGCGGGCCCGCCGGGCCCGATGCTGTTTGGCGGGCTCGCCGGAGTCGGCTGGACGCTCGCGCATGTCGTCGACGACGCCGAAGGCACGCTCGCGCCGATCGACGCTGCGCTCCTGCAGATCGTCGATGGCGACACGTGGACCGGGCACTACGACCTGATCTCGGGCCTCACCGGTATCGGGCTCTACTTTCTCGAGCGGGGTACGGCGAATCCGGGCGTCGCGCACGCGGGACTCGAACGGATCGTGCGGCACCTCGAGCGCCTGGCGGTCCGGACCGCGGAGGGAGCCGCCTGGTTCAGCGCGCCTGCGCTCCTGCCGCCGACGCACCGCGCGCAGTTCCCGGCGGGCTACTACGACTGTGGTGTGGCCCATGGCGTCCCGGGTACGATCGCCTTCCTCGCGCGAGCGGGCGATCTCGTCGCCGGCGCCGCGCCCCTCGCGGCCGATGCCACGCGCTGGCTCCTCGCACAGCACCAGCCGGGCGGCTTTCCGATCCAGGTCGCCGCCGGCCATCCCCTCGAGCTCGCTCGCACCGCGTGGTGCTACGGCGACGCGGGCATCGCGGCCGCGCTGTGGTCCGCCGCCATGCGACTCGGCACCAGCCCTGCGTTTGCGCAGGCGCTTGCGGGCGAGGTCGCGCGCCGGACCGATCTCGCGGCGTGTCGGGTCGTCGACCCGGGGCTGTGCCATGGCGCCGTCGGCCTCGCGCACCTGTGCAACCGGTTCTTCCACGCGTCGGGAGACGCCACGTTCCGTGAGGCCGCCCGGCGCTGGTACGGGCTCGGCCTCGCGATGCGCGTGCCGGAGGGGGTGGCGGGCATCGCGATGGCGGTCGGGAATCGAGCCGAGCCGTCGTGGAATCTGGTCGAGGGCGCGATCGGCGTCGGGCTCGCACTCACTGCCGCCGTCACCGACAACGAGCCGAGCTGGGATCGCCTGCTGCTCACCGACGTGCCCGTCGCGTAAGCGGCTGCACGTGGTGCGCATCGCGAGCGCAGACCCACGGCACCTGTACTCCGCGGTGCTCACCGATCGGTAGACACATCGAGGACCACGGGATGCACTCGTGATGGCTAAAGCATTAGCCACTCGTCTCGAAGGGCATGGATCGCCCCATGCACTGGTGCTCCTCGTCGACGATGTGTGGCCCTCACAGCTCGACGCTTAACGGGGGTCCTATGTCTAGCTTCGACGGTACGTTCGCGTCTATTGCAGAGGAAACGCTCGACGATGTCCACGGTGGAGCCAATCCTGGCTACCGCCCCGAGGACAACGGCATGGGGCGCGCGGGTCCGGGCAAGAGCTGGAGCTGGCTCGGCAACTACTACACGCCGGAAGCGCTCGCGCACGACCAGGACGTTCGGTCTCGTCTCGATCGCGGACAGAGCGCGTTTCAGGCCCACCTCGGCGCGCTGCCGGGTCTGCCCTCCGCCATCGGTTCGTGGTTCCGCGCGAAGTTCGCGCCCGGTCCCGACGATCGTCAGATCGGCTAGTCGACGACGTTGATGAAGTACTCGGACTTGCCCTTGAGCGTGAAGTGCTCGGGCTCGGCGTCGGTCGCCGCGTAGACCGACACCTTCTTGCCGACGCCCTGCGTCGGATCCTGCATGAGCGCCATCAACGAGTCGGAGGTGCCCCAGTCGGCCGGCGCGGCGCCGCGGGTGTCGTGACCGAAGCGCACGTGCTTGGTGCCGTCGATCGTCACGCTACATACGGCATCGACCGCGCAGCCGAAATCGATCTCGGTGATCGTCCCCTCGAAGCGGGCCTCTCCGGACTCGGTCGACGTCTGGTCGGGTGTGGTCGTCACGGGCGTGGTGGTCTCGGGGACGGGCTTGCTGCCACAGGCGGCGAGGAGGAGCAGGATCAAGGCTCGTTTCATGCGCGCACTATCGCGCGGAGCCGTGCAGGGCGCGATAGCCGACGGCCGCCAGAACCAGGAGCCCGGATCCGACCGCGATGGCCACGAGCTCGAGCTGGGTGACGAGGACCAGCGTGGCGATCGCGGCGATGACGGGGAGGGCGCGACTGGGGACCCGGAAGGGCCGCGTCGCGTCGGGCTCGCGCCGGCGCAGGACGAGCACGGCGACGTTGACCGACCCGAAGGCTAGTAACGATGCGAACGACGACACGCTGGCCACGACGTCGATCCTGCCGAGCGTGAGCAGCGCCAGCCCGGCTCCGACGATGACCAGCGTCGCGACCCACGGCGTCTTGCGGGTGGACGCCACCGCGGCGAGCGGGCTCGGCAACTGCTTGGCCTCGGCCATGGCGTAGAGCACGCGACTCGCCGACACGATCGACGCCATCGCCGTGTTGGCGGTCGCGAACAGGGCGATGCCGCCGAGCACGCGCGCGATCAACGGCGAGCGAGCCCTCACCGCATCGGCGAGCGGAGCGTCGCTGCTCGCCAGCTCGGTCGGGGACAACAGCGCGAGGGTGGCCAGCGCCACGAGGACGTAGATCACGGTCGCGATGACAACGCTGAGCAGGATGGCGCGGGGCAGATCGCGCTCGGGTTGCTTTGCCTCCTCGGCGAGGTTCGCGATGGTCTCGAAGCCGAGGTACGAGAAGAACACCAGCGCGGCGCCGGGGACGATGCCGAACGTGGGCAGCGTGGCGAGCGCGTCGCCGAACGTCTCGCTGGTCGTGCCCACGGCGATCACGAGGATGAGTCCGGCGGCCTCGATGCACGTGAACACGGCGGTGGTCCACGCCGACTCCTTCACGCCCACGATGGCGATGCCTCCCATCACGACGAGCAGGATGGGGGACACCAGCGCCACCGGCGCGGGCATGAACGCCTGGAGATACCCGGCAAAGGCGATGGCGACCGTCGCCATGGTCGCCGCACCCGATGCGCAGATCATGATCCCCGTCGCGAAGGCGATCAAGGCCTGCCGCGGGAACGCCTTGCGCAGGTAGACAAACTCGGCGCCGGCCTTCGGGTACATGGTCGCCAGCTCGGCGTAGGAGAGCGCCGTGAGCAGCGCCACCGCCGCGCTCGCGACGAAGGCGAGCCACAGCCCTGGGCCCGAGCGCTCGGCCGCGGCCCCGATGACGGAGTAGATGCCCGCGCCGAGGATGGCGCCGAGCCCGTACAGCGTGAGTACGGGCCATCCGAGCACGCGTTGCAGGGGCATCGCGGCGGTGACGTGCAGGCCGGGGGCCATACAATCGTGCCATGGCCTCCCTGACCCGGCTCGCGACCCAGGTCCGCGGGTGCCGCCAGTGCCCTCGCCTGGTCGCGTGCCGGGAGGTCGATCGCGGCCCGGCGTACTGGGCGCGCCCGGTCCCCGGCTTTGGCGATCCGCGCGCGCGGCTTCTCGTGGTCGGACTCGCGCCGGGCGCGAACGGGGCCAACCGTACGGGGCGCGTCTTCACGGGGGATGCGTCGGGCGAGCTGTTGTTCGGGGCGCTGCACCGCGCGGGCTTCGCGAACCAGCCCACCTCGACGTCCCGCGACGATGGCCTCGTGCTGACCGACGTGTACGTCACGAACATCGTGAAGTGCGTGCCGCCCGCAAACCAACCGTCTCGCGCCGAGGTCGCGCGGTGTTCGTCCTTCTTCGAACGCGAGCTGAGCCTGTTGCCGGACGTGCGGGTGGTCCTCGCGGTCGGCGCGGTGGCATGGCATGGGTTCGCGCGCGACCGCGTATCCCCGCGCCCCGCGTTCGCGCACGGCGCCACGGTGGCGGTGGGGAACCGCGTGCTGGTCGGCACCTACCATGTCAGCCGCTACAACCAGAACACGGGACGCATCACCGCCTCGATGCTCGATGACATCCTCGCGCGGGTGCGAACGCTCATCGGCCGCGGAAGGAGCCGCCGCGTCGCTCCATGAAGGCGCGGAGACCTTCCTGCATGTCCTCGCTCTCGAGGAGCGGCTTCAGGTTGGGGAGCAGCCGGCGCGCTTCCTCGGCTTCCTCGGCCGGCAAGGCGGCGCGGGCCGACGCCAGCGTGGCGAACACCCCGAGCGGCGCTTGTGCGGCGATGACGTCGGCGATCGCGTAGGCCCGCTCGAGCTGTGCCCCGGGGGCCGTGACCTCCTGCACGAGCCCGATGCGGTGGGCCTCGGCGGCGTCGAATTCGTCGGCGGTGAGGAGCCACCGCATGGCGTTCGACCAGCCGACCTCCCGCGCGAATCGGAGCGTCGCGCCGCCGACGGGGTAGATCCCGCGCTTGATCTCGATCTGTCCGAACCGCGTCGAGGTGGCGGCCACGCGGACGTCGGTGGCGAGGAGTAGCTCGATCCCGACCGTGAAGCAGATGCCTTGCACCGCGCACACGATGGGCTTCGAGAGGCGCGGTCCGGTCAGCCCGAGGGGATCGAGACCGCCGCTGGGAATCTCCCACGCGCCACTCGCGAACACGGACGTCCACTGCGGCAGATCGAGGCCGCCGGTGAAGTGTTCGCCGTGAGCATGCAGGACCCCGACGCGCAGCTCCGGATCACGGTCGAGCTCGCCGTACGCGCGGCAGAGGCCGTTCCAGAGCGGCATGTCGAAGGCATTGCGCTTCGCCACGCGGTCGAGACCGATGCCGAGCACGTGGCCACGGCGTTCGAGAGCTACGGTTCCTGCCGTCATCGGCGGCAACCCTAGCCCGGATCACGGATGACCGGGCTGCCGCCTATTCGCAGTACGTCGGGAACGACGCGGGGAGACCTGTGGCCGCGTATGGCGACGGCCACGCGCCGAACGGATTCGCGGCGAAGAAGGCGATCACGCTCGGTGCCGCGTCGCGCGGAATCTCGTGGCCGTTGCCGTGATCGCAGCGCGCCGTGAAGTGGCCATCGGTGGTGAGGGTCTGGGCGTAGCGTTCACTCGCGGCCTGGAAGTCGACCCCGAACACGTTGTCGGTGGCGCCGCCATCGACGATCAGCGCCGCGAACTTGTTGTCGGGCCGCTGCATCGTCGGGGCGAAGCCGTCCGGCATGCCGCCGCTGTACGTGACCACGCTCGCCACGTAGTTCGAGCGCAGGAACGAGAGGGCCGTCGTCTGCAGCGCACCCGCACTCATCCCCATGCTGTGGACCTGCTGCGGGTCGACGCGGCCGGCCTCGACGAGACAGGCCACGATCTCGTCGGCGAGGAGGAAGTCGTCCTGCTTGCTGCTGCCGTTCACGATGAACCACTCGAACTGCCCGGCGGTGGCATCGGAGAACGGGGCGGCGATGACGCCCCCGGCGGTCTTGAAGCCGGCCGCCGACGAGGCGAGCGAGTAGGCGGCCTCCCGCGGGAGGCTGCCGGTCGCATGCCAGTACAGGACGAGCGGGCCGGCGGCGGGGCGGCTCGCGTCGAGAGAGAGCACCACGCGGCGGGGGGGCATCCCCGCCGGTGCGAACGTCACCTCGCCGTCGACAAGCGTCGGGCACGTGCCGGTCGGCGTGGGGATCGTCGCGCGGCTTTCCTCGGGGAGCCCGTCGTCGGTCGTGCTGTCGTCGGTGGGGCTGTCATCCGCGGCGCCATCGTCGGTGGCATTGCCGTCATCGGTGGCGCCATCGTCGGTGGTCGTCATCGGATCCGCGGCGCAGGCCGCCAGGAAGGAGCAGAGGAGAAGGCAGCGCATCGGGCTGTACCTGACACCAGGACCCCGGGGTGCGCCCATGACCGACCCGGGCCAACTCCATGACCGAACCGGCCACTACTTCGACGGGGCGCGCCCGGTCCACCGCTTGTACGCGCGGCTGAACGCGCTCGCTTCGGAGAACCCGAGGGTGGCGGCCACCTCCTTCACCGACGCCCCACCGGCGAACAGGGCGTCGGCGCGCTCGCGGCGCAGCTCGTCGACGATCGTGCGCAGCGACAGGCCGCGGGCTTCGAGATGGCGGCGCAAGGTACGTGCACTGACGCCGAGGGCGCGGGCGAGCACGTCGGGGGTGGGCTCGCGATCGAGACGCTCGGCGGCGGCGGCACGCACGCGCTCGACGAGCGGATCCGCGGGCGGGGCGGTGAGCTCCTCGACGCGGGCGGCGAGGGCGGCGGACGTGATCGGGTCCGCTCCCGCGAGCGGCAGATCGAGGCTGGCGGTGGCCAGGTCGATCTCGTCGAAGGTCGCGTCGAAGGTGACCGGCACTCCGAACACCTCACCGTACGTCGCGGAGACCTCGCCGGGATGCGCGAAGCGGACGGCGCGAAGGACGATCGCCCCATCGGTCGCCTCGCGCGTGCGCAGGGCGAGCGTGGCGAACGGCAGCTCGGCGAGATGACGGCCGCGGGGAGCAAGCGGCGCGAACGGCACCGCACGAAGGATCGTCGTATCACCCGCGTCGACGAGCTCGAGCCGGGTCCGCTGGGTGACCAGCCCCCAGCGCTCGGTGGCGCGCACCAGCGCGTCGCGCACCGTGCCCGAGATCCACACGTAGTGACCGAATAGACCGATCGGCCGCCCGGCCGTGGCCTTGGCCAGGGTGAGCCCGAAGGCAGGATCCCCGCGCTTCGAGGCGAGGGCATCGAGCTCCCGGTCCACCGCTCCCGCAGGCACGAACGCATTGGGAGGGGCGCTGGCGGTGACGCCGAGGGCGGCCAGGAACGCCGCGCTCGACTCTCCGATCCGATCCAGGAGGCCGGCGAGCGGGCGCAGGGTCGCGACCGAAATGCCCTGCTCGATCATCCGCGGCAATCGTAGCCTGCCGCGCTATCATCACAGGCCAGTGGACACGCGCGGCGTGATGATGGCGGAGCCGAGTCCGGGCCCCTTCCGGTGCCTCGGCTGTCGTTCCTTCGTCACGGGCACCGAAGCCGGGCACTGCCCGAGGTGCGGACTCGCGCCCCCGCGCGCGCTGGCCGTGCGGTCGGTCGAGCCTGACCTGGAGGTCCTGCGGGCGGGCGACCTGCTTGCGCGCTTTGGCCCGGCGGTCCTCTTTGTCGCGCTCTACATCAAGTGGTTCCTCTTCGTGTCGAGATGAGGTTCCGCCCTGCCACCGCGGCCGACGTGCCCATGATCCACGCGCTCGTCGAGTCTGCGTATCGCGGAGAGTCCTCGCGGGCCGGCTGGTCGACCGAGGCAGATCTGCTCGGCGGGCAACGTACCGACGCGGCGGAGATCCGGTCCTGCATCGAGCGCGAGCGTAGTGTCGTGCTCCTCCTCGAGCGCGACAGCGAGCTCGTCGCGTGTGCGCATGTCGCGGAGGAGGACCGGGCCGGCTACTTCGGCATGTTCTCCGTCCGCCCGACGTTGCAGGGCGGTGGCCTGGGCAAGACCGTGCTCGCCGAGGCGGAGCGCATCGTACGTGACGAGTGGAAGCTGTCCGAGATGCGCATGACCGTCATCGACGTGCGCGACGAGCTCATCGCGTTCTACGAGCGCCGCGGCTATCGCCGCACGGGCGTGAAGAAGCCGTTTCCGTACGGCGACGAGCGCTTCGGCCTCCCCAAGCGCGACGACCTGCGCTTCGAAGTGCTCGCGAAACGGCTCGCGTGAAGTAGGCTGTCCCGGTGAAGCGGCCCGACGACGACGAGACCGACCTCGTACGCGACGAGAAGCGAGACCTCGTGAACGAGCCGCCGGTGGTGGCGCGGATGATCGTCGAGATCAGGAGCGATGGGTCCCGGACCATCGCGCGCGGAGCCATCGAGGACGTGGTGAACGGTCAGCGGACCGCCATCGAGGCGCGGGGTGACTCGCCGCTCCAGCTCGCGATGAAGCTCGCGCGGTCGCTCACGGTCAGCATGCCGAAGCTGACGGCGATGTCGATGGTGCGGGGGCTCCTCGGGCGCGGGAAGAAGAAGTGATCGTGCGGAGGCCCACCGCTGTTCGCTGGCTGTCCCGCTGATGGCGATCGCGGCGGCGCAGCGCTCGCTCCTCGAGGTGATCGCGGACATCGAGCGCTGTCCCGACCCAACGATCACCCTCGACGCGCTCGATCCTGACTTCGGCGCCGACCACTACAGCGGTGAGGTCATCCTCGTCGACGACGTCGAGTACATCCATCGCCCGCTCCGGGCGTGGCTCGAGCTCGGCGAGAAGCTCGGCCTGCGACTTCGCGTCCCGCGCTTGATCGAGCGCCCCTTCATGCGGCTCACCTACGAGCGGTTGCCGCCGGGCGGGCGAAGCGAGGACGGGGGCCGCGAGAAGTACGGCACCGCCTCCGAGTTCGCGCGCATCGTGAAGGCCGAGGAGCCCCGCTTCGTGCTCGATCTGCGCGAGGCCCTCGCTCGGGTCGAGCTGCCGGCGCAGCCCCGCGTGCTCGATCTCGGCGTGAACACCGGGGCCGAGCTCGTGCTCGCGCTCGCGCTTGATGCGCGTCTCGCGACCGCCACGCTCGTCGGCGTCGACCACAGTGCGAGTGCGCTGGCCGCGGCCCGCGCGCGGTTGCCGCAGGCGACGTTCGTCGAGGCCGACCTCGCGACCCTGGAGGAGCAGGATCTCGGTGCCCGCTTCGATCTCGTGATCTCGATCGACACCCTCCACAGTCCGGGCATCGATGACCGGCGCCTCCTGCGTCACATCGTGCTCGACCGGATGGCGCCAACCGGCGCCCTGATCCTCGGGTTCCCGAATGGGCGTTACCGAGGCGGTGAGCTCGAGTACGGGACGCGCGTCGTCAATCTGCGCGAACCTGAGCTAGGGCATCTCGTGAAGGACGTGGCGTTCTATCGCCGCTATCTCCAGCAACACCGGCGACGGGTGTTCGTTACTGGGAAGCACGAGGTGCTCGTGACGGCCGTGCCTTACTTGCAGCCCGACGCGCTGTAGCAGCTGTACTGCGGGCCGGCGCCGGGGGCGACCGTGCGCTGGAAGTAGAACGGGACGGTGGCGGTCGTGCTGGTCTTGGCTTCCGCGAACGCGAGGCCCGCGACGGCCTTCTCGATGCACGCCGCGACCTTCTTCGCACGCTTGCTCGACAGGTCCGGCGTCGCGACGGCGACGTCATAGAGCTCGCCCCGCTTGTCGATCGACAGGGTCAGCTCCAGCTTGCCGGTCGCCTTCGCGTCCAGGTAGCACTGCTCGACGTCCGAGCTCACGACCGCGAGTCGGTCCTTGACGTCCGTCGCGCTGAGCGAGACGGGCTTGCCATCCGCGACGGCGAGGGAGGCGGAGGCGGCGACGAGGGCGATTGCGATGGTGAAGCGCATGGCGTCTTCTTGTGCATGCACGGTGCCGAGGCTAACTGGTCGAAACCACAGGCCCTGCGTCCAGGCGGAGACACTTCTTCGTCTACCCGGGTAATCATTCCCCGGGTGGCAGAACGCCGGCTGCTGATCTTCATCAGCGACATTCACCTGACCGATCAGCTGCACGGCAATGCCGTCAGCAAGGCCGATCAGTTCGCGCGGTTCTGGCAACGCATCAGCATCGCGCGCGGCAAGCGGCCCGCCGAGCTGTGCATCGTCGGCGATCTCTTCGACCTCGTGCGCTCGCCGTCGTGGTTCGAAGGGCGGGCGCGGCCGTACCAGGGGGCGTCGACCAACAGCGTCGTGAAGACGGTCGAACGGATCGTCGAGGAGACCCTGAGGCGCGAGGCCGGCTTCTTCACGGCCATCCGCGAGCGCGTGCAATCCGGCGAGCTGGTGGTGCACTACGTGGTCGGCAATCACGATCGCCTGCTGCGGTTCGCGCCCGCGGCGCGGCTCGCAGTGTCGCGCGCGATCACCGGCGGTGATGACCTCGAGCTCCACACCGAGCTGGAGTTCCCTGACCACGGCGTGCTCGCGTATCACGGCAACGCTGGCGACCCCATCAATGCCAGCCCTGACGGCGACGCCACCATCGGAGACGCTATCGGCTCGGAGCTCATCCTGAAGTTCCCGCGGCGCCTGCGCGCGATCGTGGGGGCCGATCATCCGGGCATCGAGCACATCGACGATATCGACGACGTGCGTCCGGTCTACGCGGTGCCGGCGTGGGTGCGGCAGCAGAGCGTGATGCGCAAGGAGCTCCTGCGACCGATGGCGCAGGTGTGGAACGAGGTGGTGGAGGAGTTTCTCGACAACGACTTCGTGCGGCGCTGGCTCGACCGGCAGCACAAGACGTTCGCGCTCGATCTCGGCAAGAAGCTGCGGCTACTGCTCGAGCTGTCACGCAATCGCGTGATGGCGCATGGCTCCGACGAGAAGCTGACGCAGCTGTACCGGTTCTTCCAGCACAGCTTCGACGGGAAGATGTCCCAGCTCGCCGCCACCGAGATGCTGCGGCGCAAGCGGGTCCGGTTCGTCGTGAACGGACACTCGCACTTCCCATCGATGCAGCCGCTCGGCACCCAGGACGGCAAGCCGGCGGTCTACTTCAACACCGGCACCTGGCGGGCGGTGCACCAGATCGGGCACGACCTCGGCGGTCGTCCGAGCTTCCTCGCGTATGACGCGATGACCTATCTCGTCTTCTTCCCGATCGATGACAAGCTCGGCCGGGACTACGAGTGGTGGACGGGTGGTCTCGTCGCCCGCTAGAACTTGCGACCGCTGTTCAGCGGCTGCTGCTGCCAGAACGACGCCATCGACTGCAAGGCCGACGTGAACTGCTGCGAGGCCGCGGCCCGCACCCGTGGGTCGTCGGAGCCGCCCGTGACCGTGATGAGTGCGCGCCGATCGAGCTCCTTCATGACTCAGTACCTCGCCGTGTACTTGATGGAGAGGTTCTGCGGTCGCATCAGCATCGCCGCCATCATGAAGAACACCATCTGGTTCGAGTCGGTCGTCGAGGCCTTCACGGAGTAGGACAGGCTACCGCCGGAGACTGTGGCGAGCTTCGTCGCATCGATGGTCGCGAGCTGCATATGCGACGGACTGATTGCGCGCCGCGTGCCGGCGGTAACCCCGCGACTGCTCGTCGTCGATCCCCCCATCACTGCTACCTGGGGTCGGCAGCACTACCGACCCCGGGATACTCGCACCCACACCCAGCGTGGGTGATTTCTGCTTTCGGCGAGCGTGAGGAGCGTGGGAGGCTTCACGCATGCGGGGGGCATTCCTGGGCACAGCCTTGGCGGTCGCGGCGTGGGTCGGTTGCGCGGAGCCGACGCCTGACCGACCCACCGACGGCGATGACGGGGTGAACGACGATGGCGCCGTCGACGATGACGGCACCTCCGACGGCGTCGATCCGCCCGCGGGGGCCGGGCCGTACTTCAAGACCCCCATGTTCTTCAACCGCGATGTCTCGGGCGCCGCGGTCGATGCGCAGAGCACCGCGATGATCGCGTCGCTACGTGCGCGGGGCGGCTGGGGCAACAACGATCGGATGCAGATCGACTTCTCGTTCGACGTGCTCACCGCCACGAGCGATACGCCGATGCTCACCTTCTCGAAGACCAGCGACTTCTACACCCCCGACTGCGACGACATGGAGGTTCCCGTTCCTGTCGGGGGCAACCTCGAAGGCGAGTCGGGCTACGTCTGCGAGAGCGACGGCGACTGCCACCTGATCGTGCACGACCCGGCGGGCGGCATGCTCTACGAGATGTGGCGCGCGAACATCAACGGCTCGTTCCAGGGGGGCTGCCTCGCGGCCTGGCCGCTCGAGACGACCTACACGAGCTCGCTGCGCGGGATGCAGTGCACCAGCGCCGACGCCGCCGGGTTCCCGATCGCGCCGCTGCTCTTCACCGCCGACGAAGTGGCCGCGGGACACATCGATCACGCGATCCGCTTCATCCTGCCGAACAACCGCATGAAGCGCGGCTTCGTGTTCCCGGCGACGCATG
>JALHPV010000063.1 GCA_022842285.1 Kofleriaceae bacterium
TCGACCGCGCGACGGATGCCCCCGACCCAGCGGCCGAGCATGGGGTCGAACACGATGCCGAGGTCGTGGTAGCGCACGAGCACCGTCGCGTGCCCGCCGAACGTGACGGCGACCTGCCCCTCGGAGATCGTCGGCGGCGGCTCGAACTTCGCGGGGCGTGGCGCGCGGAACCAGCGCGCGAACCAGTGCCCGAGCAGGCTCCGGTAGCGGCGCACGGAGAGCTCGCGATGGAGCTTCGATAGCTCCGCGGCCCGCGCAGTCAGCTCCCCAGCCATGAACGCACTGTCGCCTGGGCTTTTCGTCGGGCGCAAGTCGGCTTACGTTCTCGCGCCCCGCATGCAGGCCGTCGTCGCTGTCATCGACCGCATCGCGAGCGCCCTCCGGCGCGGTCCGATCGCTCTCGGTAGCGTGGTCCTCCTCGGCGGAATCGTGCTGTTTCTCGGGCTCTCGGGCCCGGGTCTGTGGGACCCGCAGGAGCGCTCGCTGGCCGACACCATCGCCCCGCCCCTCCCCGCCGCGGCGCCGCCCAAAGCCGAGCCCGCGCCCGCGCCGGGGCAGTGCCGCAAGGTCGCGCCGCCCGAGGCCCAGGCCCGGACGCTGACGAAGGCCGCCGTCGTCGCTGGCCGCGACACGATCGCCGACTCCGACCTCGGACGCCGGCTCCCGCTCGCGATCCTGGGCTTTCTGACCGTGCTCGCCGCGGCCGGAACCGCGCTGCGGACCGGGGGGGCGCGCGCCGGAGCGATCACGGGCGTCGTCCTGCTCGCGATGCCGCTGCTCGCCCTCCAGTCGCGCATGTTGACCTCGGAGATCGGGACGGCGGCCGGCGGGGCGCTCCTCATCTATGGGCTCGTGGCGCTGAGTCGACCGCGCCGTGGCCTGTTCCTCGTGCCGGATCTGGCGCTGTCGGCGGTTGCCCTCGCGGCCGGAGCGTATCTCGCGTTCCGCGGCGGCGGCGTGCTCCTCGGTCTCGTGCCTGCCGTCGGGGCGGTCGCGGCCGCGGGCGGCCTCGGGGTCCCGGCGGTCGTGGCGATCGTGAAGCGCCGACCGCTCGCCGAGCACATCCCCGCACTGCTCGCGACGCTCGTCGCCGGCGCCCTCCTCGCCCTCCTCGCGTACCAGCTCTACTCGATCAAGCCGCCCATGGAGGCCGCCGGCATGATGCCGGCCGCGCGGCAGGTCGCCGGGCACGCCGTCGTCCCCGATGCTTGCTACTCGTGGGCGCTCGGTGGGGTCTGGAAGTACGAGGACGACCTTCGCTACATCTTCGACTCGACGTTCGAGCAGATCGCCTACGGCACCTATCCATGGGGCATCCTCGGCGTGGCCGCGATGGCCAGCCTCGTTCGGGACGCTCACGAGACCCGGCGCCGCATCGGCGCGCTGTGCATCGCGTGGGCGGGCGGGGCGTGGATCGCGTGCGAGCTGTTCCAGCGCAAGACGGCGACGCCGACGATCTGGGGGGCCTTCCCGGCGCTCGCGATCGCGATCGGCGTGTGGGTCGAAGGCGCGCTCGAGCGGCGCGAGGCGCTCCAGGCCGAGGACGCTTCCGACGAGCGTGCGCCGGGCGGAGCGCCGCGGGCGAATGGCACCGCGCTCATCATCGGTGTGTTCGTCGTGGCGGCGGCGCTCGTGTTCGGCAAGGACATGCAGACCTTCACGCAGAAGCTCACGTCGATCGTCGCCGGCGGCGAGGTCACCTACCCGGTCGCCTCCAAGCTGCTCGGCCTGAAGACGCGCCTGTGGGTGCTCCTCCTCGGCTTCGCGACGACGATGTCGTTCGCGATCGCGCTCGCCGCCTGGCGCCCCGGGGCGTCGCGGCTCGCCCGGCGCTGGCGTCAGGTCGCGACGCTCATGGCGATGACGAGCTTCCTCCTCACGATCGGCCTCGGCATCTTCTGGGCGCACGGCTGGCACCGCCGGCTATCGGTTCACCTGTCGGTGAAGACCCTGTTCGACACCTATCATCGCCTGCGCAAGGACGGCGATCAGCTCGTGCTGATGGGCGACTTCGGCAAGGCCCCGCAATCGTACTCGAGGGAGAAGCCGGAGCTGCTGCAGAACCGGGCGCAGGTGGTGGCGGCGCTGAAGCGCACCAACCGCGTCTTTGCCATCACGCCGCTCGCCCCGACGGAGAGTTGCGCCCTTCACCGCGACATGGGCGAGACGCCCTACTTCGTCATCGACGATCGCAGCCTGAAGAACATCCTCGTCTCGAACCGGCTGGATGGGGCCGTCGATCGCAATCCGCTGCGCAAGCTGATCCTGCGCGCGCCGCCGGAGAAGATGTCGGCGCGACCGTCCGGCAAGGTCGTGTGGGACCGCAAGATCGAGCTCGTCGGGTGGGATCTGCCGGCGAAGGTCGAGCGCGGTCAGCCGTTCGAGCTGGTCACCTACTACAAGATCCTCGCCGACGTCCCCGGTAACTGGACGGCGCTGATGCACGTGGACGGGCCGGGCGGACGCATTCGCGGCGGCGACCACAAGCCGATCAAGGATCGCTGCCCGACAGGCACCTGGAAGGCCGGCGACTACATCGTCGATCGCCACACGATGACCACGAGCGGCGGCAGCTACGCGACCGGCTCCTACGAGGTGTGGATCGGCTTCTTCACGGGCAGCTCGCCGAACTTCCGCAACATGACCGTCAGCGAAGCGCCCGAGGGCATGCGCGACGCCAACGACCGAGTGAAGATCACCAAGCTGCAGCTCCAGTGAGCGACCCCGGGCGGCCGCCGCAGGGCGCGCCGTGTTGTTGATTGACGGCCAGATGAAACGCGGGCTATGACGCCCGGGTGATGGGACCGAAACGGGCCGAGGAGGCGGTGCTCGACGACGATGATCGTCGGCGCGCGCCACGCGTGCTCGTCAACGTCGAGGTCGACTACGCGAGCGAGGACAACTACCTCTTCGCGTACATCACGGATATCAGCGAGACCGGCATCTTCGTGCGCACCACCACGCCCGAATCACCGGGCACGCACCTGAACCTTCGCTTCAAGCCCGACGCGGGTGGCCCGATCGAGGTCGAGGGTCGGGTGATCTGGGTGAACCCGTACCGGCCCGGCGCGGCCGACAATCTGCACCCTGGCATGGGGATCCGGTTCGTCGAGCTCGAAGACGACATGAAGGATCGCCTGCTGGAGCTGGTGCGCCGGTTCGCGTACTTGTCGTAGCTTGACGGCATGACGATCCTTTGCGGCACGGACCTCAGCCCCGCGAGCATGGGGGCACTCGATGTCGCGCTCGTGATTGCAAAGAAGCGTGGCGGCACCGAGGTCGTCGTCGTGTACGTCGCGGACCCCGACGGCGCCGGTCAACACTCGGCCCGCGAGGACGCGCTGCTCGCCGCCCGCGAGAAGCTCGACGCGCTGCTCGCCGCGCACACATTCGCCGGCGGTCCGACGCTACGCGGCGAAGTCGTCGTCGGGCCGCCCGACGAGACCCTCATCGCGATGGCGGAGACGGAGCACGCCGAGCTGATCGTCCTGCGCGCCAGCTCGACCGACAACACGTTCCTGCGGCTCGGCACGACGACCTCGAAGGTCGTGGCGCGCGCGACCGTGCCCGTCCTGATCGTTCGCGATCCGGAGCCGTGGCTCGCCTTCGGTCGTGGCGAGCGTCCGCTTCGCACGCTCATCGGCGTCGACGACTCGGCGGCGTGTGCCCTCGGCATTCAGTGGACGCAGGCGCTCCGGGCGACCGGCCCCGTCGATGTGGTCCTCGGCGCCGTCTACTACCCCGACGATGCCGCGGCGCGGTACGGCCTCGCTCCGGGGGCGATGGTCGATCGCGATCCGGAGGTCGAGAAGCTCCTCGAACGTGACCTGCTCCGCCGCTTCAACTCGGTCCACGGCGCGGCTGACGCCGGCGTGACCCCGCGAACGCTCCGCGGCCTCGGTCGGATTGGCGACCACATGATCGAGCTCGCGAAGGCGGAGTCGATCGATCTCATCGTCGTCGGCACGAACCAGAAGACGGGCTTCGGGCGCCTCGGGTCCGTCTCCTCGGTGATCGCGAACGACGCCCCGCAGTCGGTCGTGTGCGTGCCGCCGCAAGCCCACGTCGGCACCCACTCGATCCCGGTCTTCCAGACGGCGCTCGTCGCCACCGACCTCTCCGACTTCGCGAACCGCGCCGTCCCGTACGCCTTCGCGCTGGTGCCGACAGGCACCGTCCACATCCTCCATGTGGCGAAGAAGGACGACGAGCTCGACGAGGCGGCGATCCGCCAGTCGCTCGCGGCGCTCTCGCCGACGCTGCCGACCGCAGGCGCCGCTCGCTCGGTCGTCACGCATATCGTGCGCGGCGACGATGCCGCCGCCTGCATCGCGCAGACCGCCGCCCGCCTCGGCGTCGATGTCATCTGCATCGCCTCGCACGGCCGCTCGGGCCTCACCCGCGCGCTCGTTGGCTCCGTCGCGGACCGCCTGCTGCGCGAGACCCGTCTACCGGTCCTCGTTCTCCGCCCGTCCTGATCCGCAGACGTGGCCCGGCGTGCCTCCGCCCCGCAACGCGAGGCGCACGCCGGGCCGGAACTTGTCAGCGCAGGTGCCGCCCGCTATCGCGCAACTTTGATAGCCCGCGCACCTCGAGCTGGCGGATGCGCTCGCGCGTCAGGTTCGTGATCAGCCCGATCTCGTCCAGCGTGCTGCTCCCCCGCTCCGCCACATCGAGCGCACACGTGTCGTTCAGCTCCCACGGCTCGAGGTCCGGGAAGTTCAACTTGATGCTCCCCGTCACCGGGTTGATGTCCAGGTACAGGTGGTGCTTGCACGACACCCACGGGCACGGCCTCGCCTCGCCTCGACACGCCGCCCTCGTCCGCGGCCGCTCCGCCCCCTCCGCCTCCCCCAACCCGATCTCGGCGAAATCAAGTCCCGCCTCCTTCGCCCCCTCCCGCAACACCGCCCGCGTCAACCGCTTCACCGCGATCGTCTTCCCGCGCGGCCTCGTCCTCCGCCGCGCCCGCACCTTCCGGCTGACCGCCGGCACCCCTTCGACGACGGCCACCCACTCGATCGTTGCGGCCTCGTCCTCGAACTCACCATCAGCGCTCATCGAGTCCCCCTCATTCGCGCAGAACTTCCAGTTGCGCTCACCCTATTCTCCGCGCGATCGACCGCGCAAGATCTCGGCACAACTTCGTCACTCCCGCGACGCGGAGAGATCTCGGCGAAAACAAGACGTAGGTGCGATCTTATGCGACAGATCGCACCCATGACTCGCAACGCCTGGGGAGGCGCGCGAGCTGGGGCTGGTCGCCGCGCGCGGGGACCCATCGCCAGCGAGCCGCACAAGACACGTCGCTCGTTCGTCAACGCGCAGGTCCGCATCGTGGCCCGCGTCACCAACGGGCTATCGCTTCGAAGGGGGGCCGAGCGCGCCGCGATCGGCGCGGCCATCGAGAAGGCCGCGCAGCGTCACGACTTCGCCGTCTTGTCGGTGGTGATTCGCTCGAAGCGACTCGAGCTCGTCGTCGCCGCCGATCATCACGTGGCCCTCGCCCGCGGGATGCAGGGGCTGCAGGTCTCGGCCGCCAAGCGGATCAACGCGGCGGTGGGACGGAGCGGCGTCGTGTTTCCGGATCGCTATCGCATCGTCGGGACGACCGCATCGCGCCGCACAACCTCGGCTCGGCCGGCACCGTCACGGCCGGTGGTGCAGCAGCACGTGGTGAACCAGGGGAGCCCGTTCGCATCGGGGCGGGGGGCGGTTTTGAATTCGCCGAGATTGAAGAAGGGGCGGGACGAGCAGCCGACGCTTGGGCGGATCGCGTGGATGGCGGTGACGAATCCGCGGCGGAGCTGGTGGTTATGAGCGGCCGATGATGCGGACGCGGCTGCGGATGCGAGCGCCGATGGAGAGGTCGAGGGCGCGCTGGACGGCGAGCTTAAGGGGGACCAGGTAGCGACCGTCCTTGGGGAAGAGGGCGGTGGTGAAGTCCGTGGAGCGGATGGTGACGCTGACGGGGATCTGGCCCCAGTACTCGATGCCGCGCGCGAGCTCCTTGATGGCGGCGGTATGCCCGGGGGGCATCGGCAGAAAGAGGAACGGAGCCGGACCGCGCCACTCGATGACGCGGGCGGTGAACGTCCACTCCACTAGCGGTCGTCGGATTCGGGCGGCGGGAGCTCGGATGGATCGGCGGGCTCGGCAGGGATGCGGTAGTCCTCGTTGAGCCAGCGACCGAGGTCGGCCATGTGACAGCGCGGGGAGCAGAAGGGGAAGACCTTCGTGCCGGGCGGAGAGGCTGCGTTGCAGGTGGGGCAGCGGACGGTCGAGAGCGGGGTCATGGGACGTGATCGAGGCCGAGCGAGAGGATGCGTGCGTCGAGGTAGGGGCCAGAGACGTCGAGGTCGGCGGCGGCGGCCGCGCGGTCGCCGAGGTGGCGGCCGAGCGCGGAGACGATGACCTCGGCTTCGGAGGTGGCGAGGACGTCGCGGAGCGGACGTGGCGCTGATTGAGCACCATTGACGATGCCCGCGACCCGGGCCGAGATCATGCCGGCCGTGAGCTCCTGTGCGTCACCGGCGAGGACGAGCATGCGCTCCATCTCGTTCTCGAGCTCGCGGATGTTGCCGGGCCACGGATACGCGACGAGGCGCGAGAGGGCGCCCTGCGAGAGCTTGGGCGGGGCGCCCGGGCTACGCCAGTGCTTGGTGATGAAGTGCTGGGCAAGGCGAGGGATGTCGGCGACGCGCTCGCGCAGTGGAGGCACGGTGATCTTGAGGACGTTGACCCGGTAGAAGAGGTCCTCGCGGAACATCTTGTGCTGGACCATGTGCGCGAGGTCCTTGTGCGACGCCGCGATGATGCGGACGTCGACCTTGATGGCCTTCGTACCGCCGACGGGCATGAGCGTGCCTTCCTGGAGGACGCGCAGGAGCTTCACCTGGAGCGCGGCGGACATGTCGCCGATCTCGTCGAGGAAGAAGGTCCCCCCGTCGGCCACCTGGAAGAGGCCGGGCTGATCTTTGACCGCGCCCGTGAAGGCACCGCGGACGTGACCGAAGAGCGCGCTCTCGAGGAGGTTGTCGTTGAACGCGGAGCAGTTCTGGACGACGAACGGCTTCTTCGCGCGGGGGCCGTGATAGTGGATGGCGCGCGCGATGAGCTCCTTGCCGGTGCCGCTCTCGCCATGGATGAGCACGGTCGCTTCGCTCCGCACGATCTTCGTCAGGAGCTTCACGACGTCACGGACGGCGGGCGCATCGCCCACGATCTCGGTGAAGGGGTGCACGTTCGTCGTGGGCGGGATGACGGCGGGCTGCGCGCGCTCGACAGCGTTCGCGGCCCCCACCACGAGATCACGGGCGCGCTCGAGCTCGGGCGGAGACAGCGCGGTGAGCCCCGCCTGGAGCTGAGACGCCTCGCTCGGCGTGACGCCCTCGGGTACGGCGGTGACGTCGCCGGCGCGGGCCCCCGTCGCATACACGATGCCGGCGATGCCCTTGTCGCCCATGACGGGCGCCGCGATCACGAGGACGCCTCCGCCGGCGTCCACGATGCCGGGCTTCTTCACGGTCCTCAGTGCGGCGATGACCGCGGCGACAGCGGACGCGCCGAGCGCATCGACGGCCGCAGCCAGGCGGACGGTCCCGCGACCGTCAAGGGCTGCCGGATCCGCGAGCCCCAGCTCGAGGCCCCACCAGCGACGAAGCAGATCGCGCGCGAACGCGACCTCCGCAAGAGTGTCGAACGACGAGATCACCCGCGCGCACTATAGCGTGACCATCGCCCGTCGCCCGTATCCTGCGCCCGGCCCTCGCCTGCCAGCTTCATTAGGTGCGCGAGCAGCGACCGCTCCGCGATCCGCCACATGGCGGGGTTGGTGTCGGCGTAAGCGGTGGCGACGAGGTCCGCGAGCGCCTGGGGGGCAGCGGTGAGTGCACCGAGCACACGCTCCTCCCGCATCCGCCGGTGCGCGAGATACTCGCGGAGCTTGGCGTGACCGTCCGTGATCATCGGGCCGTGGGCGGGCAGGATCGCTCCCGCCGGTCGCGTGAGCAGGTGCTCGAGGGAGGCGATGTAGACCGCCATGTCCCCCTCGTCTGGATCGATCAGGATCGTCCCGAGCCCCGCGACCATGTCGCCCGCAATCGTGGCCCCGCCGGCTTCGAAGCAGAGGTGGCCCGCGGCGTGGCCGGGCGTGTGGACGGCCACGACGCCGTGTTGGGACTCACCTGCGTCCAGGCACGTGGTCACGTCGACGACGCCGGCGAGAAGGGCTGCGGTCTGTGGGTGCGCGACGATCGGCGCCGAGAACCGCGCTGCCAGCGCCACCGCGCCGCCGATGTGATCGCCGTGGTGGTGGGTCAGGAGGACCGCTGCGACGCCTCCCGGCGCGAGGATCTGCTCCAGCGCCGCCTGCTGGTCGGGATACGGACTGCCGGGATCGACCACCGCCACCGGTCCGCGGTCAGGTCCGACCAGGTAGACGTTGGTGTGGAGGGCGGGCGGGAGCGTGGGCGTCCGCAGCGCAACCACGCGAATCCCCGGGGCTACCGGGACGGGGACGGGGGGGGTGGTGTCGGCGGGCGGTCCAGCCGGGAACCGCGCGCGAACCTCCTCGTAGACCGCGTCGACGCCAGTTTTGCGTTCACCCACCGCTCACCCAGTCGTCCAGCAAATGAAGTGACGTCGGCACGGGCATCTCCTAGACTATTCGTAAGCGTTTCCGATGGTCAGTGTAACGGCGCGCAAGATTCGCGAGCTCGGTACCGAGCGACCCAGCGGCGCTGGCGGTCGCCTCTACACGGGCTACTTGATCTCGTATCCATACATCGGACGCGGCATGGTCATCTTCCGCGATCCGCATGGGCACCGCATGATCACGACGCCGGTGAAGCGCGTGCTCGGCGAGCCCGGCGGCAAGATGATCTACGTCGAGACGGAGAACAGCGTCTATCGCCTGGAGATCCACGGCGAGCCCTTGTTCCCCATGCGCGCCGCCGGCGAGTAACCGCTCCGCCCCGAACCGAACGCTCGTGCTCGCCAGGAGCTACGCCCTCGTCAGCCTGTCGGCCAGCGTGCCGATGTGCGTCGAGGTCATGTTGGACGTGAACAGGATCGGCAGCTCGGCGATCGGACGCTCGGTCTTCCGGCGGAGCTCGGAGAGGTAGCGTTCGTTGAGAAGCCGGCGATCGCGCGCGAGGTGGGCGTGCGACACGACCTCGGCGAGCGGCGATGGCAGCGGGCCCGCGTCGACGAGGGTGTCGAGGACCTTGGCCACCGGGGTGCCGACCGGGAAGTGCTGGGGATAGATCTGATTCGCCACGTAGTGACTGGGCACGATACCGAGGCCTTCGAGCTTGGCTTCGAGCTCGATCGCTTCGTTCACCGGCATCTCCTCGGCGAGGGTCACGATGACCGTGGCCGTGCGCTTCGGGTCGGAGAGGAGCCCCTTGAGCGTGTGTGCATCCCGGGTGAGCGGCCCGTCGGGGACGGTATCGGTGATGACCCACGGTACGCGCAGCATCGAGTACGCATGGCCCGACGCCGGCATGTCGAAGACGATCGTGTCCCAGACCGGCTTGCCGCGCTTCTCCTCGGTGGTGTGGAACCACATCTTGCCGAGCATCGCGTAGTCGTCGAGGCCGGGGATGGCGCGGATGAACGCCTTCGTGACGCGGTTCTCGAAGACCATCTCGTAGACGGACTTGAACCGCAGGATCATCAAGCCGTACTCCTCGAGGGCGGCCGCGGGGTTCGTGTTCACCCCCCACAGGTTCGGCGCGAGCTCCGTCGACCGGATGCCGAGCGTCGGCTTGCCGAAGTACGTCCCGAAGCGATCGGTGGCGTTCGTCTGGTAGAGGAGCGTGCGCTTGCCCGCGCGGGCGTTCTGGAGGGCGATGGAAGCCGCCACCGTGCTGCGGCCCACCCCGCCTTTGCCGACCACGAGAACGACGCGCTTGTCGAGGAAGTTCATGGGGCGGATTCGGGTTCGATGATCACCGCCACGCCACTCGCTTCAGCACTTCGCCACCCCAGGATGCGGCGCAGGGTCCAGATGCCCCCGTCGGGCGTGATGTCGACCTTGATATTCACGACCTTGTCCGCCCCGATCGACTTGGCGGTGGCGATGAGCATCTCGTTCACCACGCGGTCGAGGGAGACGTGGCCCGGCAGGGGGATGAAGAGCACGTAGGCACTCGACACCTGGGCGTGGATGATCGCGATCGGGCGCAGGCCCGGGCCGACCGAGACGTTGTCGGGCTGGACCCGGACCGTGCTGACCGACGAGCACCCGGCGCCGCACAATACGGCGGCGAGGATGAGGGAGCGGGCGGTCATGGTGTCGGCACGCTAGCACAGGTGATAGGATCGAACCGTCGTGCGGGGACCGACAGCGCTGGTCATGAGCGTTCTACTGGCGCTCACTTCGATCGCCCGGGCGCAGCCGTCCGGCAGCGAGCCCGAGCAGGCGATCACGCAGAAGATCGCCGTCTGGCGCTTCGATGCCCTGGGTATCGAGCCCGAGCTCGTCGCGCGCCTCGAGACGCTGTTCCGCAGCGAGCTCGACCGCCTCGCCAAGCAGCCGCTCCTGACGCGCCGCGAGATCGACCGCCAGGTCAGCGCCGCCGACCGCGAGTGCACGGGCGAGGAGAAGTGCCTCGGCGTCATCGGGAAGAAGGTCGGGGTCGACGTGATCCTGGCTGGCACCGTCGGCGCGATGGGCGACGCCTATGTGCTCGACATCAAGGCCATCGACACGGCAACGCAGAAGCAGCTCACGCGGATCCAGAGCGATCCGCTGCGCGGGAGCCCCGACGATCTGATCGAGGGCGTGCGCGTGGCCGCATACCGCTTGCTCGCCCCGACCCAGCTCCATGGCGCGGTGCAGGTCCAGAGCGACCTCGTCGGCGCCAGCGTGACTCTCGATGGGAAGCCGATCGGGAAGACTCCCCTGCCCCAGCTCGGCCTCATCAACAAGCTGTCCCTCGGTCAGCACGCGCTGCGGGTCGAGGCCCCCGGGTACGACGCGTTCGAGGAGACGGTCGACATCCACTTCCAGAAGGTGAGCCACGTGATCGTGCGGCTCGTCCCGTCGACGGTGGTGATCGGCACGGGGAAGGTCCAGCAGGTCGAGCGCAAGCCGTTCTACTCGAAGACCTGGTTCATCGTGGGCGTTGGCATCGCGGCCGTGGTGCTCGGCGGGTTCATCGGTCACGAAGTCGGCAAGGTGGACTGCGTCCGTTATGTCGGGGGAGCACCCGTATCGTGCTGAAGCGCCCCCTCGCCCTCGCGGTACTCCTTGGCCTCACCCTCCCCGCGCGGGCGGACAAGGTCGTGGCGGTGGCTCCGCTCACGACCCTCGGTTCCGAGGACACCTCGAGCTCGAGTCGCGAGCTCGCAGCCCAGCTCGAGCGCGAGATCGCCGGGCTCGGTGGGCTCAAGGTGGTCTCGGCCAGCGCCGTCGCCGACGCCATCAAGAAGGCGAAGAAACCCGCGCTCCGATCCTGCGAAGGCGAGCCCGCCTGCCTGGCGGAGCTGGGCGCGCTCGTCGGGGCGCAGATCGTCATCGCGGGCGAGGTCGGCGGGCTCGGCGAATCGAAGGTCGTCTACCTGCGGGCCACGGACGTTGCGGCCGCCAAGGAGCTGCGTTCGACGACCCTGACCGTCGGTCCCGACGACACGACCGGTGGCGCCAGCGGGGCCGTGGCCCGGCTCCTCGCACCCGACAAGTATCGCGGCACGCTCAAGTTCTCGATCGACGTCAGCGGCGCGACCATCTTCGTCAACGGCACGAAGGCCACCGCGAGCGCGAAGGGCGAGGTGCCCCTGGCCGTCGGGACGCAGGCGGTCCGCGTGACGCATCCCGAGTACCGCGACTTCGTGCGCTTCATCCCCGTCGAGTACGGCAAGACCACCGAGGTCACCGTGGGGATGCAGCAGTACCCGATCATCGCGCGCGACCTGCAAGGCAAGCCGCTCAACAAGGACCAGATCAACTACGTCGATCCGCCGATCTATCGGCGCTGGTACGTCGTCGCGGGCGCCGCCGTCGGCATTGCGGTCATCGCCGCCGTCGTGGTGGGCGTCCTCGCCAACGACCTTCCGCCGGTCGAGCAGTGCTACAAGATCGGCGGTGAGGACTGCTAGTCCTTCCGGGCGCTACTTGAGCGCCTGACTCACGCCGTTGAGCTTCTTGTTGGCTGCGACGTGGTTGCCGTCGCCGTAGAGCTGCACGACCTCCTGGAGCTCCTTCTCGAGCTTGGCCTTCTGCGCGCCGTCGAGCTTGCTCGACGCGAAGCGATCGTTGATGCGCTTGTACTTCGCGGTGATGAACGACCGGTCGATCTTGAGCTGCTCGACGGTCGCGAGGAGCTGCGTCGCGGCCAGATAGGCCTTGCCGTACTCGCCATCGGCCATGGCGCGGGTCGCTTCACCGTCGAGGCCCGAGGCCGCGCCGAGATCGGCGCCCGACACGCCCTTGCTGCCCATGAGCTTGCGAGCCTTGAGGAGCACGGGCTCGATCTCCTTGCGCGTGTAGCCCCCCGGCTTGGCCGGCGCCGCCACCTGCTGGATGATCATCGGCTGCGCCGCCGTCGCCGCGCACTCCTGGGCCTTCAGCTTGTTGAGGTCGGCTTCCCGCTGCGCCATGCGGGCCTCGCGGTCAGCCAGCTCCTTCTCGCGCGCCGCGAAGTCCTTCTCGCGCGTGGCCACGGAGCTCTCGCGCGCGGCGACGTTGTTGGCGCCGCCGCCGACGGCCGTCGCGACCTGATCGAGCTTCGTCGAGAGCGAATCGAGATCCGAGCTCTGGCCGGCGATCGCGCTCTCGATGGCCTGCTTCTGCTTCTTCAGCTCCGTCGTGTCCTCGCCCGCTGCATCCTTCTCCTGGATCTGGGCGTCGAGCTGAGACTTCTCGTCCTGGAGCTTTTTGCGCTGCGCCATCAACGCGTCGCGCCGGGCGACGAGCTCCTGCTGCGCCTTCACCGCCGCCGGATCGGGCGCGGCGGCCGCATCACTTTTGCCTTTGCAGCCAGTGCTCGCAACCAGCAGTGCTAACAGAGCTGCACGGACTGTCCCCATCCCGGACATTGTACGAGATCCAGAGGGTAGAGTGCGCGGATGCTCCTCTATCACGACCTGCGGGCGCCGAACCCGCGCCGCGTGAGGATCTTCCTCGCCGAGAAGGGTGTGGCGTACGACACGATCGAGGTGTCCATCGCCGCGTCCGCCCACCAGACGCCCCAGTTCGCCAAGAAGAACCCCCTCCAGCTGTTGCCGGTCCTCGAGCTCGATGATGGCCGCGTGCTCCGCGAATCCATGGCGATCTCCCGGTTTATCGAAGAGATGCACCCCGAGCCGAACCTGTTTGGCGCCGACGCCTGGGAGCGGGCCCAGATCGAGATGTGGAACCGTCACGCCGAGCTCGAGCTGCTGCTGCCCATCTCCATGATCTTTCGCAACAGCAACAAGTTCTACGAGGGCAAGATCAAGCAGTCGCCCGACTTCGCGGCCAACATGCGCGAGGTCGTCGCCGGTCGCTTTGCCTGGTTCGACAGCGAGCTGGGCCAGCGCGAGTACATCGCCGGCGCGCGCTTCTCGATCGCCGACATCACCGCCCTGTGCGCGATCGACTTCGGCAAGCCGAGCGGGATCCGGGTCGACCCGGCGACCCATCCGAACCTCGCGGCGTGGCACGCCCGGGTCTCGGCGCGGCCATCCGCGAAAGCGTAGTCAGAGGTTCCGGCCCGCGGGCGGGTCGTAGTCCTTCTTCCAGTCGCCGCGCGTGTAGGCGGCGAGCGCCTCGCGGATGACCTTGTGGGCTTCCTCGACGCCGTACAGCGCGCCGACCTGGAAGTCCGGGCCCTTCCCTTCCAGCGTCTTGTAGTCGTTGAAGAAGCGATCGAGCTCGCGCATCAGGTGCGGCGGCAGCTGCTCGATGTTCGAGTAGTGCGCGTACGCCGGATCGTCGACGCAGACGCCGATGATCTTGTCGTCGATGCCCTTGTCGACCATGCGCATCCCCCCGAGAGGACGGCAGCGCACGATGGACAGCGGTTCCACGGGCTCCTGCATGAGGACGAGGATATCGAGCGGATCGCCGTCGTCCGCGTGGGTGCGCGGGATGAAGCCGTAGTTCGCCGGGTAGTGCACGGCGGAGTAGAGGACGCGGTCGAGTCGCAGGATGCCCGTCGGCTTGTCGACCTCGTACTTCAGGTGGGAGCCGCGGGGAATCTCGATCACGGTCGGGACGAACCGAGCGATATCCTCGGGAACCTGGATGTCGTGGACGGGGTGCACGCCCCGACGGTACTACGGCGTGGCCGCGAGCTGACCGCACGCAGCCGCCACATCGCTGCCACCCGAGTAGCGCCGGTGCGACGGCATCCCCGCCGCGGAGAGCACGGCGCGGAAGGCCGCCTCGCGCGTCGAGCGGTGGAACGGATCGCCGTCGCCAATGGAGCTCTCGGCTTCGCCGAGACCCTCCTTGGCTTGCTCCGCAGGCCCGGTCCGCTTCGCGTCCCCGCTGTCGGTGCGCGCCAGTATCGGGTTGTAAGCAACGATCGAGATGCGCGGCCGCTTGCCGGTCATCGCGTGGAAGCGCTCGGCCCGCTCGAGCAACGCCTGCGCATCGTCGACACTGTCGTTCACACCGTCGAGGAGCGTCACCGCCCACATCGGGGCGTGCCCCGTCGCGGCCACGTGCTCGGCGCACGCGGCGATGACATCGTCGAGATCGAAGCGATCCGCGATGGGCATCACCTTCTTGCGGTTCGCCGCGATCGCACTCGACATCGAGAGTCCGAGCCGCACGTTCGGCGCTTCCTTCGCCAGGCGCCGGATACCCGCGGGCAGCCCCGCCGTGCACACGGTGATGGCACGCGCGTCGATCCCGAGCGCGCACGGATCCGTCATCACGGCGATCGCCGCCAGCACCGCATCGAGGTTCGCGAGCGGCTCCCCCATTCCCTGAAACACCACGCCATGACATCGACCACGCGGCAGGCGGGCTCGCACCACGCGCACTTGCTCGACGATCTCCCACGGCTCGAGGTTCCGCTCGAGCCCGAGCCGCCCGGTGGCACAGAAGGCACATGCGAGGGCGCAGCCGACCTGCGAGCTGACGCAGACCGTGAAGCGATCGGGGTGCTCGAGTGGAATGCGCACCGTCTCGAAGCGCGCGCCGCGACTCTCGAGGAGGTACTTGACGAACGGATCGATCGCACTCGCCGTCTCCGTGAGAACCCGCAGCGTGGGCACCTCACCGACGGCTCGTACCGCTTCGGCCGCACGTTTGCGCACGTGCGCACTCGCCGCGATCACTTCGCCGCGATGCACCTGCGCCACGAGCTTGCGCGCCTCGGCGAGCGTGACCTCGGGAACGGCCGCAGCGAGCCGCTCTGGGGTCATGGCCTGGAGCGCGAGCATGGGGCGCATGATAGGGTGAAACGTGGCTTACCCTGCGGTGATCCGAGTCTTCGCGACGTCCCAAGACCCGGATTTCGACGGCCCCTGGCAGGCCCGTACCCCCTCGTCCAGCACGGGCTCGGCTGTCGTCATCGGCAATGGCCTCCTGCTCACCGGAGCCCACGTCGTCGCCAACGCGACCTTCCTCCAGGTCCAGAAGCCGTCGCATCCCGACAAGGCCGTCGCGCACGTCCGCGCCGTCAGCCACGACACGGATCTCGCACTCCTCGAGGTGCTCGATCCGCCCGACTTCTTCGCCGACATCGAGCCCGCCGAGCTCGGCCCGATGCCGAAGCTCCGGGATGAGGTCTCGGTCGTGGGCTACCCCGTCGGCGGCGAGGAAATCTCGATCACCGAGGGCGTCGTGTCGCGCATCGAGGTCCAGCGCTACAGCCACTCGCAGCGCCACCTGCTCGCCGTGACCGTCGATGCCGCGATCAATGCCGGCAACAGCGGTGGTCCCGTCTTCGGCGGCGACAAGGTCGTCGGCATCGCGTTCCAGAAGCTGACGGGCGTCGACAACATCGGCGAGATGGTCCCGCCGCCGATCATCCGCGCCTTCCTCGACGGCGTGGCCGCCGGCAAGCGCCCCGAGATCCCCGCCATCGGCATCACGACGCAGAACCTCGAGAACCCGCTCCTGCGGAAGCACCTCGGCCTGGGCCCCACGGAGCGCGGCGTGGTTGTCCTGCATGTCGACTGGGGCGGTTCCGCCGAGGGCCTCCTGCAGCCGCGCGATGTCATCACGGCGATCGATGGCCTGCCGATCGCCAACAACGGCACCGTCCAGTATCTGGGCAACTACCGCACGCGCTACGACGTCGTGCTCGGTCATCGCTACGTCGGCGACAAGATCGAGCTCGCGATCAAGCGCAACGGCGCCGCGAAGGTCGTCACGCTGGAGCTGAAGGCGTGGAAGCCGCTCGTGCCGCGCTCGCGCTACGACCAGGCGCCGGCCTACTTCGTCTATGGTGGCCTCGTCTTCCAGACGCTCACGCGCGACTACCTGACCACCTGGGACAAGTGGTGGAACAAGGCGCCCAAGGAGTTCTTGAACTACTACTACCTGGGGTTCCGGACGGCCGAGCAGCACGAGGTCGTGATCCTCACGCAGGTCCTCGCCGACGAGATCAACGTCGGGTACTCGCACCTCTACAACGAGGCGATCGCGAAGCTCGACGGCAAGCAGCCGCGCGACATGGAGGACTTCGTCCAGCGCCTCACGAACGCCACGGGCGTCGTCGAGATCGAGACGACGTCGGGCGGCATCATCATCCTCGACGCGGACGAGGTCCGCGCCAGCACGCCGCGCATCCTCTCGCGTTATCACATCCCGCGCGACCGGACGCTCGGCCTGCCGACGGCCGCCACGTCCCCCGCTGTCCGCGCCGTCCCGTAGATCAGCGCGTCGCGATATACTCGCCCCATGCGGATCGGGTGGGTCCTCGCAGGACTCCTTGCGTGCGGTGGTGCGGATGCTCCTCCGCCGATGAAGCCGGTGGCTCCGGTCGGAGATCCGGCCCTCGCCTTCGGCTCCAACCTCTCGTTGCCGTCGTCGAGCGAGGGCGTCGTCGCGACGGCGGCGTTTGGTGTGCACATCCGGGCGCAAGGCGCGGCGGCGGACTACGGGACCGGTGGCTCCGTACGGGGAACCCTCGCCCTCGATGGCCGAGACGAGCCGCCCGCCACGCAGTTCGCCGACGTCCGTGCCGCGACCACGCCCGATTGTGGAGATGGGACGGGGGTGCTGGTCGGCGCCTCCGCACCGCCCCAGGGCGGGGACACGATCGTGTTCGTCGAGTCCGCGTCGAGTAGCCGCCTCCCGACGGCACTCTTGTTCGCGAGCCAGCATGCCTCCGTGCTCGCAGTGCGTCAGCTCGGCGGGCGCGAGGTGGCGGTGCTCCCCTTCCGCTTCTGCGGCGCCGACGGCGATGACCTCAAACCGGCGAGTACCGTCGACGTCGTGCCGACGGCCGACGGCAAGCTGCTGATCATGCCTGCCTCGGGAGCCGGCGCCCGCATCGTGAACGTGCCGTGGACGACCTCCGCCGCCGAGCTGGCCCGAACCATGCGCCGCGTCGCTGCCGATCGACCGATCGCCCGCGTCCGCGTGACCTCGCTCTACGCCACCAAGCTACCGGCCCAACATCTCGTCGATGTGCTCTCGGCGGCCGTGCTGGCGGACGTGCCCACCGTCGAGTTGCAGGGGATGGCCCACGCGGGCTACCAGCTCAGCGTCATCGTCGGAGGCATCGCGGCGGCGAAACATGTGGACCCCGCGAACGTGCGGCAAGCGATCCTCAACGCCCGCGACGGACTCGTCGCGTGTTACGAGCACGCCGCCTTCACGCTACCCACGCTCGATGGCACCGTACCGGTACGCGCAACGGTGGCTGCAGACGGCAAGGTCACCGCGACCGTACCCGCCGATGTTGGAGACGAGATGGCGACGTGCGTGCGGACCGCGTTCGAGTCGCTCGCCATCGAAGGTGTACGCAAGCCCGGCAGCTTCACCGCCACCGTGGACCTGAAGCGCACGGCGCGCTAACGCGCGTGGGGACGTATCAGGTCAGCTCGACGAGCGCGTCGCCGGTGTCGACCGGTTGACCGGCGGTCTTGTGGATCTTCGCGACCGTGCCGCCGTGCTCGGCGACGAGCTCGTTCTCCATCTTCATCGCCTCGAGGACGATGACGGGCGTGCCCGGTGCGACGACGGCGCCCACCTCGACGAGGACCTTCACGACCTTGCCGGCGATGGGCGCGCGGAGCGTCTCGCCGCTCTGCTTGGCGCGAGCCCCGGTGGCCTGCGCGAGGCGACGCTGACGGGCGTCTTCCACGCCGAGCACGACTTCGCTCGCGCCGACGGAGGCCGCGATCTGGCCGTTCCGGCGGGGATCGAGATCCACGACGAAGGACGCTCCGTCGAGGAGGAGCGACCAGGTTCCAGGGCGGATCGCATGGGCATCGACGACGCGCTCGGTGCCGTCGATCACGACCTTGAACTTGCCGGCGGTGGACCCGCCGTCGATCGGCCCGTCGACGACGACCGTGCGCTCGACGCCGTTGGCCGTGACGATCAGCTCGCGCTTCATGAGGGCCCGTGGTTATCCCACAGGGACTCCCTCGCCGTAAGGACATCGCGGCCGCATGGCAGCGGCGATGCGATCTTCGTGCGGCTCGACCGGCACGCCGCGTTGCCAGTCGACGGTGATGGATGCTATCCGTGATCATCGCCGTGGCGTCTGTTCGTCTCCTCGATGTGCTCATGGAGCGACGGATCCTGGTCTGTGTCGGCTCGGGTGGCGTGGGCAAGACCACGACGTCGGCGACGCTGGCGCTCGCGGCCGCGCGCCGGGGCAAGCGCACGCTGGTCCTGACCATCGATCCGGCGCGGCGCCTCGCGAACTCGCTCGGACTCGAGACGCTCGGGCACCAGATCCAGCAGATCGAACCGGACCTCATCGGAGGCACCGGCAAGCTGTACGCGATGATGCTCGATCAGAAGCAGGCGTTCGATGAGGTCGTCGCGACGCATGCGAAGGATCCGGCGGCGGTGCAGCGCATCCTCGCGAACCCGGTGTACGCGCAGATCTCCGGCTCGCTGGCGGGGGCACAGGAGTACGCCGCGATGGCGAAGCTCCACGACTTCGACAAGTCGGGGCAGTGGGACCTCATCGTTGTCGACACGCCACCGACCGCGCATGCGCTCGACTTCCTCGATGCCCCGAAGAAGCTCTCGGACGCCATCGACTCGCCCGCCATCGAATGGTTCCGCAAGCTCCAGGGTGATGGCGGCTCGCGCTGGAGCTTCGTCGGCAAGACGGGCTCGTTCGTGCTGAAGCGGCTCGCGAAGTTCGTCGGCAGCAAGTTCCTCGACGACCTTGGCGTGTTCTTCACCGAGTTCAACGATGTGCTCGGTGGATTCCGGGCGCGCGCCGAGGAGACGTATAGCTTGCTGAGGCAGCCGCGCGTGGGCTTCTTGCTCGTCGCGAGCCCCGAGCCAATGGCCATCGCGGAGGCGCTCTCGTTTCATCGCCGCCTCTCCGCGTCGAACATGCCGTTCGTCGGCTTCGTCGTGAACAAGGTGCACGTCCCGCACCCCTTCGTCGGGGGCGTTCCCGCCGTCGAGGCAGCGCTGGCCGCGCATCCCGCGATCACCGCGCTCGGACTGTCGGGGACCACGCGCACGATGGCGGCACAGGCTCTCGTCGCCGCGCACACCGAGGTCGAGCTCCTTGCCGACGGTGATCGCCTCGCGATCGAGAAGCTGCGCGCCGCCGATGCGGAGTCGCTCCTGATCCCGGTGCCTCTCCAGCGCGACGACGTTCACGATGTCGGCCGCCTGATCGCGCTCGAGCAGTTCCTGCTGGCCTGACCGACCTACTGGAGGAGCCAGACCAGGGCGACCACGAAGCAGCCCGCGACGCTCGCGACGACGAGCACCATCGCGAGATCCAGATCCTGCTTCGCCCGCGTCGGCTGCAGCCCCCGCACGCGTTCCACTTCGTCCTCGCGCGCATAGGCGGCGTCGGAGGCCACCGCCGTCAGCTGGGGGCGAAACGGACTGCCTTCGATCTGGATCGGCGGCGGGTTGGCGATCCTCGCATAGACGTCCCGCACGCGCCGGGCGAGCCGGATCGCTTCGTCGACAAGGACCTGCGCGGACGGGAAGTCCTCCTCCCAGCGCCGGATGGAGAGCTTCAGCGTCGCGCGCGCTCCATGTCGCTCCGTGACGAGCTCCATGTGCGACGCGCCCATCAGGTAGGCCCGCGCGCGGTGATCGATGAGCTCGCGCACGACAGCGGCGGGCGCGGCCTCGACGAGATACGCCGTGTCGAAGGCCTCGTCCCCGACAATCACGTCGACCATCGTGCCACCTGCGATCTTGCTGCCATCGAACAGCGCGTGCCGGCGGATGTACAGCGTGAGCGGGTACGCCGCCGGGATGTCGACGGAGACCTCCGTCCACGACTGCGAGGTCGATCCCGAGCCGCGCGTCTCGTACGCGAGCTTCACCGTCGCGCCATCGCGCTTGGCGATCACGAAGTTCTCTCCGACATCGTGCGGGTAGCCGAGCCAGTTCCCGATGGAGCCCAGCGTCGAGGCACGCCGCCGCGTCGACTCGGCACTCGACCGGATCGCGTACGTGATGATCGCGACCATCACGAACCCGACCACGATCGCGAGAGTCACTTCGCCTTCTTCCTCGGCTTCTTCTGCTTGCCGACCGTCGGTACCGTCCACAGCTCGGCCGCGAGGGCCGGTGCGGCCCAGGCCGGGGCCCCGCGCACGAGCACGAGCGAGGCCCCGCGCCGCTCGACCCACGTGACGGTGCCGTCGACCGCGATCCAGCGGATCTGATCGGCACCTTGCTCCACCGTGGCCCCCGCGATCTGGGTATCGAGCGCCTTGGTCAGCGCCTCGGCCGCCTCCATGGCATCGGCCTCGCTGTCCCACTCGCTGCGCGAGACGCCGACGGCGAGCTCGGGCCGCTTGTCGTCATCGCGGGCATAGATGACGACACGATCACCGCCCCAGCCGGCGGCCGCGCTCTCGGCCACGCCGGCGTCGACGCCGTGCTGGCGCAGCAGGAGCTGAAAGCCGAGCTCCCCCCACACCGTCGCGTGCGCTTGCGAGTAGCCGGAGAGCGCGGTCAGCGCCCCGATCTCGACGGGGACGGGCGGATCACTGGCGAAGAAGCGCTCGGGATGAAGGATCTGCTCCGTCGACGCCGGTGGCTTCTTGAAGGCCGCATCCACCGCCGACCACGGCTGGCGGCGGCGCAGCTCCGCCACGAAGGTGAAGCCCGCGCGATACGGGAACATCAGCGTCTCGCGGATATAGAGTGGCGCCTGCTCCACCGCGCCGGTGGCGGGGCCGGCTGGATTCGGCGGCCCGGGCACGCCGGTGTCGGTCATCGACTTCTCGATCGCGTCGGTGACCATGTGATTGCTCCACGGCGGCGGAGTGCCTTCGCGCGCGAGCATCACCTCGAGCATGAGGACGATGCCGTCGCCCTCGACGAGCGCCCGGCGCGCCATGCCCGCATCACCTTCCGACGCCGGCACCTCCTCGGTGAACTTGTCGAGGTCGAACGCCTGATCCTGGAGCGCGTGATCGATCTCGTGCGCGAGGACGACCTCGGCCCACTGCGGATCGTCGCCGGCACTCTTCGAGATCGTGAGCTTCTTCGTCTCGGGATCGTAGTAGCCGGCGATCTGCTCCGTCAGGAGATCGACGAGCATCGCCTCGTAGTCCGCTCCGAGCGGGATGAGGCCCCAGCGAGCCAGGGCCAGGCCCTCGGCGACGGTCTCGGCGCGGGTCTTCTCCTCGGCGGCGAGCGCGACCAGGCGCCGGCGCAGCTCGTCCTTGTCGACCACCTCGTTCGGGATGGCCCGCTTGAGCTTCAGGCCACGGATCTTCGCGACCTCCTTCGCCACTTCATCGGTGCGAGCTAGCAATGTGGCCAGGCCCGCGTCGTCGGCACGTGCCCCGGAGGGAACCACCGCCAGCAAGGTGGCGAGGAGCGCCTGACGTCTCATCACCTTTCATCGTAGCCGATGCTACGGTCCGCCGCCGCCCATGTGGTCCGAGCTCGAGCGCGCCCTGGGCGCAGGCACGATCATCGTGCACGGCGCGACGCCGGGGTGGGCCGCCTGGCTCGGAGCCGAGCTGGCCAACCGCGAGCCGATGACCGTCGTCGTGGTTGCGGACGACGCGGCCGCCCGCCGCATCGAGTCCGACCTGACGTGTTTCGGAGGGCGCGACGATGTGGCCATCCTCCCCGGGATCGACGTCTCGCCGTACGCCGAGCTCTCGCCTGACCGCGCCTGCATCGTCGAGAGGCTCGCCACGCTGTATCGGCTCGCCACCCCGGCCCTGCGTCCCAAGCTCGTGATCACGAGCGCGGAGGCGCTGGTCCGGAAGACACTGCCCCCCGCCGAGCTGGCGCGCCGGGGACGCCGGATCGTCGTCGGCGACCTGGTTCCGCGCGACGAACTGGCGGCGCAGCTGGTGGCCATGGGGTGGACACGCACGCCGGTCGTCGACGAGCCCGGGACCTTTGCGGTGCGGGGCGGCGTCATCGACGTGTTCGCGCCCCTCGCGCCGCATCCGGTCCGCATCGAGCTGTTCGGCGACGAGGTCGAGTCGCTGCGGCTGTTCGAGGCCGAGTCGCAACGGACGCTGCGACCGATCGAGTCCGTCGAGCTGCACCCGGTGCGCGAGACGATCGTCACCGGCACGAGCGACGTGCGGGCCCGCCTGCGCGCCTACGCCGACGAGATCGCGTTTCCGACCAAGGCCACGCGCCGGCTCATCGAGCAGCTCGAGCAAGGCGAGGTCTTCGTCGGGATCGAGGCCCTGACCCCGGCCTTCCACGACACCCTCGTCCCGCCCGCGAGCTACCTCCCGCTCGATGCGCGCTGGCTCATCGTCGACCCCGATGCATGCCGGCGCGTGATCACCGACGCGTGGATGGAGGCAGAAGCGCGGGTGCCGCACGTGAAGGGACTGACCTATCCACCGGCGGCTCACCTGAGCACGGCCGAGGAGGCGCTCGCCGCCCCGCGCCGCATCGAGCTGCCGACCCTGGAACTGCACGACGCGCCCGCCGACGTGAAGCTGCGCATCGAGATCGACGACCTCCATCTCCTGCGGCAACAGCTCGAGCACGCGCGTACGTTCGGAGACCAGGAACACATCCAGCCGCTCGTCGACCAGATCGCGAAGTGGCGCCAGCGCGGGCTCCGCATCACCATCGCGTGCGAGTCCCAGACGCGTGTCGATCGGCTCCTCGGCGTGCTGTCCGCGCGCAACCTCGCCGTGCGCGTGGCGCCCAGCACGGAGCGCATCGGAGCGGGCCCGCTCGATTCGATCACGCTCGCCCACGGCGCGCCCGCACACGGCTTCGCCTCGCCGCGCGACGGCCTCGCCATCGTCACCGCTGCCGACATCTTCGGGCAGCGCACCCAGCACGCGTCCAAGCAACGGAAGAAGGCGAAGGAGGCGCTGCTCGGGGGCGTCAGTGACTTCTCCCAGCTGGCGGCCGGCGACTACCTCGTGCACCAGCGGCACGGCGTCGGGCGCTACCACGGGCTCGAGAAGCTCGTCGCGGGCGGCTCGCAGCTCGAGGCCCTGAAGCTCGAGTACGACGGGGGCACGTTGTTCCTGCCGGTCTACCGGCTCGGCGAGGTCCAGCGGTACGTGGGCGCCGAGGGGCACGCCCCGAAGCTCGACAAGCTCGGCGGCATCACGTGGGAGGCGACGCGCAGCAAGGTCGCTCGTCACGTCCGCGCCCTCGCCGAGGAACTGCTCCAGCTGTACGCGCAGCGGGCTTCCCTGCCCGGCCACGCGTTCCCGGCCGCCGACGAGTCGTACCGCGAGCTGGAGGCGCAGTTCCCGTTCGACGAGACGCCGGATCAGGCCGCCGCGATCGAGTCCGTGCTCGCCGACATGGAAGCGCCCCGCGCGATGGATCGCCTCGTGTGCGGCGACGTCGGCTACGGCAAGACCGAGGTCGCGATGCGCGCCGTGTTCCGCTGCGTGCAGGGCGGCAAGCAGGCGTGCGTGCTCGCGCCGACGACGGTGCTGGTCGAGCAGCACTACCGCACGATGACCGAGCGGTTCGCGGGCTTCCCGATCAACATCGGCAAGCTGTCGCGGTTCCAGAGCAAGGCCGAGCAGATCGCGACGGTGAAGAAGGTGGCCGAGGGTGGCGTGGATGTCGTCGTCGGCACGCATCGCGCGCTGTCGGCAGACGTCCGCTTCAACGACCTCGGCCTGCTCGTCATCGACGAGGAGCAGCGCTTCGGCGTGGCGCACAAGGAGCGCATCAAGAAGACGAAGACGCAGGTCGACGTGCTGACGCTGACGGCGACGCCCATCCCGCGCACGCTGCACCTCGCGATGGCCAACTTGCGCGATCTGTCGATCATCGCCACGCCACCGGCCGATCGGCGGGCGGTGCGTACGTTCGTCTCGCACGTCGACGACGTGACGATCCAGGAGGCCGTCGAGCGCGAGCTGGCGCGCGGCGGTCAGATCTTCTTCATCACGCCCACCATCGGCACGTCGGGGACGAAGCAGCCGGACGACCGGCTGCCCAACGAGCACCGACCGCAGCGCCGCACGAAGCCGCGCGATGACGATCGCACGATCGAGGAGTGGGCCGACTATCTCCGGTCGCTCGTCCCGTCGGCGCGCATCGGCGTCGGGCACGGCTCGCTCACGGCGGAGCAGCTCGAGGCGGTGATGGTGAAGTTCGTCGGCGGCGAGCTCGACATCCTCGTCGCGACGACGATCGTCGAGAGTGGCCTCGACATCCCGAAGGCGAACACGATGTTCGTCGCGCGCGCGGATGCGTTCGGGCTCGCGCAGCTCTATCAGCTCCGCGGTCGCATCGGCCGCAGCAAGGAGCGCGCGTACTGCTACCTGCTCGTGCCCGAGCCGGAGCACATCACCGAGGACGCACGGCGCCGGCTCGAGACCCTCCAGCGCTTCACCGAGCTGGGCGCCGGCTTCCAGATCGCATCGCAGGACCTCGAGATCCGCGGCGGCGGCGAGCTGCTGGGCGCGAAGCAGTCGGGCTCGATCGCGGCCGTCGGCTTCGATCAGTACGTGAAGATGCTCGACGCGGCCGTCGCCGAGCTCGGCGGCAAGCCGATCCACAGCGAGATCGATCCCGAGCTCACCATCGAGACGCCGGGCTTCATCCCCGACGACTACGTGCCGGACCCCGCGCAGCGACTCGAGCTGTACAAGCGGCTGTCTGCGGTCGACACCGACGACGACCTGGCGGCGGTCATGGCCGAGATCGGAGATCGCTACGGCGACCTGCCCGGCGACGTCATCCTCCTTGGCGAGCTCATGGGCGTGAAGGCCCTCGCCCGCCGCCTGGGAGCCCTCGCCCTCGAGCTGTCCCAGACCCGGGTGGCCCTCGCCCTGCCCGCGGACACCCCGTGGATCCAGCCCATGGTGCAGACCGGCTTCCGCAAGCTCGCGGATGGTCGTCTCGGGATGGTGCCTCCGTCACCTGGCGGGGCGGCGGGCGCGAGGCGGGCCTTGTTGGACGTCCTCGCGCGTGCTACGTGAAGCTGTTGTGATTCTTCGGGTTCCGGTCCTTCTCATCGGTCTTGCATCCGTCGTGACGGGCTGTCAGCAGCGCGACACCTCGAGCACGGTCGAGGAGCGACCGGGTGCGAAGAAGAAGAAGAAGGGCAACGGAGCCCCGCAGACGGTCGACGAGCTGGCCACGCCGCTCGCGAAGGTCGACGACATCGTCATCACCCTCGGCGAGCTGCAGGAGCGCATCAACCGCCAGTCGCCCTACATCCGCGCGCGCTACACGTCGCCGGAGCAGAAGAAGGAGTTCCTCGAATCGATGATCCGGTTCGAGGTGCTCGCGAAGGAAGGCGTGCGACGCGGCCTCGACAAGGATCCCGAGGTCATCCGCACGATGAAGCAGGTGATGATCCAGAAGCTCATGCGCGACGAGCTCGACACGAAGATCACCGCCGACTCCATCACCGACGCCGAGATGAAGGCGTACTACGACGCGAACGTCTCCGAGTACGTGAAGCCCGACGAGGTGCGCGCGTCGGCGATCGTCGTGAAGAACAAGGCCCAGGCGGAGCGCGTGGCCCTCGAGGCGCGCGGCGAGGCTGGCAAGACGAACAAGGGCTTCCGCGACCTCGTCGCGAAGTACTCGACGGACGACGCCACGAAGATTCGCGGCGGCGATCTCCGGTACTTCGACGCGGCGACGACGGAGCTCCCGGCCCCGGTGGTCCGCGCCGCGCTCGCGCTCGGCCAGACGGGCGACGTGTCCCAGGCGATCGATGCGGGGAACGGGACCTTCTACATCCTCAAGCAGACGGGCCGGCGACGAGCGATGACGAAGTCGTTCGAGGACGCGAAGGCCCAGATCCGGACCAAGCTCTTCCGCGACAAGCGCATCCAAGGGCAGAAGGACTTCGTCGAGGCGGCGCGCGCGAAGTCCACGATCGAGGTCGACGAGGCCATGCTGGCCAAGGTCCGCATCGACACGTCGCAAGCCGTGGACACGGGCCAGGGCTCGGACCTGGTGCCGCCGCCGGCACCGGGACCAGGGGACCCGGGCGGCGACCTGAACCCGCCGCCCCCGATGATGGACGACGTCGGCAGCGGCGCCGAAGGGCGCGGCACGAGCGAGGAAGGCAACCCGTGACGACTCTCCCCGGTCCAAGCAGCATGGTCTCCCGTCTCCTCGTCGCGTTGATGCTCGTGTCGACGGCTGCCTCGGCGCAGCCCGCAGCGAAGAAGCCGGCCAAGCAGTCCCGGAAGGTCGTGGTCGAGCGCGTGGTCGCCGTCGTGAACGACGCGATCATCCTCTCGAGCGAGCTCGACGCGCGAATGATGCCCGTGCGGCAGGAGGCGAATCAGATCGCCGACGCGAAGGAGCGCGAGCGTCGCCTCTCCAAGCTCACGAGCCAGATCCTCGACGACATGATCAACGAGGAGCTGATCGTCCAGGCCGCCCAGGCGGCGAAGATCGAGGTCGACGCGGACGAGGTGAAGGCCGCGCTCAACGAGATCAAGACGCAGAACAAGCTCGATGACCAGCAGCTCGCGCAGGCGCTGCTCGCGCAGGGCTACACGGTCGCCGGCTACAAGGCCGAGCTGCGCCGGCAGATCCTCCGCCTCCGCGCCGTGAACACCCTGGTGTCGCCGAAGGTGGTCGTGACGGACGAAGATATCCGCGCGAAGTACGACCAGCTCGCCCGGCGCAGCGAGGCCGTCAGCGCGGTCGCCCTGTCGCACATCCTGATCGCGATCCCCGAGAACGCGACCGAGCAGCAGATCTCCGAGGCGCGGACCAAGGCCGCGGGCGCGATCGAGCGCGTGAAGAGCGGCGAGAAGTTCGAGGACGTCGCGGCGCAGGTGTCGGATGATGACGGCACGAAGTCCACCGGCGGCGTACTCGGCTGGTTCGAGCGCGGCAGCCTCCAGGTTCCCGACTGGGAGGCCGTCATCTTCTCGATGGAGAAGGGGGACATTCGCGGTCCCGTGGCCGGACCGCAGGGTCTCCACGTCTTTCTCGCGACCGAGATCAAGAAGAGCAACCTGAAGCCCTACGAAGAGATGAAGGATCAGCTCAGCAAGGACATCCGCCGGCGCGGCATGGACAAGCAGACCCAGGTCTGGCTCGAAGAGTTGCGCAAGAAGGCGTACATCGACATCAAGCTGTAGGCGAAAGACGTAGCCAGGCACCTCGGCTAGGTGCGCCTTGCCGAATCGGATCCATCCTTTTTGGAATGGAACGGCTTAAGATGATTGTCCGGGGGACACTTGGCCGACAATCGCCGTACTTCGACACGCCACACCGTCTCGATCCTCACGAAGGTCGTCATCGACGGCACCGCTCGCGACGCCACGATGGTGAACCTCTCGCTCGGTGGAGCGCTGGTGGTGACCGGCATGAAGCACGCGATGGGCTCGCGGATGAACATCTCGTTCCGGATCCCCACGATGGAAGAGCCGATCGACATCGGCTCGACGGTCCGCTGGGCCGACGAGCATGGGATCGGTCTTCAATTCGATGGCCTGCGCGCACGTGACGTATGGGCCTTGAACGAGTACTTCAAGCAGTTCACCGCGTAGGCCTTGCCCTCGTCGTTCTCGCGGGAACGGCGCACGCAGAGCGCGTCGCGGTCATCGACCTCGGTCCCGATGACGCCGGCGCCGCACGGGCGCAGCTCGCCGAGGCGGTCGCCGCGGCGGGCTTCGAGCTCGTCACGGGAGACGGCGTCGATGGTGCCCTCGCCGGGGAGAACGTCGATGGTGATCGCGCGGTCCTCGCCGCCGCTCTCGCCAGCGCCGAAACCGCGTACGCGGCCCTCGATTGCAAGGCGACGCTCGGCGCCGCTGCGACGGGCATCGGTCCGGGGGCAGCCCGTCACGCCGCCGGGCTCCGGGTGCCGGAGCTGGAGCAACTCATGGGCCTCGAGCTCGTGTGCGCGGACCAGCTGGGCGACCGCGATCGCGCGCATCGCACTGCGAGTCGGTTGCGCGCGCTGGGCGCCACGCCGACGGTCGTGCCGGCGGCGCTCTGGGCGACCTACCCTGACGTCGACACCCTCGTCGATCGCGATCTCATCCCGGTCACGATCGGCGCGGACGTCGCCGGCGCCGAGGTCTTCGTCGATTTCCGTCGGGTCGGCACCGTCCCGGTTGCGACCACGCTCGCCGCCGGCGAGCACGTCGTCGCGGTCGCGAAGGATAACCGTCGGGGCTACGCCCTCGGCACCGCCGTGAAGTCGCAGCCGCAGATCGTCGTCCCGACCCAGGACGGCGTCGGCACCTGGAGTGCCGTCTCGCAGCGCGTCGTCCTCTGGAGCGGCACGCGGCCGTCGCCGGCCGAGCTTGGCTGGGTGCTCTCGCAGGTGAACGCCCGCGTGGCCCTGGTGCGCTCCGGCGGCGTCGTGCAGGTGTGGGGCCGCGGAGGTCTCGCGGAAGCGCCGCGGCAGCTCGGCAACGAGGACGGCGAAGGCAAGCTCGACGAGGCCGGCCGCCTGCTCGAGCTGGCTCGCGAGCGCGTCACCGCCTGGAACGATCGCGCGCCCGATCCGGACCGGGAGCTCCTCGTCGAACCGCGAGGGCCCGGCGACGCGCCCGCGAAGGACGTCGAGGAGCCGACGCGCTGGTGGGTGTACGCCGCCGTGCTCGGCGCGATCACGATCGGCGCCGGCCTCATCTACTACGAGAGCGCCGGCACCGACATCCAGCGCATCGAGGTGCACGCGCCATGAGGTGGCTGCTTACCCTGCTCGTGCTCGTGCTCGGCCTTCGCACC
>JALHPV010000064.1 GCA_022842285.1 Kofleriaceae bacterium
GCTCGGGTGTCGGGGGCGTCGAGGGCGTCGAGGGCGCGGTGCTGGAGGCGGGGGCCGGCGGCGGGCTCGGCGCGGGCGGCTGCCAGGTGGAGGGACCGGGGCCCTGGCCCGTCGGGCCCTGGACGATCGTCGCCGCGACAGCGGGGGACGGGGGACTCACCGGCGCCTGCGCCATCACCGTCTTCGCGGCCGCATCGGCCATCGGCACGCCGTGCGCGAGGGGCGGTGGCATCGAGGGCGGCCCGCTCGAGGGAGCGGAGTACGCGGGCGGCGAGCTTGCCGGCGCCGGGGGCCGGTTCATCGGCACGGCGGGTGGCGGGGGAGCAGGGGCCGGGCGCGCCTGCGCCGGCGCGTAGGGCGACTGCACGGCCTGCGGAGGAGCGTAGGGAGCGGGCGTCGGACCCGAGGCGTTGCGAGGGGGCTGCACGGGAGGGTTCCCGACGACGGGAGCAGCCGGCGGCGGCGCGATCGCCGGAGCGGACGGCAGATTGCCACCCGCCTTCAGCGCCGCGATCATGTCGCTCGCCGAGTAGTTCCCCATCACCGTCTTCGCGTTCGCCGCGGTCGACGAGACCGGCGCTGGAGCCTGCTTCGCCCCGCAGAACACGCAATGCAGTGCCGCGTCCGGCAAGTCCTTGCTGCAGCTAGCGCATTTCTTCACGAATCCCTCGGCGGCATCATACCTGTGTTCGGTTACGCTCGCCTGCGATGGTCGCGCTCGGGGACGTGAAGCGCAGCGCCGCGACGCTGTTCGGACAGGGGCAACATCTTGCAGCGCTGCGTCTCTACGACGCGGTGGTGGCGGCGGCGCCGCTCGACTTCGACGCGCGGATCCGGGTGGCGGACTGCGCGCTCGCCCTCGGTGATGCGGGAGCCGCGAACGTCTATCGCGCCACCGGTTGGTACTGCTTGAAGTCGGGTCACCCGCTCGCCGCGCTCGTCTGCGCGCGCGTCCTCGAGGCCCACGGCGCCGACTCGAGCGATCTCACCGCCGCGCTCGTCGTCACCTACGGCAACGAGAGCGAGATGCTCGGCAAGATGGCGGCGCGCGTGGCGCTCCCCGTCGAGGGACTCCCCGTACAGGTGCCCGATGTGCGCTTGCCCGCGCCACCCGATGCGGTGAAGCAGGCGCTCCATCGCGCCGAGCATGCGACGGACTCGTTCAGCGAGTATCCGGCCGCCGTGCACCCCGTGCCGCTGCTCTCGACGATGAGCGAGGCCGCGTTCCGACGCGTGCTCGGTACCCTCGTGTTGAAGCGTCTGCCTGCCAACGCGCTCGCGATCCGCGAGGGCGAGCCGGGGCACTCCTTCTTCTTCGTCGCCGGCGGCGAGCTGCGGGTGTTCGCGACCGATGGCCTGGGGCGCCAGACCGACCTGGCCCGCCTCGGTGAAGGCGCGGTGTTCGGCGAGATGGCGCTCCTCTCCGCGCAGCCGCGCACCGCCAGCGTCGCCTGCATCACCGATGTCGATCTGCTCGAGGTCGGGCGCACCTCGCTGGCCTCCCTCGCTGACGAGCTCGGCGCCGTCGCCGAGGCTCTCCATGGCTTCACGCGCGAGCGCCTGCTCGGCAACCTGATGGCGACGAGCCCGCTCTTCAAGCCGTTCAACCGCATGCAGCAGCGCGATCTCCTGCGCCGCTTCACGAGTCATGATGTCGCACCGGGCACTGTTGTCATCCACGAAGGCGAGGAGGGCCGCGGCCTGTTCGTCGTCCTCGCGGGCGAGCTCGATGTTTCGCGTCGCACCGCCGACGGCACCACCGTCCCGCTGGGAGGCCTGAAGACCGGTGACGTCTTCGGCGAGATGGCGCTGATCCGAAACGCTCGTACGGCGGCGACGGTCGTGGCAACCCGGCCGGCCACGGTGCTGTTTCTGGCCCGGGATGTCGTCGCCCGCATGGTCCAGGGCGTGGCCGAGATCAAGAAGTATCTCGAAGCCTTGGCCGAAGATCGCGAGATCGATAACCAGCTCGTGCTCGGGGAGGACGACATTCCGTCCGACGAGCGCGTGATGGTTTAGCGTCCTATACTCGTCGCATGGACGAGCAAGATACGGGGCCGACGAAGCCGTCGTCGTCGCGCCTGCTGTGGCTGCTGGTGATCATTGCGGTGGTCGCGTTGTGGTGGTGGTACCGCCAGCCCAAGGAAGACGAGGGCTTTGTCGCCGACGCCTCCGGCGCGGTCACCGACCCTGACGACATCATCATCGACTTGAAAGATGACGCGTCGCCCGCCGCGATCGAACGCGCGTTCGGGATCGACCTCGTGCTCGTCGACTCGAGCGGCACCGCGGCGGCCACGCAGCTGTACCGCGCGCACGTCGATCCGGCGAAGCGCGACGCGATCCTCGCGCAGCTCTCGGCGCGCTCCGATGTCGAGATCGCCGAGCCCGATGCACTCATGCAGCTCTCTCCCGCGGAGGCGGTGGCCTTTGGCACCGCGCCCGCCGTGACCGAGCCGGGCTATCCGAACGACCCGCAGTACAAGCACCAGTGGCACCTCCGCCAGATCGGCATGCCCGAGGCGTGGAAGCTCTCCGACGGCAATGGCGTCATCGTCGCCGTCCTCGACACGGGCGTCGGCTACGAGGACTACAAGTCCGGCAAGTTCAGCGTCCTGCCCGACCTGAAGGGCATCGACTTCGTGAAGCCGTACGACTTCGTCGGCGATAACCAGCACGCCAACGACGACCACGGTCACGGCTCGCACGTCACCGGCACGATCGCGCAGGTCACGAACAACGGCATCGGCGTCGCCGGCGTCGCGCGCAACGTTCGCATCATGCCGCTGAAGGTCCTCTCCGCGAACGGCTCCGGCTCGGTCGCGGGCATCGCCGACGCGATCCGCTACGCGGCCGACAACGGCGCGAAGGTCATCAACATGAGCCTCGGCGGCGCGTTCCCGTCGACGGTCCTGAAGAAGGCCGTCCAGTACGCGTACGACAAGGGCGTCACGGTCGTGTGCGCGGCTGGCAACGAGAGCCGCGGCAAGGTCGGCTACCCGGCGGCGTATCCCGGCGCGATCGCGGTCTCCGCGACTCAGTTCGACGAGTCGATCACCTTCTACTCGAACTACGGCAAGGACATCGACATCGCGGCCCCCGGCGGTAACACCCGCGTCGACCAGGACGGCGACGGCAAGCCGGACGGAGTCCTCCAGAACACCATCGCCATCGGCGACCCGACGAAGAACGACTACTACGCGTACATGGGGACCTCGATGGCGTCGCCCCACGTCGCTGGCGTCGCCGCGCTCGTCGTCGGTGAGGGCATCACCGACCCGAAGATGGTCGAGAAGGTCCTGAAGCAGTCGGCGCGGAAGCCGAACAACCAGAAGTACACGACCGACAAGTACGGCGCCGGCATCGTCGACGCGCCGGCCGCGGTCAAGGCCGCGCGCACGCAGGGCAGCGGCCTCCAGCTTGGCCTCGGTCTCCTGATGGCCGGAGCGGTGGCGGCGAGCGTCCGGCGTCGCGGCGCGATCAGCAAGCTGGGTGGCTTCGGCTACCTCGGTGGCGTCGTCCTCGGCGCGTCGGGGCTCTTCTTCCTGCCGATGATCGCGCCGGAGCTCTCGAGCTTTCCCGTGATCGAGACCCTCACGCACGGCCTCCCGTCGTGGGACATGTCGCTGCTCGGTCCGACGGGACACGGCAACGCGCTGTTCTTCAGCGCGCTCATCCCGCTGGGCCTCCTCGCGGTCGGCTACGGCATCCCGAAGGCGCGCGCTCCGCTGGCGGGGCTCGCGATCGGCGTCGCGGCGCACCTCGCCGTCTACGCGGTGATTCCGATGGTGGCGGCGAACCCGGCCTGGCTGCTCATGAACGCGGCCGCCTGTCTCGGTCTCGCGCACCTCGCCTTGCGGCGCTGATCGTCGCCGGGGCGCAATTACCAGCCCCCATGCGGTCCTCCCGTTACTCCATACTAGGGGAGATGCGGGACGCCTCCTCAACTACCCGCAGTGGTTGGATCGTGCTGTGGCTGGTCGCTGGATGTGGTCGCGTCGGCTTCGAGGAACGCACGGCTGATGGCGTCGATCCTGATGCGGCCCCGGATAGTCCCGGCGGATCGTCGACCAGGATTCAGATCGGAGCCCGCCCCGACGCTGATTCCTCGGCGGTGACGGACATCGTGCTGAGCGCCGACGAGCCAGCCGTCAATCTCGGCGCCCATGGTGACTTGCACATCACGACGCCGGGCAAGGACCAGAGCTTGATCCGCTTTGCGGTCGATGGGGTGATCGACCGCCCCATTCGATCGGTACAGCTCCACCTCTGGATCTTCGCATTCGCGCCGCCCGCCGGCGTCGTGATCACGGCGTCCGAGGTCCTCGAGTCGTGGACGGAGGGCGCGGGAGATTTCGAGTCCGGCGTCGCCAATTTCAACGACCGCCTGAGCGGCGTCCCGTGGACCACGCCGGGCGCTGAAGCACCCGGGTCCCGCAGTCCCGTCATCGTCTCGTCAGCCGAGGTGCCGACGGCACTCGACGCCGAGATCGTGCTCGACCTTCCGGTCGACCTGGTGAACCGCTGGGTTGCGCAGCCAGAGAGCAACCACGGATTGGGCTTGGCGCTGACCCAACCGCAATATGTGGAGCTCTACTCGAGCAACAACCCTGCGACCGAACGTCGCCCCCTCCTCGTCGTCACAGTCGAGCCCTAGCTCGAACCAAGCCGGCCCCGCGGCCGCTGCGTGAAGCGCGCTGGCAAGGTAGTATGCAGACACGAGTTGCATGAGTCGCCACCGCATCCTCCTCGCGCGCGACTCCTACAAGTTCAGCGCCGCTCACATGACCGTCTTCCCCGACGGCACGAAGGAGCGGCTCCACGGCCATAACTACACGTTCGCCGTCGAGCTCGAGGTCGATCGCGTCGACTTCGCCTCGATGATCCCGTTCTCGGCGATCAAGGGCGTCCTCTCCGCGCTCGCCTCCGAGTGGAAGGAGCGGGTCTTCCTCGCCACCGGCAATCCGTTCTTCTCGCTCGTCCGCGAGGACGCCCAGGAGATCGAGATCACGCTGTGCGGCCAGCGCTACGTGTTCCCACGCGCCGACGTGCTCCTCTTGCCGCTCGACAACATCTCCGTCGAGTCGCTCTCGCTGCACGTCGCTTCCGTCCTCGCCGAGCGCCTGCCGCGCGCGCACCTCCTCGCGCTCACGGTGAAGCTCGAGGAGTCGCCCGGTCAGGGCGCGGCGACGACGCTGACGCTCTAGCCGGCGCGCGAACCGCTCGTAGTGCCGGACCCGCGCGCGGCCGGGCCGAGTACGAGCATCACGTCGTCGCCAAGCGCCTCCTCGTGGGTGATGGCGAACCCGTGAGCGGTGACCTCGGCCCGCGTCGGGATCCGAATCGGGACCGTCCAGGCCGCGAGATGGGCGGGCATGGCCGGGGCCGGCGATGCCATCTCCGCGATGGGCCCGATGACGATGACGGACGCCGCTCCGACCGCGCGCGCGCCTTCGAACACGCATTGGATCTCGGCGAGCACGTGCAGGAGCCTGATCGCGAGCACGACGTCGATGTGATCGACGGGCCAGGGCCGCCGTACGTCGAGGGCGAGGGGAGGGAGGAGGTTCGCGCAGCCTGAATCTGCGCGGTACGCCTCGATGCTCGTCAGCGCTCCTGCGTCGAGCTCCGACGGTTGCCACGTGACGTCAGGCATCCGCGCTGCGAACACGCAGCACTGCTGTCCGCTGCCGCTCGCGAGCTCGAGGACACGCCCGTGGACGTGTGGCGCCAGGGCCGCTGCCACCCGCTCCGCCGTGTGCGCAGCGTGCGGATGGAACTGCTTCACAGCAGCGGGAGCGCGGCGCCGGTCACGATCTGCATCGCGCGCGGAAAATCAGGCGTCTCGAGCGGCGTCGGGTCGTCCGATGCGATCTTGTTCATCGCGGACGGAGGCACGGTCGAGGTGTGGAGCAGGAACACGGCCTGCTTGGCCTTGTCGGAGAGCGGGTTTGCTCCGCCCACCGGGTTCCAGCTCTTCAACGGCGACGGAATCGTCCACGTCCGCTCGACGGACGCGCCGGGCGCGAGCTCCGTGAACGTCGGCTTGTAGAGCTGCGCGGACGGTCGGTCGGATGACACGGCTCCCGCCACGAACCGGATCACGGCTGGATCGTCGGTGTTCATCACCGTGAGCCGGTCCGTCCGGGTGAACTTGTTACCAGGCGCCGGAACTACCAGGCGGTCGGCGACCCAGATCGGGGCGTCGGTCGTGTTCTTCACGTTCGCGATGATGACGATGGAGGATCCATCGCCGCTCTTCTTCATCGACCAATCCAGAGTGCTCGCTGTCACGACGTTGTCCTTCGGTGCAGAGGGGGCCGCAGGCGCGGGTGCGCTCGGCGCAGGGTCAGCCGGCGCGACCTTCATAGACGCTTCGCCGTCCGAGGGTCCAATTGGTTTGGCGGGACTCTCGGAGGCGCGTTCCTTCGTGCACCCTGCAGTCACGAGCGCGACGAGCGCGAAGAGCACGAGCCCGACGCGCCGACGCATGATCACGGATTCATTCCGGGCATCGTGGAGCTGTACTCCGTGCGCATCGCGAAGTTGTCGCCGAGACCGAGCTGGTTGCGCTCGGCGCGATACGTGTTCTCGGTGCAGCCGTCCTGGTCGCCCGGATAGTGACCCGCGCCCCCCGGCGTATCGGAGCGCGACAGACCGACGGCCTGGCGCTCGAAGTTCGCGATGCCGCCGCTGTCGGGGCTAACGCCGGTCGGGTCGGTGAACGTACCGCGGCCCATCGTGCCCTGCGTCTCGTGGAAGGCGTGCTGCATCTCGTGGGCAAGAACCACGTCGGCTCGGTTGCAGTTGCCCACGCTCGCAGTCGGGTTCCAGAAGATCGTCGAGTCCGTGCCAGCGCCGCGCGCGTTGGTGGTCGCGTCGCGGCTCCACTTGGCGCGACCCGACGTGTCGATCGCACCGTTCTCGCCGTGCGCGCCCGTCGCGTCGGCGAACGCGTTGCCGTTGAAGTAGTCGTTCGGTCCCGTCCCGTCGTTCGTCAGGTCATCGTCATTGTTCGTATCGTTGAACAGTGGACGGATCGTCGTGTGCCGATGGGATTCCGGAAGAACCCGCTCCATGCCGAAAGGCAAGGTGAGCGGATCACCCCCTGGTAGCGCGTGACGGGCGTTGCCGGCGTCGTCCCGCTGGACGTTGTTCGAGAGATTGTTGATCTGCTGACGCCCGCTGCGCGTCATCATCATGTCGGCGATCGAGCCCATCGTGCCGTTTCGGTATGCGTCGGCCTGCGCCTGATCCTGGATCATGCTCGTGTCGACGGTCAGGTCGCCGCGGCCCATGCGGACGTTGCTGAACGTGCGCGCGATGTTCTGGTACTCCTCCTGGGAGACCTGGTTGCCGTTGCGCGGTCCCATGAAGTCGTCTCCGACGACCTGGAAGCGGTCCGACAGCTCGCGCTGTGCGCTCTGCCGATCCATCATGCCGCGGGCATCGAGGAGGCCGCCGAGGCCTTCCTGGCTCACGCCACGAGTGAAGTCACCGACGCCCTGACCGAGCCGGCCCAGGAACGAGGTCTCGTTGCTCTGAAGGAGGCCGGTTCCGCCTCGTGCCGTGGCGGCGTCATGCGTGTCCGGGTTGTTTCCGTACCCATGCGTGAACTGCCCGATGCCCTGCTGGACGGTGTTGATCCCACCCTGAAGAGCCCCTTGCGCCCTGCCAACAACATTGGTGAACCAGCTCATGGATTCTTGTACGCGGGGATACCGCGGCCCCTTCCCATCAGTACGATAACACCATGCGTGTGCTGGCGGGCTGGGTACAGCATCATGGGGCCAACCTCGTAACGCTCTATCCCCCAGGAGGCGGAGGGAGAATCCGGATCTTCGAGCGCCTCCGACCACTCCAGCGGGCCTCCCAGGTCATCGCGCGGGTGCTGGCGACCGACCCTGGGTTCAAGACTACCCAGGTCGGCAAGGCGACGCCCCTGACCACGAGCGAGGGCGAGCTCGGGCTGTGGATCGATCTTCAGGGGAACCGGGAAGGTGCCGCCGTCCGGCGCGGGATCGCGATGATCTTTGCGGACGAGTTCGTGGTCGCATTCGACGTGCTCGCGATCGAGCCGACGGTCTGGGACACGGTCGACACGGCGGCCCGTCGCCTCGTCGCCGGTCACCAGCTCGGCCTCGGGATCCGGCAACGCCGCTTCATCTACACGCCCCCGGCGGGGTGGACATCCCTCGCGCGCGGGCTCGTCGCCTATCACTACCCCCCCGACTTCCCGCGCGATCCCTCCTTGCTCGTCGTGCACCCGGCCATCCCCGCGCCCGAGCTCTCGTGGGACCCGCCTCCGCGTGCGCTCATCGAGGAGCTGACGGATGGGTTCGACCGTCACGATCTCGTCGATCGGCCGCACCCGATGCTCGGCGGCTCGACGGCCCGTCACCTCATCGTGACCGGCCAGGCCGCGCGTGCGCCGACGCAAGTCGTGCGTCATGCCGTCGTGCAGTACGCCGCCCCGTATCTCTACGTCGCGCGATATGACCAGCCCGCGTCTGCCGCCGCATCCGAGGAGCTGCCCTCGGTGCTCGCGAGCGTGGTGCAATCGATGGTGCCCGTCCCCGATGCGCAGCCCCGCGTCATCCCGCGGGCGTCGGCTTCGACGGTCCTGGACCACTGGGCGGACTGAGCACGCCGCGTAGCAGCTCCACGGCCGAGGCTCGGATCTCCGGGTACGGCGGCAGCCCCGGTGCGGTGCCGACGATGCGGTGCTCCTTGCCCTTCCACACGACGATCACGAACGGCGAACCGCGTTCCTTCGCGTAGTCGCTGGTCTCGATCACGACGCGCTCGGGCCGCGCGTGGCCGTCCTGGTCGACGAGGCTGAACGCCAGCAGGGGATGGAACGCCGGGTCGCGCGGCCGAAACGTCTCGTGGACGTGGATCATGCCGATGGGCGACTCGTATTGATCGATCACCGCGTCGTGCAGGAGCTGCGCGCGCGGGTCGGAGCTCGTCGCCCAGACCCGGTGGAGCTCCGCTCGGGTGGTCTCGGCATCCGCCCAGCGCTCGAGCCGCAGCTCGGACTGGATCACCTTGCGCAGGATCAAGAAGTCATCGGGAGCAGCCGTGGCCGCCTCGCGGAACGCCTTGCGCGCGCCCTCGTAGTCCCTGGCATCGAACAGCGACTGTCCGAGGTTGTACCGACTCGTCGCATCCACCGCGTCACGCCATACGTTCATTGCTTCCTCCTTCCGGCCCGCCTCGGCCAGTGCTCGTCCCCGTAGCGATACCGCCTCGGCCTCGGTCATCCCGTCGAGCTCGGCCAGGGCCGCCTCCGGCCGCTTCAGCACGAGGAGGAGCACGGCACGCTCGATGCGCGCCTCCCGCGTGGTCTCCGTTGCCAGTCGCGCGAGCTGCAGCTCGGCCCCAAAGCGAGGATCGGGGCGCTGCGCGATCACGAGCTTCGGCTTGTTCGCGGGTGGAGCCTGCTCGCGCGGCGCATCCAGATCGTACACGTCCGCGAGCGCCGCTACTTCTCCCGCGAACGACGGACGCGCCTGCCGGAGCCACTCCGCGATCATCTCGACATGTGGCTCGAGCGTGGGCCTGTCCGCTGCGCGGACGAAAGCGGACCCCGCGTGCTCGAAGAACGCGTACAGCGCGCCCAGGCGCGCCTCGATGACCTTGCCGTCGCGCGTGATGACCGCGTCGACGAAGCGCAACGGCCATCCCGTCACCGTCTGTGCTTCCCGGTCTCCCCGAATCTCGAGCTTGGCTCCCGGCGGCATTCCGACGCCGATCGCCTGATGCATCCAGGTCTGTAGATCGTCGGGCAACAGGCTGAGGCCCGAGCTCTGCGCAGATACGCCCGCATCCCAACGCACCGGAGGCAGCACCACTCTCATGGGCGACAGCCTAACACTCCACCTAAGTGCGACACGGACGTCCGATGCGAAGCTCGATGCTCCTGGTGTGCTGATGGGAGCCGTCTGCTCTGGCAGGGTAAGCTAGCGGCGGCGCGGCGTGCTCAGGATCGTGCGGACGCGGGCGGCGGGGGCGTCGTGCGAGTCCTCGAGCATCACGAGCTGCGACCGCGGATGCTCGCGCTCGACGAACGTACGCATGTGCCCGGCAGTCGTGCCGTCGATGGAATCGGCGATGGCGATGAAGTTGGGCTCGAAGTGCAGCTCGCCGAGGCGCACGATCGCCTCCAGCGAGGTGGTCGCTTCCACGACGATGCAACCGGCGCAGCGAAACGCCTCCGCCATGATCGCGCGCCGCTGCTCGTTCTCATCGACGACGACCACGCTCAGCGTGCGCTGGTCGCAGAGGGACGCTGTCGTCATCTCGTCGATGAGGTGGATGAATCGATCGGACACCGCTTCGAAGGACAGGGCGACGGCCGTGGGCTCGATCCGGACCACGCGGCCGCCAAGCGTGAGCCATTCGTGCGCACTGCCATCGAGCCGGAGCTCGATGCCGACAGAGCGCCCGAGCAAGTTGCTGGCGGCCGTGACCGACGTATGCGCCAGGAGGCCGGCGGTACTGATGTTCGTGATGCGGGCCCGCTGCGCGTGACTGGGTGTGACCAGCGTGACGGTGCCTTTGACGGCGATCCGGTGGGTTGTTCGTCGTTCCGCCCGTGTCTGTTCGATCAATGGACCATCCGAACGGTCACCCTAGCAGGTCGCCGTCGAGGTTCCTACGAGCGCTTCTGTCTCGCTCGCTGGCTACGGCACCAGGAACGAGCCGAACGAGAGGTCGGTGATCGAGAGCGTGCCGTTCTGGCTCAGATCGTTGGCGCCCGTGATCGAGAGCGTGCCGCGGGCGTACTGGCCGAGCGGACAGCGCATGATCTCCTGGCCCTCGTAGTAGATCCACTCCGCGTCGGCATCGCCGTTGTAGTTCCGGATCTCGTTGACGACCCAATCGGTGCCGTCGACGTCCACGTAGATGTACAGGCGCATGTCGGCGCCGCGCTCGGTCCATTCGAGCTCGAGCGTGGCGGAGGTGGCCGACATGCTCTCGCCGACGACGATGCCGGTGGTGTCCTCGTGGAACGTGCCATTTGGCGTCGTGATGACCAGGGCGCTGGCCGTCAGGCGCGTGTGGTCGACGTCGTAGTCGATGGCCCCGGTACCGGGAGCCGTCATGCACTCGAGCATGGTCGGCACCGAATCGTCGGTCGCTTCGTCGGTCGCTTCGTCCGTGGCTTCGTCCGTGGTGTCATCCGACGGCGGGTCGGCGGCGCTACAGGCGGCGAGTAGTGACACGAGGACAACGGTTGACGGGACGGCCATACGCAACCGTAGCGTCGCCGGGGCTCGCCGCGACGGCTGCGACCGGGGTCTACCGCTGCTTGCCGGATCAGGCCGGATCAGGCCGGAGCGCCGGCGCCGCGATCGCGGCCGCGTCCACCACGCCGCCGGCGCCGACCGCCGCGCTCGCCACCACCACCGCGGTCACCACCACCGCGGTCACCACGATCGCCGCGCGGAGGACGGTCTCCGCCCGCCGCACTGGCCGGCGGCGGCGGACGCGGCGCACCCGCGAGGGCGGCCGCCTCGGCGGCGATGTCCGTCGACATCTTGCCGGCCACGCGGAACTGGTCGGGCTTCCAGCCCTTCTGGCCGACGACGACGATCGGCTTCTGGAAGCGCTTCTCGAGGTGGTCGAGGTACTCGCGCTCGTACTTCTGCAGGAGGTCGGCGACTCGCGGCGCGGCCTCGATCTCGATCTTGTCGGAGTCGACGAGCGTGCCCGAGCGGCGGACCTCGCGCATGATCTCGTAGGCGACGGTCGTGACGCTCTTCACGACGCCCGAGCCTTCGCAGGTGGGGCACGGCTCGGTGAGGAGCTGGACGAGCGACTCGCGCGTGCGCTTGCGCGTCATCTCGACGAGCCCGAGCTCGCTGATCTTCGTGACGTTGGTGCGCGCGCGGTCGCGCTGCAGCGCCTTCTGGAAGGCGTCCCAGACCTTGCGGCGGTTGCCCTCTTTGTCCATGTCGACGAAGTCGACGACGATGATGCCGCCGATGTTCCGGAGGCGGAGCTGGCGCGCGACCTCCTCGCAGGCTTCGAGGTTGTTCGCGGTGACCGTGTCCTCGAGGTTGCCCGAGCCGGAGTTGGTGAAGCTGCCGGTGTTGATGTCGATCGCCGTGAGCGCTTCGCCCTGATCGATCACGAGCGAACCGCCCGAGTGCAGCGGGACGCGGCGAGACACCGCGACGCGGAGCGCCGGCTCGATGTGATAGTGGTCGAAGATCGGGCGCCGGCCCTCGTACTTCTTGATGCGATCGGCGAAGCGCGGCAAGAACGCCTGCGTGAACTTGAGCACGCGCTCGTACTGCTCCTGATCGTCGATCACGATCTCGGCGGTGTCCTCGCGGAGGAGGTCCCGCACGCAGCGCAGGGCGAGATCGAGGTCGGCGTAGACGAGGCCCGCGCCCCCCATGCTCTCCTGCCGCTTGTCGACCTCGCTCCAGAGGCGCGCGAGGAAGTCGACGTCGTCGCGGAGCTCTTGATCGTTGGCGTCCTCGGCGGCGGTGCGCACGATGAAGCCCGAGCCCTTCGGCCGCACCTCGTTGACGAGGTCACGCAGGCGCCGGCGCTCCTTGTCGGAGCCGATGCGCCGCGAGACGCCGACCTGCGCCACGTGCGGCATGAACACGCTGTAGCGCCCGGGCATCGAGAGATAGCCGGTGACGCGCGCGCCCTTCTGGCCGATCGCATCCTTCGTCACCTGGCAGAGCACCGTCTGGCCCGGCTTCAGGAGCTCCTCGATCTTCCGGTTCGCGAGCTGCTTGCGCGAGCGCGCGATGCGAGAGGCGGCCCCCTCGGGCGAGTCGTCGCCCGTGTCGTCCATCTCCGAATCCTCGAACAGCTTGCGCTCGTCCCCCGAGCCGAGAACGTCGGCGACATAGAGGAACGCCGCGCGCTCCACCTTCGGACCGAGGTCCACGAAGGCCGCCTGCATGCCCGGGAGGACCCGGTTCACCTTGGCGCGATAGATGTTTCCGACGATTCCCTTGTCGCGCTTACGTTCGACAAAAAACTCTGCGAGGGAACCCTCCTCGAGAACCGCCACGCGGATCTCGGGTCCCTCGGCGTTCACCACGACCGTGTTCTGCATCTGTGCTCCGCTGCGAAAGGCAGCTCTGCAAATCGTTGCGCCCGCTCCGGAGCGTCGCGACAGAGATGTCGTAGCGAGGGCTCGTCATAGAGGTGGGCGAGCCGCTTCGATAACACTGAAGACGAGGCTTTACAAGGCATTACGCAGCGGGGGCCCGTCCTGGCCCGGTGATTGCTTAACAAAGGGCCGCGCCGGTGTTGCCGCATCGGAGCAAAGCTACGCGGCTATCTTTTAACCCCGCGTTTCTCTTCTACTAAATAGTCTCGACTGGATTCCGTATGAATGCCTGGGTTGCCGCCCGGGCATTCGACGTTTTCGGGGTCGATCAGCTAGGTTGGCGCCGTGATTCCGGGCCGCGAAGCCGATGCGATCGAGTTCGTGCTGGCCCTGGGCCGCGCGCTCCATCGGTACGGCACGCCCGCGGACCGGCTCGAGCAAGCGCTCGGCGTGGTCTGCAAGCAGATGGGCCTCCAGGCCGAGATCTTCACGACCCCGACCACCATCATCATGTCGTTCGGCGAGCCGCACGAGCTCCGCACGCGCATGCAGCGCATGTCGGGAGGCGACCTCGACATGGACAAGCTCGAGAAGGTCGACGCGCTCGCCGATGCCGTCGCGTACGGAGCGGTCTCGCCGAGCGAAGGCGTCGATCGCCTCGAAGCGATCCTCGCGGAGCCGCGGCGCTACAGCAAGGCCCTCACCACCGCGATGCACGGCGCGTCGTCGGCCGGCATGGCCGTCTTCTTCGGCGGCACCCTCGGCGACGTGATCGTCGCGGCCGGCATCGGCCTCGCCATCGGCTTCCTCGCCCTTGTCGCGCAGCGCTCGACCGAGCAGGTCCGCGTCTTCGAGCTCGTGGGCAGCGCATTCGCCGCGTTCGCGGCCGCCATCGTGAGCTCGTTCTGGGGGGCGGTCACGCCGTCACTCGTCACGCTTGCCGGTATCGTCGTGCTCCTCCCGGGGCTCTCGCTGACGGTCGCGATGACGGAGCTCGCCACGCGCAATCCGATGGCCGGCACCGCGCGCCTGATGACGGCGGTGATCGTCTTGCTCGAGCTCGTCGTCGGCGTCGCCCTCGGAGAACGCGCGGCCACCGCCCTCGTCGCCGTGCAACAGACCCTTGGCGATCCACTCCCCCCGTGGACCCAGTGGATCGCCCTCGTCGGCTCCGCCGTCGCGCTCGCGATCGTCGTCCAGGCCTCACCGCGCGCCTTCGGCTGGATCATCTCCGCGGCTGTCACCGCCTACGCGGGGTCGCTGGCTGGCACCGCATGGCTCGGTCCCGAGCTGGGCGTCGTCGTCGGGGCCTTCGCCCTCGGCGTCCTCGGCAACGCCTATGCGCGTGTCCTGCACCGCCCCGCCCAGATCGTCCTCGTCCCGGCCGTCCTCGTCCTCGTGCCGGGCTCGCTCGGCTTTCGGGGGCTCATCTCGCTCCTGGGCCACGACACCATCACCGGCGTCGAGACCGTCTTCTCCATGTTCATCGTCGCGATCGGCATCGTCGCGGGATTGCTCATCTCGTCGGCCGTCGTCTCGCCGCGCCGCAGTTTGTAGAAAATCATTGTCGGAGCGGCCTCGCCTCGGTCGTCCTGGAGACAAGAAAGCGAGCACGCCCTATGAAAGTCATGGTCTTCGTTCACTCCACCAAGAACTCCGAAGCCGGCCTCATGCCGTCGCAGCAACTCATGGACGACATGATGGCGTTCAACCAGCGCCTCATCGACGCGGGCGTCATGGTCGATGGGGACGGGTTGAAACCCAGCTCTGCCGGTAAGCGCATCGAGTTCGCGGGTGACCAGCGCACCGTCATCGACGGCCCCTTCGCCGAGACCAAAGAGCTCGTCGCCGGCTGGTGGATCTGGAACGTGAAATCGATGGACGAGGCTGTCGAGTGGGCCAAGCAGTGTCCCTCGCCGATGCCGGGAGAGACCGGCTGCCTCGAGCTGCGCCCACACTTCGAGGCCGCCGACTTCGAGGCCGCCGGCACGAAGGTGCCCACGTGATGGCTGCCTAGCGGCGAGAGCCTGCACTCCGTGCTCGGCACCAAGGCCGTGTGGTCTCACGGCCGACGGCTATGTCCCGGCTCGCTACTTCGCGACGCCGCCATGGTACGCGCGTACCATGCCGGGGCGGCGAGCTCAGGCCGGATCGAGATCCCGGTGGCGGCACGGATCGTTCTCGGGATCGTGGCCGCAGGCGAGGACGCCCGGCGAGTCATCGTCGGGATCGACGCCCTTGTGCATGCCCTCGTCGTCGTCGGGGGCGGTGAGATCGCCGCCGGCCGCGATGAGCGCGGCGAGCCGGTCGGCGGGGACGTCGGAGACGAGGCCCGAGCGCGCGATGTACGCGACGTAGTAGGCATCCTCGCGGCGTGCCTCGAGGACGTTGGACTCGATGGCGGCTTCGAGGGTCCGCTTGAGATCGCCGATGAGACGCGAGGGCCGGAGCTCGAAGGCCTCCATGATCGCGTTGCCCACGCCACCAGGGAGGGGCGGGAGCTTGGCGTCAGCCTCGGCGAGGACCTGCACGCGCTCGGCGAGCGCCGAGATCTGTTCGAGGAGAGTCTTGCGGCGCCCGGGACGCTTCGAGGTGATGTCGGCGCGCGAGAGATCGAGGAGGTCCGTCATGTGCGGGCCCATCTCGCGGTGGAAGCGGCGGACGGCGGAGTCGGTCCAGTTCTCGCCGTACTGGTTGGTGCGGAGGTGATGCTTCACGAGGAAGCGGATCGTCTGGCGCTCGTCGCGGGCGAACGCGAAGCGCGCGTGGACCTTGTCGAACATGCGCGCGCCGACCTCGGCGTGGCCGTGGAAGTGGACCCCGTCGTTCGTGAAGGTGCGCGTGGGAACCTTGCCGATGTCGTGGAGGAGCGCGGCCCAGCGCACGAGGGGGCGGCGGACGGTCTGACGGACGACCTGCTTGGTGTGTGCCCAGACGTCCTTGTGCTGCCGGCCCTCCTCCTGGACGAGGTTGATCGTCGCGGCGAGCTCCGGAAGCAGGCGCTCGAGGACCGTGGTGACGCGCAGCCATTCGAGGGCGGCGTCCACATCACGGCCCATGAGCATCGTCTCCATCGCCACCCGGACGCGCGAGGCGTCGGCAGCGAGGATGCGGGGCGCATGCTCGCCCGCGACGTCGGTGATCGAGTCAGGAGGCCAGCGTCCCGCGTCCGCGGAGATGGCCCCGGCAATCTCGAGGATCACGACCGGGTCCGCTTCGACGAGCGGTCGTACGCGATCGGCGGGGTCCGGCATCGGGGGCGCTTACGTAACACAAACCGCTGAATCCAGCCCGGTAAGTGCTCATGACGCATCCCGGCACGGGCCGTGCTCTAGCGCTCGTCACCGTGCAGGGTCGTATTACCGAACGGCAACTTCCGCTCGCCGAACGCTCGTTCCCCGGGATCTCCCGGTTCTACGCGTCTCTCGACGATAAGCCCGCCACTTTCCTACAGCTTCTGTGGGCCTACGAAGGGCGTATCTACGCTCGCAAGGCCTCCCGCAGCCGCGCGAAGTCGCGTCGGGGATAAGGCAGACTCGCAGCGAATGCGAGTCAAACGCGGCAACTCGAGCTTCTCGCTGTGACAGTCGGGCGCAATCCGGAGCTGGATCCGGGGCACACCGCGCCGGGAGAATCTCGGAGGCCCATCGGCGTCTTCGATTCTGGCGTCGGTGGCCTGACCGTCGTGCGGGCCCTGCGACAGGCGCTCCCGGGTGAGGACATCGTCTACCTCGGCGACACTGCTCGGGTTCCTTATGGAAGTAAGAGCCCGCGGACCGTCGAGCGGTACTCCCTCACGTGTCAGCAGTTCCTGCTCGACCGCGGCGTGAAGCTCGTCCTCATCGCATGCAACACGGCCTCGGCGCAGGCACTGCCCGCGCTCGTCGCGGCGAGCCCGGTGCCGGTGATCGGCGCGGTGGAGCCGGGAGCGGATAGCGCCCTCGCGGCGTCGACGGCTCCACGCCACCTCGGCGTCATCGGCACGCTGGGCACGATTCGTTCGGGCGCGTACGCGACGGCGATCGCCGCCCGCGATCCGTCGGCGAAGCTCGCCGCCGTGGCTGCGCCCCTGTTCGTCCCGCTCGCCGAGGAGGGCTGGGTCGACGACGAGGTCGCGGCCATCGTCGCCCGCCGCTACCTCGAACCGCTGTTCGCCCAGGATCCGCAGATCGCCACGATCGTCCTCGGCTGCACGCACTATCCGCTGCTGCGCAACGTGATCGCGCGCGTCGCCAGCGAGCTCGCGGGGCGACCGATCGCGGTCATCGATTCTGCATCGGCGATGGCGGCTGCGGCGAAGGAGATCCTCGTCGCGGCGGGCGCACCGGAGCCCAATCAGCGGGCCCAGGCGGGCCGCCTCGATTGCTTCGCGACCGATACCTCGCGGCTGGACGAGCTGGCCCCGAGGTTTCTCGGCGAGCCCATTTCAGGCTTCGAGCTCGTCGATCTTTGAGGCCTCGAGCCTCTGAGACGCCGAGAGCCTAGGCCTTGACGGAGGCGCCCTTGGCGCGCGCCTCTTCGGCCTTCTTGCGCTTCATCACGTCGAGCACCGTCGACGTCTTCTTCAGCTTGTCGCCGATGGTCGAATCGTCGACGGGGTAGTCGGTACGGAAGACGATGTGATCGTCGTAGAGGGTCTCGCGCAACTCGGAGTCGTCGAGGTACTTCGCGGCCTTCTTGCCCTTGTAGTCGAGCTTGGGCAGCTCGGGCACCTTGCTCTCGAGCCAGGCCATGAGCTCGCCCATGACGCCCTTGCAGAGCGACAGGTCGTCGGCGAGGCCCTCGAAGAGCTCGGGGAACCGGTCCCGGAAGGCCTGCTCGTCCTCTCCCGCACCCAGCGCCTTCTCGAGCCCCAGGCGCAAGAGGATCGCGTCGTCCGCGTAGCTCACGACGGCATCGTTGCGATCCTGGATGAAATCGTTGGGCGAGACGACATAAACCACCACCCCGGCGGCGGCTTCGCGCACCGGGCGGGGCAGGTTCTCATCGTCCATCGCGTCAAACGCGATCTTCAGATCCTGGGGAAGCGAAACCAACCAGTTCCGAACCAGCTCCACGAACTTCGCATCTGCAGCAGTAGTCACGAGATGTTGCGTACCCCGCCGGGGCGGGGCCTCCTTGTGGTGCTTCGAGAGCGAAGCGTCAGCTTGATGGGTACCAACCTGCGGCGGGAATTACAACCCTTGCACCTCATGATACCCTCGTCGGCGAGGTGGCCAAGCGCTCGCCCATCCTGGGCTACAACCACAACGTCCTGTACCGAGGGCTGATCTTTCACGTTCAGACCGAGGATTCGGGACTGATGTCCCCGCACTTGTTCACGCACCTGTTTTACAGCGGCGTGATCATTTCGAGCCGCAAGCTCGTCTACGACGCGGGCTCCGACGAGGGCGCCATCAAGTCCCTCATGCAGGCCCAGCACAAGGCCGTCATGAAGGACCTGAAGCGCCAGGTCTTCGACGACAAGATCGACCAGTACCTCGTAGGTACGCCTGGCCTCCTGCCCCGTGGCGCCGCTGCGGCAGCCGCGGAGGCCCCCACTCGCGACAGCGAGCCCGCTCTCACGCCGCCCGCCCCGGCGGTTCCGGTTCCCGTCCTCGAAGATTCGACCTCGCAGAACGAGACCCAGCCCATCGACGTCATCGAGCTGGTGCCGCCCATCGCCATCGCGCGGACGGCCACCCCGCCGCCGATTCCGGCGCGCGCGGCCACCCCGCCGCCGATTCCGGTGGCCGCCAAGTCGCGTCCCGACACGGAGCTCGATCCGAAGCCCCTCGGTACCCTCGCGCGCACCTTCACGCCGGAGCGGGTCAGCCCGCCACGGCAGGCGCCGCCGCCGCCTCCGTCGCTCGACGAGCTCGATGCGCCGACCTACAGCGACAGCACCGCCGCGAGCATCTCCGCCGCGATCGCCGCCGCCAACGCCCACACCCTCGGCCAGAACGACAGCCTTCGCGATTCGTCTCCCGAGATCGAGATCCAGCTCGAGCTCGACGAGCCGGATGACGACACCGGGCGCCGCCAGAGCCGCGACACCGACGTGGCGTCGTTGCCCGATCCGATCGCCCCGCGGGCGAACAGCGACTCCGTGCAGCCGCTGCCGCCACCCCCCGTCGCCTCGACGCCGTACACGCCGCCCCATCGTCCGTCGTCGGTGGTCGGGGCCTCGCTGCCCGCCGCCCGCCCGGTCACGCGGCCACCATCGCGCCCTCACATCACGCAGCCGGGCGTGCAGCCCGCGAGCCTCTCCTCGGGCGTCGTCGCGCGTCCGGTCGACCGCAACAACGAGCTGTCCGAGCCGGTCGACATTTACGCGCCCGCCCCACCGTCCGTCGAGCCGCCGCCGGGCATGCTCCCCGAGCGTCCGGGGCAATACGCGCAGCACCGGCGGCCCCCGCGGCTGCCGACGGAGAGCAAGTCCGGCTCGATCCCGATTCCGGCCGGCCTCGGCCGCCCTGGTCGTGCCTCCGTGGTTCCGACGCCCGCCGTCGGCGTGCCCACGCGCTCGCCCACGGGCCAGCAGGCGTCGATCTCCGGATCGAGCGCGGGGATCCCGGTCCCGATCGCCCCCCACACGACGGAGCCGATCGCGTCGCGCGCGAACACCGCCAACCGCGGCACCCCCGCGTCGAGCATGAAGCCGTCCACGAGCGGCGGCGTGGTGATGACTCGCCCGGCCGTGATCGTCGGTGCTCCAACGAAGCAGACTGCCGCCCTGCCCCGCGTGCGCAAGGCGCGTGAAGATGAGGGCCGGGGCTTCGGTCAGGGCCTCATCAGCGAGAAGTCGCTCGACGAGGTGATTCTCGCCTATCTGTCCGAGGACGCCGACGACAAGTAGCCCTGCTACGCTCGCTCATGCCCGCGCAGGTCAAGATCTACACCCGTGACTACTGCGGCTACTGCACCGCCGCGTTGCGCCTCCTCGACCAGAAGGGGGTCGCGTACGAGCACGTGAACGCGACCGGGGATCCGAAGACGCGGACGTGGCTCGTGGAGGCGACGGGGCGCTCGACGGTCCCGCAGATCTTCATCGACGGGAAGCCGATCGGTGGCTACGACGATCTGAACGCCCTCGAACGCCGTGGCGAGCTCGACAAGCTCCTCGCCGGCACTCCGCCAACCTGACGTTCCGGCTTACCAGCGCGCCCAGCCCGACGGCGGCGATGCGCGCTCATCGCGACGCGTTGCGCGCGTAGTCTCGCGTCGCCGCGCCTAGCGCCAGGCACACACTCGACAGGGCGGCGGCATCGCGGAGCCGGCCCCTCACGGCCTCGGCGCTCATGTCGACACCATGGCGCAGCGTCGCGAAGTCGAGGGTCAAGGCGCTCCGCAGCCGCGCTTCGACGCTCGACGCTTCAGGCTTTGGGCTCACGTCCACCCTCTGCGGCGATGAGGCTCTGCACGTCGACGAGATCCTGCGGTCGCCCGGCCGTCAGTTTCAACGTGATCAGGCCGTCACGCGACACCACCGATAGCTCCCCGCCCTCCCACGCAATACGTTGACGCTCGCGCCATACCGTCTCGAGCTTCGCGCTGACCCACAGTACGTCGAAGAGGAGCGGCCGGCCGTCGACGAGCTTGGTGTACCGCTGGATCTCGACGCCCGTTCCTGTGAACTCCATTGGCAGCGCCTCGAACACGAAGCCGGCCTCCCGCGCGACGGCGCGAATTCGTTCGGCGTCGTCCTTGATCGCCAACACATCGATGTCCTTCGTCGCGCGAGGTGCCCCGTACACGGCCAGCGCGAGGGCTCCGCAGAGCGCGTAGTCGATATCCGCCGCGTCGAGCGCGCGAATCAGCGCGACCAGCTCTGCATACACGTCGAGCACTCCCCGCGAGTCTAGCAGTCATCGCTGGCGAACCACCGTCGACTAGCAATGCTGGTCAGTTAGCAGGTTCCGGCGGCGCACACGTGCACGTGTCACGTGCTCGTTCACGTTCGTTCACGTCCACGAGCTTGCTCAGCATGCCGACCACCCATCGCCTCGCCTCGCGCGATCGCGTACCGGTTGTTGCGATCGGCTTCGCCCGGTTTCCTCAGCCTGGTTGCCCAGGGGACCCTCAGAGGTGCTTGAACTCTTCGTCCTCGGGCTCGGGCAGATCCACGTCCGGGTGCGCCTTCCGGTACTCCTCCATCCAGGTGTGGAGCTTCGGCATCGCGACCTCGAGCCGCTGGCTGCCCTCGCGCTCCATGGCCTGGCGCCAGGCGAAGCGAGCCTCGTCGTGGTCGCCGAGCTGGGCGTAGCACCATGCGCATAGCAGCAGGAGATCGCGCCCGGCCGTCATCGAGAGGCCCTTGCGCATGCGGTCGTGAAGCTCGCCGTCGGGAAGCGTACCCGCGGGGATGGCTCCCTCGGCGACGCAGAGGTGGAGCTCGGCAATCCAGTGGGAGAGCTTGAGCACCTCGCCGGCTGGGATCCCGCCACGCGCATCGAGAACGACGCGGGCCTCCTTGGTCCGGCCGAGCGCCGTCAGGAGATTGATCTCCGTGTAGTAGGAGAACTGGTGCTGGATGAGGCGCGCGGAGAGCTTCGCGCGCGCAGCGCGGACGCGGGTGAGGGCCTCTTCGGTGCGGCCGTCGAGAGCGTCGGCAATGGCGAGGCGTAGCTCGGCGAGGGCGCGGACGCGACTGGGCGCCCACCACGCCCGCGCGACCGGCTCGGCGAGCTCGCGGCCCTGTTCGGAGTCGCCGTTGGAGAGCGCCACCGAGGCCTCGTTCACGCGGCGCACCGCGCGCACGGTGCCGAGGAACCGCCCCCCGAGGAGGACATAGAAGGGAATCAGCAGCGGGAACGACGTGGCAGCGAGCGCGACGCCCGCGGCCGTGACCCCACCGAACGCGAGGTAGGCGGCGAGCTGGCGATTGCGGACGCCGGCCGGATCTTTCACCTCGCCGTCGCGACCCACGTAGACGAGCTGACCCTTGCCCGCCTTGTCGAGATCGCGCGCGATCATCGGGCGAGCGAGTGCCGTCGTCGATGGGTCGTCGGCCATCAGTCGCTACCCGCGTCCGCGACCCGCCAATCGGTGCCCTTCGGCGTGTCGAAGAGCTCGATGTTCATGGCCGTGAGCTCACCGCGGATCGCGTCGGCGCGGGTGAAGTCTTTCGCGGCGCGCGCCGCGGTCCGGTCGGCGAGGAGCTTCTCGACGGCGGCGGTATCGATGCCGAGACGCTTCACGAGGCGGGCGCGGCGCTCCGCGAGATACCGCTCGGGTTGATCGAGGAGGATGCCGAGGGCTTCTCCGACGGCGCGCATGTCCTTGCCGATTCGCGCGAGGGAGCGGCGCTTCACGTCCTTCGCGACACCCTTGCCCTCGTCGAGCAGTTTGTTCGCGAGCTTCGCGGACTCGCCGAGCGCGGCCATCACGATCGGTGCGTTGAAGTCGTCGGCGACGGCCTCGCGGCACGTGGGCACGAGCGTCTCGGCCTCGGGCACCACCGCGCCGGCCCCGCCATCGCCGCCCTGCGCGACGAAGGTGTCGATGCGCAGGAGCGTCGTGTAGAAGTACTCGAGGCGACGGTCGGCGGTCTCGAGGCTGCGGAAGCGAACACCGTTGACGGCGCCATCAGGACCGCGCGTCTCCTCGAGCTCGAAGTCCACCGGCGACCGGTAGTGGTGCGAGACGCAGAACAGGCGCAGCGCCTCGGGGCCGACGGCGTCGGCGATCTGCGAGCAGTCGAAGACGTTCCCGAGCGAGCGGGACATCTTGATGCCCTCGAAGTTCAAGAAGCCGTTGTGCAGCCAGTAGCGCGCGAACGTGTCGTGCCCGTGGGCGCCTTGCGATTGCGCGATCTCGTTCTCGTGGTGCGGGAAGATGAGGTCCTTGCCGCCACCATGCAGATCGAAGGTCTCGCCGAGGTGCGCGACCGTCATCGCCGAGCACTCGATATGCCAGCCCGGCCGGCCCTTGCCCCAGGGCGAATCCCAAGAGGGCTCGCCGGGCTTGGCCGCTTTCCAGAGCGCGAAGTCTGCCGGGGACTTCTTGCGCTCGTCGACGGCGACGCGCTCACCTGCGCGGAGCTCGTCCAGCGATTGCCCGCTGAGCTTGCCGTACGGCGCGAACGTCTCACACGAGAAGTAGACGTCGCCGGCGACCGTGTACGCGCTACCGTTGGCGACGAGCTTCTCGATCACGGTGATGATCTCGCCGATGTGGCCGCTGACCTTGGGCTCCACCGTCGGCGGCAGCACGTTGAAGCGTGCCATGTCGCGGTTGTACTCGTCGGCAAAGTGCGCCGCGAGCGCGACCGGGTCCTGGCCGATCTCGTTCGCGCGCTTGATGATCTTGTCGTCGACGTCGGTGACGTTGCGGACGTAACGAACATCGAACCCGAGGAACAGGAGACAGCGGCGGATCGTGTCGAAGGAGATCGCGGAGTACGCGTGTCCAACGTGCGCGGACGTGTAGGTCGTGGGACCGCACACGTACATTCCGACCTTGCCGGGGACGAGCGGCTCGAAGGTGACCTTCTGCCGTCGCATGGAATCGTGAAGTCTGACCGTCGTCGACACGTAAGCTACGGTTGTAGCAGGGTATCTACCTCCAGGTCACCGTCGTGGAGTCCGGCGTGGCCACGGCGTTCGTGAGCGCCTCGAGCCAGTCGGCCGTGTCCTCGGCCGTCTCCGGCAGGGTGACCTTGTAGAGCATGAAGTGCCCGTGCTCCCCGTAGGCGAGCGCCCCGACGAGCTTCCCGTCGGCAGAGAGCGTGACGTTGGACGAGAACGGCATCAGGTTTGGCTGGCCGATCGGCCACCGCTCTCCGGTCACCAGATCGGACACCTCGATGGTCCCCGCGCCCGACGGATTGGCCGCCAGATCACGGTCCCAGGCGAGCGAGAAGGTGGGCTTGCTGCCCGACGGGGTCCACGGGCGAAAGCGGCCCACCCCATCGCGCGGCCCCACGTAGACCGCGGCGTCATCGGTCATCATGACGTGGAGTTGTTTGGTGTGCACCATGCCGGTGATCGGGCGGGGCAGGGCCGCGAGGATCTCGGTCTCTCCGTCGAGCCCCCACTGCATGAGCTTGTTCCCATCCGGGAACAGCACGGAGCCGTCCTGCCGGACCGCTACGTCCGGGTTCTTCGTGTTGTACTTCGGCGGCGGCGGCAGGGTGTCCTCGCGCTTGCTGGAGAGGTCCCGCCGCCAGACGGTGCCGTCGGCCCACACCGCGGCGACCCAGGTGCCCTCGTACGCGATGGCCATGACCTCGGACTTGCGCGCGACGAGCGTCTGCCGCGAGCGCCCGTCGCGGTCGTAGCTGACGACGGCTCCCCGCGCCGTGCCGATGATGACCGAGCCGTCCACCGCGATGCCCCCGAGGGTGGCCTCCTCGTGCAGGACCGTGAGCGCACCGTCCTTCTTCGCGAGAAAGGCATTGGCGGGCCCGTTCACGACCTGCGTGAACAGCACGTGACCATCGCGCCCCGCGGCCCGGTAGAACACCGCCGGCAACCTCGGCGACAGCAGGTCACGCGTGTCGGTGGCCGCGTCGTACCAGTGCCAGCGCACATTGTCGGCGAAGATGAACTCGGAGTTGTCGGCCGGATAAGCGACGTGGATGTCGTCGAACACCTTGCGCGGCGGATAGAACGCATCCGCGTCCCAGACGATGAAGCGACCTGGCGTCGCGCCGATGATGTAGGGGCTGTACGGAGCCGCGAGCACGCGCTCGACATCGGACGTCGGCATCACGAGCTCGCCGACTCCCGTGGGGCTGTACACGAGGAGCTTGCCCGACACGTGGGCGAGCTGGAGGTCGCGGACGCTGGTCTGCACCGCGGTGAGCAGGTCGAGTGTTCCGGGCGCGATCGCGACCATCTCGTCGCCGTGGGGACGAAGCAGGCCGTTCGTCGAGGCCACCAGCATCGAGGTGCTCGTGAGCGCGAGCGTGTAGACGAACGCGGACAGCTCCTTCACGTCGGTAGGTCGACCGTCGAGGTAGTAGCGCATCACCGTCTTCTCGTACGCCGCGCCCACGATCGAGCTCGCGCTGTCCCAGACGAGGACGCGGGCGCCGCCCCTCGGTCCGAGCATGCGCGGTGGAGTCAGCGGACCGTCGAGCGTGTACACGAAAACGCCTTGCTTCGTCGCCGCGGCGACCAAGCGTTGATCGGGCGAGACCGTGTACGTCTCCATGGCGACGTCCGACACGAGCTCCGGCGTGGTGGAGTCGATCGCGCAGCGCCACAGCTTCCCGAGCTCGTCCGTCCACAACACGTGCGTGGAGGTCCCCTCGACCCGTTTCATCTTCGATGTGGCCCGCACGACGCGCGTGGTGCCCGTCGCAATCTCGAGCAGCGTGTAGCTGGCGCCGAGCGGGTCGAACAGCGCGACGTGCCGGTTGCCGACGAAGTGACCGGGCATCCCGCGCGCGAGCTTCTTGATCTGGCGCGCCGACCGCCGTCCGATGTCGGCCAGATACACCTCGCCCTCGAAGCTGATGGCAAGGAACTGATTGCCATCGGGGGCCATCTCCATGAAGAACGTGCGTTCCGGCCCCGGAATCTGGAACGCCACGCCATTCGAACGGGCGGCGGCGGCGATGCCGCGGGCCCGCTGCCACAGGAGGGGCCAGCGTTCCGACTGCGCCGCGAGCAGCTTCAACGACGCGACGGCGGCCGTCGGATCCGTCTTCACCAGCGCGCGAGCCTGCGTGAGCATCAAGCTCTCGGCGCGCTCGACGGCATGCAGGCGTGCGCTCTCAGCCTCCGCGCGCTTGAGGCTCGCGAGCTGCGCGGCCGCATCGGCGCGATCACGCTCGCTCACGATCCGGCGCACGGCCACCGTTCCCCCGAGCGCGAGGGCGACGACCGCCAACGTGACCGCGACCACCGATACCCGGTTCCGCCGCACCATACGCAGGACCCGCTCGGCCTTCGTGTAGGTGTGCGACGCGACGAGCTGGCCCTTCAGGAAGCGATTGAGATCGTCGGCGAACGCTCCCCCGTCGGGGTAGCGGTCGTCGTTCTCGAAGGCGAGCGCCTTGTCGACGATCGCCACCAGCTCGCGCGGCGTCCCGGGAGCGAGAGCACCCACCGGCGTGGGCGGGCCCGACATCGCCGCCGACATCATGTCCTCGCCAGACCTCGCCGCGTGAGGGGGGCGCCGCGACAGCACGTAGTACAGCGTGGCGCCGAGCGCGTAGACGTCGCCGCGGGCATCGACGCCCTCGCCTCGAACCTGCTCGGGCGGCATGAAGCCAGGGGTGCCGAACACGGTGCCGATGCGCGTGCGGAGCGAATCCCCCGCGCCGGCTGACTCGACCGTCGATGCCGTGAACGGATCCTCGGCCTCGCCGACCACCTTCGCGAGGCCCCAGTCGATCACGACCGTCTCGCCGAGGTTGCCGACGAGGATGTTCGTCGGCTTGAGATCGCGATGCAGGATACCCCGCTCGTGCGCGTGCGCGACGGCCTGCGCAGCGGCCAGCACGTGAGGGACGAGCGCGAGGCGGTGGTCGAGGGTGGTCGCTTCGCTGACGAGCTGATCGAGCGGCCGGCCCGAGACCTTGCGCATCACGTAGAACGGCTGCCCGTCGGTCGTCGTGCCCGCGTCGTAGACGGGGACGATCGACGGATGCTCGAGGCGGGCGGTGATCCTCACCTCGCGCTGGAAGCGGCGGATCGCGTCGCTGTCGGTGACGAGGGCTTCCTTGACGGCCACGGTGCGCCCGAGCACGGAGTCCGTCGCGACGAGGACGCGCCCCATGCCGCCGCGCGCGATCTCCGATGCGCCCTGGTAGCGATCGTCGATGATGTTGCGGCGATCGGGTGGGGCCGGCTCCCCCTCGGGGCCGAGCGTGGGGGCCGCCGCCGGACGTGGCTTCAGGCCGCCCAGCGCGGTCTCCTGCTCGTCTGGCTCGTCGTCGGGCTTCATGATCGTTTCACCGCCACCGCAGAGCGGCGCCGCTGGCGCCGGCGGATGGATCGAGGGTGGCATTGGTGAGAGTGGCGAGCCAGCGCTGCGTTGCCGTCGGGTCAGCCGGTTGGTTCAGGCGCCACGCCACGAACGAGCGGGGCCCCTGGGCGATGACCGTCTGCCCATCAGGAGCGATGGCCGCGTAGGAGTAGGCGATGGCCGCAGGACCACCCCGGGAGCGCCCTCCGAGCTGCGGAGCGCGCGCGAGGGACCAGCGATGCTGGGCCAGGACGTCGACGAGCTCGATGCCTCCTCCACGTTCCTCGACGAGCTGACCGGTCGCCGGGGATACATGGGTGGGACCTGCGATCGAACGCGCCAGGACCGGCATCGATTCCCGGATCCCCTCGGCGGTCACCAGTGCGGTCTGGCCATCCGCGGAGACCGCGAGAATCGTGGCGGCTCCGGCCTCCGCGAGGGCGACGACGGGAGTGGTGGTCGAGCCGACCGGGACGACGATCGAGGTCCAGCGCGAGATCGCGGTCCCGCGCGCAGCCACGACGGTGCCCTCGGGGCCGACAATGAGGGCATCCGCCGCGAGTGTGGTCTGCGCGGTGGTCCCGTCCGCGACGTTCATGCGCCAGAGCGTGCCGTCGATGAACGCCACGGCGACCCACGCGCCCGCGAACGAGATGGCGCGCAGCGGACCGTCGACCAGCGTGCGGCGTTGATTCGTGCGCACGTCGACGAGATCGATGCGATCGGAGGTCGCGAGGACGAGCTCGAACGCCGAGACGAAGCCGGCATGGTCGGCGGGGCCCACATCGACCGCGGTTCCTCCGGCGCGCGCGACGTGGGCCTGGTGGGCCCCGTCGATCACGCAGACCGTGCGCTCGTCCGGCGTCGCGGCGACCTCGAGCACGGAGCTCCACGGGCCGAGCTCCTGGGTCGCTCCGTCGAGGTCGCGCCAGTAGGTGACGCCTTCGTCGGCGACGACGAGGTGCTTCGAGCCGGCGAAGTGCGCGCTCGCGGGCGGCCACTTCGCGAGGCTCTGCGGCCGGATATCGGCGAGGTTCCACAGGAGCACGCCGTCCTCGATCGCGGCGACGACGAAGGTGCCGGACGCCGACGCCGCGAGCCGCTCCAGCCGACCGGCGGGCGGCACGAGGGTGCGATCGCCATCGGGCCCCATCACGACGATCGACTCCGGGCCCGCCGCGAGCAGGACATCTCCGAGCGCCTCCTCAGCCCCGACGGTGCCGCCGGTGAGCTGAGCCCGCTCCGACGCCATGCCGCGCCCGACGATGCCGGCGCCCACGGGGCCGCCGGCGAGGACACCGTCGCGACTCGCGGCGAGGTGCGTGCGCGCGCCGACCTCATCCCGCATCACGAGCTGGAAGCCGTTCGGGTACGCCGCGACCTCGATCGCCATGCGCTCGTCGAGCAGCGCGCCGAGGCGCGAGCCATCACCCGACCAATCGAGAGCGGTGGCGCGTCCGTTGACGACGATCTGCGCGGGGGCCGCGGGCTGGGCGTCATCGAAGAGGAGGAGATGCTCCGAGCCGGCGAGCGCGAGCTGCGTGCCGCCGGGCTGGGCCGAGATGCGATGCACGGGCTCGTCGAGCGGCCGCTGGATCGGCTCCGTGCCCGAGAGCTCGAGCCGCCACAGGGCTCCCCGGGCATCCACCCAGTGCAGCGTCTGCCCGATGGCGGCGATGTCCACGATGGGAGCGGCCGCGTCGATGGTGCGCCGCCCGCCGGTGGCGAGCTCGATCACGACGAGCGTCGCCTCGTGCCACGCCACGATGCGGCGGCCGGCGTCGGCCCACCGGGCGCGCGTGCCGACGGCGAGCTTCGCGATCTCCGTCGGCGCGCGCGTGCCGAGGTCATACGTGCGCAGCACACCGTCGTCGCCGACGGCGAGCGCCTGGGTGCCATCGGGGGAGAGCTCGAGGGAGGTCGTGTGCTTCGACGCGGGGAGGCGCCATGCGAGACCCTGGATCCGCGCCGCGTTCGCGATCGAGCGGACCTCGCGCCAGCGCTCGGTCACCAGGGGCGCGACCATCGCCACCGCGCGCGTCGGATTCGTCAGCACCTCGTGGCGGGCCTGCGCCAGCGTCAGGTCCTCGGTGCGCCGCTCGCCGAGGTCGCGCTGCGCCTCCGCCGCGATGCGCGCGCGCG
>JALHPV010000065.1:0-26974 GCA_022842285.1 Kofleriaceae bacterium
CGGCAGGAGTCGGCGCCTGCTTGTCACAACCACCGAGAAGAACTGCCGCAATGATGAGCCATTTCACGCCCGCACCATACCCCACGCCCGTTCGCGCCGCGGGGGAGCGGGCGGTTCCCGCGCTACGGGGTGTTCATCATCACGTCGGTCGTGCACTCGCCGAGTCGCTTGCCGACCGCTTCCATCTTCTTCGCGTCGGCGCTACTGGGCCTCGCGCTCGAGGAGGTCTGCGTGGACGCCTGCTGCTGGGCCCACTTCGTCATCTCGTCGGTGACATCCTGGGCGCACTGTTTCGTGGTGCACGCGCACATCGCGTCCGCGAACCAGACGACCGTATCCATCGCGCATGACGGAGTGTTGCCACACGACGGTTTCGGTCCGGGCGGCGGACCGACAGGTATCTGTCGACCCGGGGGCGCACTCGGCGGCGGCGCGGTGGACGTGGAGGCGGGCATCAGCGCCCTGGTCGTGCACTCGCCGAGCTGTCTGCCGGCCGTCTCCATCTCGTCGAGCTCGCCGTCTTTCCACCGCGGGCCGGCGTCGGCGCGCTTCGGCGCCTCCTGGGCCCACGTGGTCATCTCGTCGGTGACGCGTTCCGCGCAGTCCTTGTCGGCCCGGGACGCGCAGTCGCACATCTCGTCGCGGAAGTACCGCATCGCGAGCAGGCTACAGTTCGTCTCGTCGTTCTCGCACGTGGGCACGCTGCGCTTCGCCGGCGTCGCAGGTGCCTGTTCGGCAGGCGCCGGCGCTTCGTTCCCGACGACCGTCGGCGCCGGCGCCGGTGGCTGAGAGCCACCACACGCCGCGAGAGCACTGACGACCGCTACCCAGAGGAGGTTCATCCGACGAACATAACGCGTGGTCGGGGCGCGCTGTTCCCGCGCTACCGGGTGTTCAGGCTAGTTGGCCGGTGGCGGCGTCGGCGAGCTGGCCGCCGCGTCGTCAGTCATCGCCCGGGTGCTGCAGTCGTCGAGTTGCCGCCCGACGTCTTCCATGTCCTTCGCTTCGGCTTCGTTGAACTGCCACGTGATCGGGTGTTCTTCCAGGTGCTGGCTCCATTGCGTCTTCTCGTCGTTGACGCGCTGGGCGCAGCCCTTGTCCTGCTGGTCCGCACACCCGCAAATCTCGTCGCGGAAGTAGCTCAGCGTGTTCATCGCGCAGGCGTAGTCGTTGGTCGTGCAAGTGGGTTTGCTGCGCTGGGCGGTCGTCGCGACGGGCGCTGCCTGCTGCGTGCCCCCACACGCCACCGCGAGACCACCGATAACCACGACCGAGAGGAGCTTCATGGCGAGACGATAACGCACCTCGCGTCGCGCGGGTCTCACTCCTTCGCGACGTGACAGGCGAGGCAGCCGAAGCCGTCGGGCGTCTGGTCGGAGTACGGCTGGGCACCGAGGAGCTTGGCCATCTCCGGCTTCACGACTTGTCACAGGCAGCGGAGGCGAGCACCAGGATCAGAAGCCAGGAGGTCCGCATCGGGCGGACTCTCTATCACGGCTCGGCCATCAGCTCCTTGGCCTTGTCGCCGGCGGTCATCGAGTCGTTACCCACGAGCTTGTAGCGAAGCTTTCCGGTCTTGTCGTAGACGTTCAGGTGCGGCAAGGCGCCGACGCCATACGCCTCCGCGACTGGCGTGAAGCCGTCGCCGACGTCGACCTTGCGGATGAGCACGCGGTCGGCATCCGTCGTCGCGGCCTCGAGCTTGGCCGTGGCGACTTCGCAGGCGCCACACGTCTCGCTCCAGAAGTCGATCACGGTCACGTAGCCCGGGTGCAGCTCGACGCGGACCATCTCCCCCGGTTGGTTGACCTGGACGATCTTCTCCGGCGGCGGTCCGGGCGGCGGAGCGACGGCCTTGGGGCCACACGCGGTCAGTGCACACAGGATGATCAGTCTCTTCACGAGCCCTCCGCGAGCTGCCGCGCGAGCCGCGACACATCGGCGCGGGACAGTCCCGCATGAAACACCTGCTCGAGCTGCAAGCGTTCGCTCGACACCATCTCGGTGGCCCCGAGACGTAGCGTGCCATCGGTGTCGAGCGTCAGCTCGAGGAGCACGAGGACGTCGCCTGCCACGGCCTCCGGAAGGTCCACGGCGGCATAGCGGCCCAGATGCCGGTTCTCCGCGGGGGTGGGCGATTCGCCTTCCCAGACATCGAACTCGAGGCGCGCTTGGTTGTCCATCCGGGACGGAAACACGCGGTGCTCGCGCGTCGGCACTACCGCACTCTGATGGATCACGCGCTCGCACTCACCCTGCCCACGCGACACGGAGATGCCGCGCGCGGCCACGTCGACGAGCAGGATGCCGCTGATCGCTCCCTGCAGGCGAGCGACCTCGAGTGCCGCGCCGACGGCGACGACCTCCTCGGGGTTCTCGATCACGCTCGGGGCCCGGCCCAGCACGCGCTCGATCTCGCGTCGCACCGTCGGCATCCGCGTCATGCCGCCGACGAGGAGGATGTCCTGCATCTCGTCGGGCGTCCGGTTCGCTCGCGCCAGGGCCTCGCAGATCGGCGCCTCGAGCCGCTCGACGGTGGAGGCGGCCCAGGTCTCGACATCCGCGCGCGCGAGTCGCTTCACGTACTCGACGGCCTTGCCCGATGGGAGCTGCGCGAGCTCGGGAATCTGGACATCGGCGTGCTGGTGCGTCGACAGCTCGTGCTTGGCCCGCTGGGCTCCGAGGCGAAGCTTCTCGACGGCGATGGCGTCCATCGTGACGTCGAGGCCCCGCGTCTGTCGCACGTCGCGCACGAGGTGCTCGACGATCGCCCGGTCCACGTCGTCGCCCCCGAGGAACGGGTCGCCCGTGGTGGCCAGCACCTCGAACACGCCCTTCGCCACGTCGACGGCGGCCACGTCGAAGGTTCCGCCCCCGAGGTCACACACGAGGTACTTGCAGTCAGCACCGCGGTGCGCGCCGTAGCCGAGCGCGGCGGCCGTGGGCTCGGAGAGCAGTCGCATGACGGACAGGCCGGCGATCTGCGCCGCGTCCTTCGTGGCCTGGCGCTGCGCGGCGTCGTACCAGGCCGGGATCGTGATCACGGCCTTCGTGACCGGGGCCTTGAAGAACGCCTCGGCCGTGCGGCGCAGCTCGCGCAGGATCAGCGCGCAGACCTCCTCGGGCGATACGGCCTTGCCGGCCGACAGCTGGATCCAGGTGTCGCCGTTCGGGGCCTCGACGAGCTCGTAGGGCAGGAGGCGGGCGAGCCGGCGGATCTCGGGATGATCGAAGCGGCGACCGAGGAGGCGCTTGGCGCCGAAGATCGTGAGATCGGGCGCCTCGTCGAGCCCGGGGCGCGCCGCATCGCCGACGCGTGGACCATCCGAGGTGTACCAGACGAGTGACGGCATCATCGTCGAGCCCTCCTCGGTGGTGAGGATGCGCGGCATGCCATCGCGATCGATCACGGCGATGACCGAGTTCGAGGTGCCGAGGTCGATGCCGATCGCACGTTCGGTCACGTGAACAGCCTCCGCATCTCGGACGTCTCGACGGTACCGGTGCGACGCACGTGCTCGAGGAGCGCCGCGGCCTCCGAGCACTGTTCGTAGTGCGCGAGCGCCGTCTCGAGCTGCGACGTCGCCAGCATGACCTCGCCCTTCGCGATCGCCCCGAGGGCCGACGCGACGTAGTACAGCGACCGCAGCGGCCGGCTCCGCGGATACACGCAGAGCGCCGCCGCCAGAACCTCCTGCGCGTTATCCGGGTTGCCTTCGCCGAGCATGGCGCGGGCGCGGACCTCGAACGCCTCGCCGCCCTGCACCGCGGAGGCCGGAGGCGCCGTCTGCGCGGTCGTGAGCGACAGCGGCGGCATCTGCGACGAGGCCATGCGCGGCCGCGTGGGCTCGCCATCGGCGCGGGCGCTCGCGATGTCATCCCATCCCACGAGCCATCCCGGAGGCTGGTGCAGGACGGAGCCTGCCGACAGCGCCCGTCCTTCCGCGACCAGCGCGAGGCGCAAGCGATCGTAGGCGCGATTGACGAGGATCATCAGCTCCTCCGCCAGGTGCGTGATCGCGGGGGCCGCGAAGCGTGCGTACAGGTCCGGGTGATAGCGCTGTACGAGCGCCATCCAGCCGGCCCGGACCTCGTTCGCATCCGCTGCCGGCGCGACCCCGAGCACTTCGTGCACCGCCAGGGTGCGCATGCGGCGAAGCTCGGTGGTGAGCTCCTGGAACTGCGAGCGCTCGTCGGTCGGCGGCGGCACCTGGAGCGGCGCCATCGAGTTGTTCGTGCGGCGGCGGGGCGCCAGCTCCGCGACGGGCGGGGGCGTGTTCGCGGGCGTGAGCGTGGGCGACGAGTCTTCCTTGCCGACGGGCGGGACCGGAACCGCGGCCGAGGTCGGCGTCCCGTGCTCGAGGCCCGCCTGCATCTTCTTGATGCGCTCGACGACCTCGGGGGTGAAGCCCGTCAGCTCGAGCTCGATCCAGGTCTTGCCGGAGCTCTGCGTTCCATCGACGGGTGACGTCTTCTGGACGATGCTGTCGATCGCGATCACGACGCCGTTCGGGAGCTCGAGCCCCAGCGTCAGCTTGCCGCCCGCCTCTGCGGCGAACGGCACCTTCATCGAGAGGAGCTTGCCGCGGCGCAGCTTCTTGGTCGCAAAGACTTCGACTTGATCCCACGTGCCGAGTCGAACGTGGAGCGTGCGCGACGGCGCCACCTAGCGCCCGCCTTTCTCCGGCGCCAGCTCGACGGTCTTCTCGATGGCATCGCGCTTCTTCGCGACGGCGAGGGGCTCCTTCGGATCGGCTTTCGGATCGCGCCAGTCCTCGGCGCTGACGCTGATGTAGCCAGGACGGTAGCCGTCCTTGAGCACCCGAAGCTCGTAGGCTTGCCCGGCCTCGATGCCCGTGAGCTCGGCACTATCCGTCGTACCGATCAAGAGCCAGACCTCGGCGCTCGGCGGCGTGCTCTCGATATGAAGGGGGCCGCGCCCCTCGGTGTAGCCCGTGACGGTGGCCGGCTTCGGCGGCATCGCGGGCAGCGGCGTCACGATGGGCTGCTTCGTCTTGGGGTCCTTGGGCAGTGGCGACAGCGGCACGACGACGTTCGCGACGCGGACGTTCTTGTCGGTCGGGGGGCCCCAGTTCGCGGGTAAGACCTGCGTGTCGATCGCCTGATAGCCGTCGAGGTTCTCGATCCGGAGCTCGTGCATCATCGAGGACGGCAGCGCGATCGAGTCCACCGGCGTGCGGCCCAGCTTGAGCCAGACCGAGGCGTCTGGCGGTGCCCCGCGCACGCGGATCGCACCCGTCACGGCCTGCAGCTCGTTCATGCGCTTCGCCTGGTCGGCGAGCTCCTTCTCCTTCGCGAGCTGCTTGGCTTCGTGCGCGGCCTTGTCGGCCTTCTGCTGGTTGTAGAGGTAGTAGAAGCCGCCACTGGCCGCCCCGATGATGGCCAGGAAGATCACGCCGCGCAGCCGGCTCTTCAGGCGCGGCGGCGGGGCATCGCTGATGATCGGCGCATCGATGACAGGCGACGCGGTCGGCCGCGGCGGCGGCGCGGGCGTCTCTTCGTCAGACTGACGCTTCGCGCGGCGCCCCATGTCGGTGCGAGCCGGCGGTGGTGGCAGCGGCTTCGCGGCGGCGGGCTCGTCGAGATCCGAGAGGACATCGAGCGCGTCCTGCTCCACCTCGCTCGCGGACCGGCGCAGCGCTGGCACCTGACTGGATGGGATGTCGTCGGAGGCCGGCATCGGCGGGGGCAGCGGCGTATGCCCGTCATCGTCGTCGTCGGGGTCGTCGAGCGACGGCACCCGCGTCTTGGGGCGAGCGGCCGGCGGCGGCGGGGAATCCGAGGCCGCGTCGAGGTCCGCGAGGAGCGCATCGAGGCGATTCTGGGTCGAGGGTTGCTTGTTGTGGCGCGCGGCGACGACCTCGGCGCGGATGTCGACGCTCGGGCGGATCGGCGTGACCTGGACGGCATTGGACGCGGAGCCGAGGGAGGCGAGGAGATCCTCGGTGGCGTCGTCGATCCCCGTGTCGCTGCTCGAGAGGCCCGCGACGGTCAAGAGCTCCGTGCGCTCGGCGAGCTCCCAGCCATCGTCCTCGAACGCCTCGATGAGATTCTCGGCGAGGTCGCCGGCATGCTTGTAGCGGCGGGCGGGATCCGTATCGAGGGCGCGCTGGACGAGCCGCTCGACGGCGGGCGTGCTGCGCAGGGTGCCCGGCGGAGACTCGCCCGTGATCATCGTGAAGAGCAGCGCGCCGCCCGCATAGACGTCGCAACCCGGGGTCGGGTCCTCTCCCACGACGAGCTCGGGAGCGATGGTGCCGGAGAGGCCGCGCCACAGCGAGGCGTCGGCCCCCTGCGCGATCGCCTTGGCCAGCGCGTGGGCGACGCCGAAATCGCCGAGGCGCACGTGACCGTCCTCGTCGACGAGCACGCTGCGGGGATGCACCGCGCCGTGGGTGAGCTGCGCGGCATGGGCCGCGGCGAGGGCCTGGGCGACGCACTTGCCGACGAACGCGGTCACCGGCAGCGCGAGCTTGCCGGACTTGCTCGCCCGGGCGGCCACGATGAGATCCTGGAGCGTGACGTAGCGACCGACGCCCCGGGTCACGACGACGACATCGGCACCACCGGCCTCGACCGCGATCACCGGCACGATCGTCGGCGCCGTGAGCTTCACCACCGCCGCGATCGCCGCCGGGCTCGTCAGCGCATCGCGAAACGCCGCGTCGGCGAGGAGCTTCGGATCGACGACGAGCCCGCGCAGGTCGTGCTGGCCGTTCCACGACGCGCGGTGAATCGCCCCATAGGGCGTGACCGCCAGTCGTTCACTGAGGACGACGCCGGCGATAATCTGCTCGGCCGCTGGGCCTCCCATCGCCTCGAACGATAGCACCCGGGGAGACGTGGCTCATGCGCCAGGGAGGCGAAAGGACACCGAGATCCAGGGCTGCGCGAACAGATAGAAGACCGCAGCTATCGACAAGAACACCCCGAACGGCAGCTCCGCGCGCATCAGATCGCCCTCGGCCTCGCCAGCCGCGTCCGAGGCCTCGGATTCCGGGGCCGGCGCCAGGGGCTCGGGGCCGCCCTTCCGGCGGGCCAGGAGCAGCGCGGGGATGCCGATGATGGTGCCGACGGTCGCCCCTCCGAACAGCGCGACCAGGACCCCCGGCCAGCCCAGGAGGGCGCCCACGACCGCGAGCAGCATGCCGTCGCCGAGGCCCAGCCCCTCGACCCCGCGCAGGCGATAGTAGATCTCGCCGATGAGCCACGGCAGTCCATAGCCGATGGCCGCCCCGATGAGCCCGTCGTACCAGTGCCCACCCGGCAGCGCGAAGCTCGCCGCGTAGGCGACGATCATCGACGGAATCGTGACCTTGTTCAGGATGAGTCGGTGGTCGAGGTCGATGAACGCCACCACGATCATCACGAAGCAGAACGCCGCGCTGATCGCGAAGCGGATGAGACGGGTCTCGAAGGGCTCGAACAGCGCGTTCGGGACCATCGCCATCCACCAGGCGACGCCGAACAGGAGGCCGGTGGCCGCCTCGACGATCAGGTAGCGGGCCGAGAACTTCGCCTTGCATGCCCGGCACTGCCCCCGCAGCCACAGCCACGAGAAGAGCGGGACATTGTCGTACCACTTGATGGGGGTCTTGCAGACGCCGCAGTGAGACGCCGGCGTGGCCACCGAGCGGCCGTTCGGGAACTCCTCCGTCGGGGGCAGCCGGTAGATGCAGACGTTCGCGAAGCTGCCCCAGAGGAGCCCCAGCAGGACCGCAAAGCCGAACGCCACGGGGGTCGTGGAGAGCGGTTCGAGGTCACGAAGCACGGCTGAACCATAGCAGCGGCCCGTGCTAGAAACGCCAATCCATGCTGCGTTGCGCCGTGCTCGCCCTTGCCCTCCTCGGGGGCTGTGGACGCTCGCGCGGCGTGCCCGACGAGGACCTCGGCAACCTCGTCGTCGCGGCCCCCGAGCGTGATCAACCGGTCGACCTCGCGCGGGCGTCACGCGACCCGGTCGAGCTCGGCCGCGGGTTAGCTCGCCGGTACCAGAGCACGGTCGAGGCCCTCGGTCCGCACGCGATCACGATCAGCACGAAGACCGTGGTCACGTCAGGCACGGCCGCCATCAGCGAGCTGTCCGACAAGAGCGTGCTCGAGCTCGGCGCGGGCGGCGCGTGGCACGGGCTCTACGAGAACTCCGAGGATCTCGGCCGCGAGACGATCTTCATCAAGGACACGCTGTATCTGCGGCCGCGCTACCAGCGCTGGCACCAGCGCGCGCCGGAGACCGCCGACGAGCCGACGAAGGCGCGCGATGCCTACGTCGATGGCGTGTTCGCGACGTGGGACCTGGTCGCACCGGCGGTCGAGCTGACGGAGAAGGGTGCGGCCACGGTTGCCGGGCGCACCGGCCGGGCCATCGAGGTGAAGCTGTCGCCGTCGCCCGCGCCGATGCCGACGGAGCGCCTCACCCAGCGCAAGTGGCGCGAGACGCGCTCGGTCGAAGCCGTCAGCGGCGTGATCGTGCTCGACGCGGATACGGGCTCGTTGCTGTCGGCCAAGCTCGACGCGAAGCTCGCGTTCATGCGCGACGGCAAGCGCATGCAGATGCAGGTCGGCCTCGATGCGAGCGTGACCAGCATCGGCACGGTCGCCGTCGCCGCGCCGCCGCCCGAGGAGACCATCGCCACGCCGGAGCGTCGCCACGAGGTCGAGGAGCGCGACAAGCTGCTCGAGGGCCTCGCCCCGCCGACCCGCGAACGGCCCTCCGGGAGTGCGGCGCCATGAGCACGTCGCTGACGCTGCGCCGCGACTATCTCGATGCGCAGCGCCGCCGCATCATCGGTCGCTCGCTGGCGGCGAGCCTGGTCGGTGTGATTCCGCTGCCGTTCCTCGACGACTTCGCCCTCGAGGCCGTGCTCGCCGGCGCCTACAAGCGCATCGCGGCCGCCCACGGCGTCGATATCGACGCGGACGCGCTCAAGGCCCTCGTGCACGGGCGCACCGGGCCGGTGAAGATTCGCGACCTCGCGCTGGGCGGCATCGCGGCGCGCATCGCCGGTCGGGCGGCGCGGCGGATGATGCTCGCGCTGGCGACGGTGAATCGGGCGCGGGCGGCCTCGCGGCACTTCGTGACGCTCACGCTGTTCGATCACTACTGCGCGCGCCTCCATACGGGGCCGGCTCTCGACGCGGCGACGGCGCTCATGCTGCGCGACGAGATGAGCAAGGCGATCGAGAACACGGTGGGCGCGCTCTCGTTCCATCCGTTCCGGCGCGGTGCGCTCGCGGCGGCACGGGCCGCGGTGCGCGCTCCCCTCGAGCTCGCCGATCTGGCGTCGGGTGGTGCGCTGCGCAAGCTGCTCGCGAAGAAGAGCGTGACCTCGGAGGTCACCGAGGCCGAGGCGGTGGAGGACGTGGACCGCGCCGTCGAGACCGCCCTCGCGAGCAGCTCGAACTTCCTGGGCCGCACGGTTGCCGCCGTCGAGCTGCAGCTCTCCGCCGAGGGCAACCCGTACGTCGATGGCGTGATCGAGAACCTCGATCGGCGCTGGCGCGCGCTCATGTCGAGCCGTGCCCGTGCGCAGGGCGAAGCGCCGCCGGATGGCGGTGCGGGTGGATCGCCGCTCAAGGCCCGCACGTGATCCGGTCGCCCGAGCGCGAGGCGCTCACGGGATGTCGCCGGGTGGTCGTCAAGATCGGGAGCCGTCTGCTCGCCGACGGGCCGATGTCGCGCCCCGCGACGATCGCGGATCAGATCGCGACGCTGCGAGCGCGGGCGATCGAGGTGGTGGTCGTGAGCTCGGGAGCGATCGCGCTCGGCGTGAAGCGGCTCGCCATGGCGGCGCGACCGACGGAGCTGCCGGCGCTGCAAGCGGCCGCCGCCGTCGGCCAGAGCCGGCTGATGCAGCACTGGGAGGCCGCGTTCGGCGTGCACGGCGTGGCGATCGGCCAGGTGCTGCTGACGCACGACGACCTCGGCGATCGGCGACGGTTCCTGTCGGCGCGCCAGACGCTGCGGGCGCTGCTCGACCACGACGCGGTGCCGATCATCAACGAGAACGACACCGTCGCGACCGAGGAGATCAAGTTCGGCGACAACGACCAGCTCGCGGCGCTCGTCTGCAACTTGATCAGCGCCGACGCGCTCGTGATCCTGACGGATGTCGAGGGCGTGCGGGGGGCCGACGGCGTCCGCATGCCGATCGTGCACGACATCGAGCGCGAGGCCGCTCCGGTCGCGGGGGGCTCGACGAGCGGCGTGGGCTCGGGCGGCATGGCCAGCAAGGTGGGCTCGGCGCGCATCGTGACGCGCACGGGCGTGCCGGCGATCGTGGCGCCGGGGCGCGAGCAGGATGTCCTGCTGCGCGTGCTCGCCGGTGACGACATTGGAACGCTCTTCGTTCCGCCGCGCGGCGCGAGCACGCTGTCCGCGCGCAAGCACTGGATCGCGTTCGGGGCGAAGCCGGCCGGCAAGCTCGTCGTCGACGAGGGTGCGGTGCGCGCGATGAAGCAGGGCGGTAAGAGTCTCCTGCCGGCGGGCATCACCGCGGTCGAGGGTGAGTTCGATCTCGGGGACACGGTGGCGGTCACGAGCGCCGACGGCATCGAGCTGGCGCGTGGCCTCGTGGCCTATCCGGCGGCGGAGCTGCGGAAGATATTGGGTTTGCAATCGACGGCCATCGAGGCGACCCTCGGGTACAAGAGCACCGACGAAGCGATCCACCGAGATGACCTCGTGATCCTATGACCCAGGTGCGTGACGTCGCCGTCGCAGCGAAGGCCGCCGCTCGCGTCGTGGCGAAGGTCTCGGCGGAAACGCGGACGCGGGCGCTCCACGCGATCGCCGATGCGATCCTCGCGCAGGAGGCGCAGATCCTCGCCGCGAACGAGGCCGACCTCGCCGCCGGGGCCGCCCTGGCCGCGGCGATGCGTGACCGCCTGAAGCTCGACCCCAAGCGCGTTGCCGGTCTCGCGGCCGCGGTGCGCGAGGTGGCCGCGGCGCCGGATCTGATCGGCCGCATCGAGCGCGAGGAGACGCGGCCCAACGGCCTCGCGGTCGCGCGGCAGCGGATCCCGCTCGGGGTCGTGCTCATGATCTACGAGGCCCGCCCGAACGTGACGACGGATGCGGCGGCGCTGTGCCTGAAGTCCGGCAACGCTTGCATCCTGCGCGGTGGGCGCGAGGCGCAGGAGAGCAACCGGGCGCTCCTGGCGGCGGTGCAGGCGGGGCTCCGGGCGGTGGGCCTGCCCGCGGCAGCGGTCCAGCTCGTACCGACGACCGATCGCGAGGCCATCGCGGAGCTGGTGAAGCTCGACGAGCTGATCGACCTCTGCATCCCGCGCGGGGGCGAAGGGCTCATTCGCTACGTCGCCGAGCACGCCCGCGTGCCGGTCATCAAGCACTACAAGGGCGTCTGCCACGTCTACGTCCACGCGGCCGCCGACCTGGAGATGGCGGCGCGGATCGTCGAGAACGCCAAGGTCTCGCGCCCGGGCGTGTGCAACGCCGTCGAGACGGTGCTCGTGGACCGGGCGATCGCCGAGCGGTTCATCCCGCTGCTCGTCGCGCAGCTGGCCGGGCGGGTCGAGCTCCGGGGCGACGCCACGGTGCAGGCGCTGGCGCCATCGGCGCGTCCGGCCACCGAGGACGACTGGTACGCCGAGTACCTGGACCTGGTCCTGGCCGTCCGCGTCGTCGACGACATCGCAGCGGCGATCGCGCACATCGAGCAGTACGGCTCCTCGCACACCGAGGCGATCATCACCGCCGACCCGGCCGCCGCCGAGCGCTGGGTGCGTGAGGTCGACTCGTCCACGGTCATGGTCAACGCCTCCACCCGGTTCGCGGACGGCGGCGAGCTGGGCCTCGGGGCCGAGATCGGGATTTCGACCACCCGCCTCCATGCCTACGGGCCAATGGGCGCAGAGGGTTTGACCACGCTCAAGTTCGTGGTACGCGGCAGCGGGCAGGTCCGTTAGGACCCAAGGAGCATCAGGGCGCGCATGACTCAGAAGAAGGCAGCAGCGAAGCGTAAGGGCAGTGGGTCGAGCGAAAATGTCGGCGGACTCGAGGAAGCCTTGCGCGCCCTCGCGCTCGGTCTCGACAAGAAGGCGCTCGAGCCGGTGCTGCTCGACGTGCGCGAGCTCTGCTCGTTCTGTAACTACCAGCTCGTGCTCTCGGGCCGCTCGGACCGCCAGGTCGACGCGATCGCCGACGGCATCGCGGCCGGGCTGAAGCAGGAGGGCGTGACGGTGATCAGCTCCGAAGGTGCGCGCACCGGCCAGTGGGCGTTGCTCGACTACGGCGACTTCGTCGTCCACGTCTTCAACCACACGGCCCGCGAGCACTACGATCTCGAGGGCCTCTGGAACGACGCCCCGCGCGTCGAGATCGACGTGCCCGAAGAGGCCCGCATCCCCGCCGACGACGGCTACGCCGACGTGTCGTGACGCTCGCGCTTCCATGAAGCTGACGCTCGCCGTCATCGGCAAGCTCAAGGAGAGCTACTTCCTGGCCGCCGAGGCGGAGTACACGAAGCGCCTCCGTCCGTACTGCACGCTCGCGGTCACGGAGTTCAAGGACGAGGCCGCGGTCCTCGCCGCGCTTCCCGCGACGGCTCAGCTCTACGCCTTCGACGAGCGCGGCACCTCGATGTCGAGCGCGGCGTTCTCCGAGCTCATCGGCACCGAGCAGCTCCGCGGCGGCGGCGCCCCGGTGTGGTTCGCGATCGGCGGCGCCGACGGTCACAGCGACGAGCTCCGCAAGCGCGCGAAGAAGCTCATCAGCTTCGGCCAGCTCACGATCGCCCATCGCCTCGTGCGGCTCCTCGTGATCGAGCAGCTCTACCGCGCCTTCAAGATCCTGCGCGGCGAGCCGTATCACCGCGACTGAAAATCAAGTCGGACTTGAGTCCCGCGGGCTGATCGCCTCGACGAGCGCACCGGCGACCCGCTGAGCCTCGCGCGGATCGTCGGGGTAGTCCGTCGCCTGATACAGCGCGGTGAGCCGTGCCACCTTGGTGACCCCGAGCGTCGGCGCGGCGAGCACGAGGGCGTGTGCGAGGAAGAACAGCGAGTAGCCGCGCAGGAGCGTCGTCGGGTTCAAGCGCCAGGCTGCGGTCGCGAACCGGAAGTAGGGGCCGACCATCGCGAGCAGGGTAGGGCGATGCTTGTCGAGCGCGGCGCGCGCGGCGGCGACGGTCTCGACGCCGGAGGTGTGGAGCATGCGCACGAGATATTCGGGATAGAACACGTCGGTGCCGACGGGCTTGCCGAGCTCCGCGGCGATCGCGGCATCGGCGGCCCGGACATCGGGCTGGTCGAGGAGGAGCCCCAGGGACATGCGATCGAGGGGGACCTCGGTGTCGGCCGCCAGGATGCGATCGGGCAAGTTGGAGGCGTACTCGTCGAGCTCGGCGCGAATCGCCACGAACTCCTGATCGGCCAGCTCGAGCAGGCCCGCCAGTCGCGACAGCCGGCGCCGGGCCGCCAGCGGAATCGACTCCTGCGCCTTGTAGCCGACGGTGTGCTCGATCGCGGCCCACGCGTGCTCCAGCATCGTGCGGACCTGGATCTCGACGCGCGCTCCGGCCGGCAGGCCCGCCCCCGCCAGCTTGCAGACGTAGTGCAGCGAGCGATAGCCGAACGTCCCGTCCTCGCGCTCGCGGCGCTTGTCGACGGTGTGCTGGAAGTCGACGGCGAGGTTCTGCTCGACCAGCTGCGCCACGCGCTCCACGCCATCCGCGAAGTACGTGATGATCCGGATCCCGACGGTATCGGTCACCTCCCACAGCTCCGCGTACGTGCGGTCCGGTCGCGTCAGCTTCGCCGCCAGGCTCGTGCGGTCCTTCACGCGCAACGTCACGGAGTGCACCTGCAGCGAGGCATCCGCCGCGAGCCACGTCACGAGGCGCGCCCGGAGCTCCTCGCCAGCGTTGTGAAGATGCGGGACGTGCCGGTCGTAGACGGCCAAGGTCTCGGCATGCATGAGATAACGTACAGATATCCGTAATAACGGACCCGTGCAAGCGGGATATGGTCCGCCCATGTGCACGATCGTGGCGCTGCACGGCCTCCGGCCGGACCTGCCGCTCGTCATCGCCGCCAACCGGGACGAGGCCTACGCCCGGCCGGCCACGGGAGCCATCCGCCTCTCCGAGTCGCCGCGCATCGTCGGCGGGCGCGACTCGCTCGCGGGCGGTACGTGGCTGGGCGTCACGCCGTCGGGCCTCGTCGTGGGCGTCACGAACCAGCGTACGGGCAAGCCGCCCGCACCCGACCGGCTCTCGCGGGGGGCCCTCGTGATGGCGGCCCTCGCCGCCGGCTCGCTGGCCGAGGTGCGGGCCCTCCTCACGGCCACGGACGCGCGCCGCTACAACCCGTTCAACCTGCTGGTCGGTGACGGCCGCGAGCTGCTGGTCGCGTATGCGCGCCACGACATCGCCGAGCTTCACGTCGAGACCCTCGCGCCCGGACTCTGGGTGCTGGCCAACGATCGGATCGACTCGCCCGAGTACCCGAAGACGCTCCGCGCGGAGGCGCTGGTCCGGCCGTACCTGGATGCGCCGTGGCCCGCGCTGTCGACCGCCCTGCGCGCGATGCTCGCCGATCACGCGCTGCCGGAGCTCTCCGCCGTGCCGCCGCCCGGCCCCGAGTCGCCATTTCCGCACGAGCTCCTGCGCCAGCTCCAGGCGCTGTGCATCCACACGGAGAGCTACGGCACGCGCAGCGCGGCGATCGTCGCCGTGCGCCCCGATCGGACGGTCGCGGCCTACGACGTCGCGAACGGTCGCCCGTGCACCACGCCGTGGCAGGACGTGCGCGCGCTGCTCTCGGAGGACTAGCTCTGGCGGTTCTTCGACTTCATCGCGCGATCCATCTCGCGCTTGTCGTCGGCTTCGCGCTTGGTCTGGCGCTTGTCGTGGTGCTGCTTGTTGGTGACGAGCGCGAGCTCGACCTTCACGCGTGAGCCCTTGAAGTAGAGCTGCAGGGGGATCAGCGTGTAGCCCTTGATCGAGACCTTGGTGCCGAGCTTCTCGATCTCGCGCTTGTGCATGAGGAGCTTGCGGATGCGCTCGACGTCGTGATTCCAGCGCGTGGCCTGCTGGTACTCGTTGATCTGGATGCCGTGGAGGTAGGCCTGACCCTTCTTGATCTCCACCCAGCCGTCGGCCAGCGTGACCTTGGCGTCGCGGAGCGACTTGACCTCGCTCCCGACGAGGACGAGGCCGGCTTCCAGCCGCTCGTGGATGTGAAAGTCGTGCGTCGCCTTGCGGTTGGTCGCGATGACCTTCAGGTGATCCTTCGCCGGCTTCGGCGTCTTGGGCTTGGGCGGGGCCGTCATCGCTACCACTCGCCGACGTTGGGCATCGAGGTCCACGGCTCGGCCGGGGCCTTCGCCGCGCCCGCCTGCAGGAGCTCGACGCTGATCTTGTCCGGAGAGCGGACGAAGGCCATGCGGCCGTCGCGGGGCGGGCGGCTGATGACGTACCCCGCGTCGATGAAGCGCTGGCACGCGGCGTAGATGTCGTCGACCTCGTAGGCGACATGCCCGAAGTTGCGCCCGACGGAGTAGTCGTCGGTCTGGTCCCAGTTGTGGGTCAGCTCGAGCTGCGGCCCGTCGCCCTCGCGCTCGCCGAGGAACACGAGGGTATAGCGGCCGCTCTCGCTGTCGCGGCGGCGTAGCTCCTGGAGCCCGAGGCCCGTGCAGAAGAAGTGCACGGCGGCCGGGAGGTCACGCACGCGCACCATCGTGTGCAGGTACCGCATGCCGCACTGATACCATGCGGGCCTGCATGCGTGACGAGACGCCGAGCCGCACTGCCGCCTGGGTCGCCTTGAGCCGGCACGCCGGGCGCCTGCTCCCGCCCGAGCTCCAGCTGGCCGATGATCCCTACGGGGCCGCCTTCGCATCGCCGCTCCTCGCGAAGGTGATCGAGCGGGGCGTCGGCAAGGCCCCGGGAGAGGCCCTCGTGACGTTGCCGCCCCTCCTCCGGTGGATCCTCTACATGCAGATCCGCACGCGGGTCATCGACGATGCGGTGCGCGCGTTCGTGGACGGCGGTGGCCGGCAGCTGGTGCAGCTCGGCGCGGGCTATGACTGTCGCGCCCTGCGCCTGCCCGAGCTCGCCGACACGGCCGTGTTCGAGGTCGACCATCCCGCCACCCAGCAGCACAAGCGACGGGTGCTGGACCGCCTGGGCGTCGACTCGCCGAGCACGTACGTGACCTGGCACTTCGAGGAGCGCCCCATGGCCGAGCTGCCCGCCGCGCTCGCCACCCAGGGCCATGACCCGGCGGCGCCGACGCTCACCATCTGGGAGGGCGTGACGATGTACCTGACGCCCGAGGCGATCGATGCGTCGCTGCGCGCCATTGCCGCCTTCAGCGCGCCCCACTCGCAGCTCGCGATGACGTACTTCACGTCGGATCGCCTGCGCCAGCCGTCGCTCGTCACGCGCGCCATCTCGCTGGCCGTCTCGGGCATCGGCGAGCCGTGGCGCTTCGGCTGGGATCCGGGCGCGCTCCCCGGCTACCTCCAGGGGCGCGGCTTCGAGCTCGTGGACGACGTCTCGCTCGCCGATGCAGCCCGGGCCCACTTGCCAGCTTCTGCCGCGGCCCTCGTCGGCGATGACGGTCGCCGCATCGCGACCTCGGCTGTGGAAACCATCGCCATCGCGGACCGCAGTTCCTGACATTCTTGTCAGCTTCTCGACGTCCCACCCGCTCAGATTGCCCGCCTCGCCGCACCGGTCGAGTGGCACGACCACTGCTAGCTGCCACATCATGAACCGCGCTGCCGCTCTCGCTCTCGCCCTCGTCGTCTCCGCGTGTGCGGACGAAGCGTCGTCCGACATCCTGCCCCCCGAGACCGGACCCCTGCATCGGTTCGTCGTGGACGAGATCGATATCGTGCGTGCCCGCGACGGGAGTGCCGCCCTGGCCGCCGACCTCGATGGCGACCGCCGCGCCGACCACCTGCTCAACTCGCTCGTCGCGACGCTCGTGGCTCTTCAGGGCACGACGGCCGCGGGCAATGACCAGGTTCGCGCGGGCTCGATCGAGTCGACGGTGGAGATCATCGCCGCCGACCTCGAGAACGCAGAGGAGGCCGCCGTGCGCTTCATCGGCTTCGACGGGGCATCGTGGATTCCCGTGGGAGGACAGTTCATCGCGGGTCGCTTCGCGTCCAACCGCACGCAGACCACGGACCTCCCCGGCCGCGCGACGCTGGTCCTCCCGGTCGTGCGCGACGCCGACGCGAGCCTCCTCGAGGCGCATCTGCTCGAGATGGATCTCGAGCCGTCACCGCGCGGCGGCTACGATCTCGTCATCCGCGGCGGCATCGACGCGGCGGAGCTCAAGCGCGAGACCGGGGAGCGCCTCGTCCAGATGATCGCCGCCAATCCGCGCGCCCACCTCGATTTCTCGCGACTCCTCGACACGAACGAAGACGGCGTACTCGACCCCGCCGAGGTCACGGAAGGCGACGTCATGCGCTCGTTGTTCCAGCCCGACCTCCGCGACCGGTACATCTCGTTCTGGGTCCGCTACCACCTCACCCCGTGCGCCGAGGGGCGGTGCCGCGAGCCGTCCGCGCCGAGCTGCTTCGACCGCATCCCCAACGGCACCGAGACCGATATCGACTGTGGCGGCGACTGCCAGCCATGCGGTGACACCAACGTGTGCGTCCTGGCCTCCGACTGCGTCAGCGGAGCCTGTGACGCTGGCACCTGCGGGGCGGCGACCTGCTCCGATGGCGCGTCGAACGGCCTCGAGTCCGACGTCGACTGCGGCGGCCCCTGCGAGCCGTGCCTGACCAGCGGCGCGTGCATCGACGACTGGGATTGCGAGAGCGGGGTCTGCGTCGGCAGCCAGTGCATGTGAAGCCGCGAACCTCCGCGATCACCGAATGTCTCTGATTGACGGCAGCCCCGTCCGGCCCCATCCTGCACCTGCTCTTTGAAATGGGGACGTACCGGCTTCGACGGGGATGTCGAGGCTCGGACAGCGCGTCGTGGCGCCCATGGCCACGTAAAAATGGGCAAACAACGCAACTGCGAACGACAACACGTCGAGCGTTGCTCTCGCCGCTTAGCTAAAACTAAGTGACGACGGTGCCTGCAGCTTCCGTCTGGAGCCGCAAAGCACCGACACAATCAGGCTAGGTCCCCGAACCGTCAGCGCAGGGAGACCGAAACGTAGTTGACTTGTTGCTCCTGCAGGCCGGCCGTCGTCGGTAGGAGCGAGACCTCAAATGGCGAGCCTACACGCGTAGACGTTCGTTCTGACACATCCTCGGACCAGGGTTCGACTCCCTGCGTCTCCACCATTTATGCGTCACGACCTCCCGAGCGTTCGCTCGGGACGCCGGGCGCGCCGGCTGAGGTCAGCGCCTCAGCAGGCCATCGATCACCGCGTCGATCACGTCCAGGTCGCCGATGCCGAGGGCCACGTGCCGGATCGTGCCGGTCCGGTCGATCACGACCATCATCGGCAGCGCGACCGCACCGTAGGCCTTGCTGGCCTCGCGGTCCTCGTCGATGCCGAGGGAGTACGTGATCCCGGCGTCGTTCGCGAAGGGAGCGATGTCGGCGGCCTCCTCGCTCGACAGCCCGATGACCACGAGCCCGCGCGCGGCATACTTCTCGTGGAGCGCGACGAGCCGCGGAATCGACGTCCGACACGGGCCACACCAGGTCGCCCAGAAGTCGAGCAGCACGACGTTCCCCGCGTGTTGCGCCAGCGTGAGCGTGCCCGTGCCGTCGAGGAGTGCCGCCTCGAAGGGCGGCGCCTTCGTGTTCAGCGCCGCGCGGAGCGAGGTCGCGAGCTCCGAGGTCGCCGCGTAGTCGTCCGAGAAGTCGGGCGGTGCGATCTGCGCGAGGTCGAGCGGGGGCGCCCGCTCGGGCGAGTACGTCGCGATCATGGCGCTGGTGGGTTCGCCGAGCGCGACCCGGCGAAGCAGTCGGAGCTCTCGATCGATCGCGAGCTCGACCTGCTGGCGGTCACCGTCATGCATGCGGGTGCCGCGCACGATCCAGCACGGATGATCGTCAACGGGCTCGAGCCCGACGAGCACGAGGTCGTCGAGCTCCGTGATGGCGGGGCCGGTGATGCGATCGGGCGCGAGTAGTCGCGGGATCGTGTATGCGGCGCCGTTCGACGGCGTGGCCACGAGCGAGACCGCGAGCGCGAGGTCGGCTCCGTGATCGAGCGTGCGCGCTGGATCGAACGACCGGTTGTAGGTGTGCGATCCGTCCGACCAGATCACGTGGCCCTTCGACGGCGCGTCCTCGTTGCGGACGTCGAACGCGAACCGCTTGCCGCGCATGAAGCGGGTCTCGAACGACCGCGTCGACCTCGTGGTCCGGACTCCGTTCGTGCTGTACCCGGTCGTGATGACGCCGTGATCCGCGTAGGTCGGGAGCCGTGCGTAGGTCTCCGCGAGCTCGGCGACGAGCCGCGCCGCTGTCGGCGGCGCAGGTGCGACGGCTGGACTCGACGACGCCGCGGGAGCGCTCCGCCCGCAGGCCGCGAGCGCGATCAAGCCGAGGATTCGCATTCGCTCGATGGTGGCACGATGGTCGATCTGAACCGGTGGCTCGAGCGCACCAAGCACGTCGGCGAGCAAACCAAGTAGCGCCGACCGCGGTGTAGGTTGCGCGGATGTCGTTCGCCCCGCTCGCCCTCGGTGTCGCGCTCATTGCTGGCTGCGGGGGGCCGCCCCCGCCCGCGCCCGTGGTCGCGTCGAACACCGCTGCGACGAGTAGCGAACCCGCGGCGCCCGCCCGGCCGCTGGCCGGGACCTATCTCGAGAAGCGCACCACTGTGGGGATGTGCGAGGACGGCAGCGGCGTCGATTGCGAGGAGGTCGGCGAGGATCGCCTCGTCATCCGCGAGAGTGGCGATGGCAGCATCGCGGTCGAGCTCGAGACGCTCGGGGCGAACTTCCACACGTGCACGTTCGAGGGGACGCTCCAGCCCGTCGAGGCCGGTCGGCGATATCGGCTCACCGCACCGCCCTCTGACGACGAGGGCGAATGCGAGCTCACGCTGGACGTGACGGCCACGCTGCTCACGATCACGGCCAACGGCTGCCGCTACTACTGCGGCATGCGAGCGACGCTCGACAGCACCTTCACGCGTCCCTGATCGCTACTTCACGCCGGAGTCGGCGGCGAGCTTCGTCGCGGTCCACGCCGGCGTGCCGAAGCCGACGGTCTTGCCGTCCATGTTGCCGCTCGCGGCGAAGATGCCGACGACGTTGCCGGCCGCGTTGACGATGGGGCCCCCGCTCGTCCCGCGGAGCTTGATCGAACCGTCGTCGAAGGCGAAGCCGATGCCCTCGTCGTCGGCCTGCACGACCTTGCCCGCGTGGCGCACGGTCGAGCCGCCGTCGGTCGGAGCGATCAGCCAGACCGGCGCGCCTTCCGCCGGCCTGGTCGTCGCGAAGACGAGCGCCGGAGCGTCGGCGGGCGCGGTCACGGGGAACACGGCCAGGTCCGTGAATGCATGCGGGCCGTACTTCTTCGCGCCCTTGATCTCGATCGCCGCACCGGCGGTGAGCGCGGGCTGCTTCTCGATGCTGGTCGCCGCCACCTTCGACACGAAGCCCGGCAGCTCCGAGGAGGCGTACTCGCGGTCGAGACCACCGTCCTCGCCGAAGAGGTGGTGTGCGGTCACGAGGTACGACGGACCACCCGCCGCGAACTTGGCGACGAACGCCGTGCCGGCCGACTGCTCGCCGTCCTTCGTCGTGAAGACCGGGCGGTAGACCGCGCTCTCCGCGGCGATGGCTGACTTCGGCTCCTTCGAGGCAGGGGCCTCGCCCTGCTTCTGGGGCGCGCCGCCCTTGTCGCCGGCTGCGGGGTCGGCTCCCTTGCTGCACGCCGCCGCCACCCCAAGACCGAGACCAACGATCCACGACTTCACCATGTGCCCCGCATACTACCGTGGCTGTCGTACCGCGTGACCGCATGGGGCGACCGCGAGCCGTCGCTACTCGGTGCGCCACGTCGGCGATGGACCGCCGGGCGCGCAGCAGCACGGATCGCAGGGGATGCCGTGCGCGCCTCCGGCCGCCGCATAGCAGCTCGAATCGTCGCCCACGCAGCCGCGGCAATCGGCGGTGCACCCCGTCCCGCCCGTGGGGGCGGCGCCGCCCGCTGCGGCCGCCGCGAGCTGCTCGCACGACAGCGCCTCGAGTTGCTCGATCTGCGCCTGCTGCGGCATGCCGACGGCGCAGCTCTCCACGCATGGCCCGATCTGATCGGCGGCGGCTCCCGCGCAGCCGAGGACCTTGGTGCAGCCGCGCATGCAGAGGCCTCGCGGCGAGTTGTCGGGGGCCGCCGGCGGCGGCTCGCCCGGGGCAGCGGGTGGCTGCTCGGCCTTCGGCGCCTCCTTCGACGACGAGCACGCCACCACGAGGAGAAGCAGACCGACCCGCGTCACGGCGTCATTGTACGCCAGCGGGAGACAGCGGAGATCGAGCTGATCTCCTCGCCGAAGTTGCAGCGGCGGCAGCGCAGGAACGAGTAGTGAAGCATCGCGCTGCCCGGGTCGTCGTAGACCTCGGGCGAGGCGCACTGTGGGCACCGGAGGTCGGGCGAGAGGGTCTCGACAGCGGGGCCCGGATCGAAGGGCAGATCGGGTGTGCGGGATTCGCCCATGACCTGGTTCTAGCGCGCGTCGGCACGCGGATCGCACGTGTCCGGGTGATGCCGACGAAGCCCTTGCCGAAGCAGGCGACCAAGACGAGTCCGCGTACGCTCCAGCGGCAGACCGACGACGACAACGTCGTGCGGCAGGCCCAGACGAAGGGCAAGGTGCGGCCGGATGGTCCGGGAGATGCGACGGCGCCGGTGAAGCCCGACCGTCGCGCGCGTCACTAGAGCGCTCGGGGCGGGCGGCTGCGCGCAGGGAAACCGGGTAGGGTCGCCGGGTGGGTGTCGCTCGCGTTGGTGTAGGAGCAGCGGTCGTGCTGCTTGCCGCCACGGCGAGTGCGTACGCCGAGCGGACGGTGCGCGGGAGCGTCACCGACCAGGCGACCGGGCAGCCGATCGCGGATGCATTCGTGAGCGTGGGCGGCGCGGAGGCGACGACGGACGCGGATGGGACGTTTCGCCTCGAGAAGCTGCCGTTCGGACGCCTCGACGTGCTCGTCATCGCGGATGGCTACGGCGAGTACTTCGGCGCGACGACGACGGGGAGCACGCTGACCGTGCGCCTCGCGGCCGCAACGGGCTCGCGCGAGCTCATCCGCGTGTCGGGCCGGGCCCCGCTGCGGCCGCCATTGCAGCTCGGCACGGAGCAGATCCGCACGCAGCCTGGGGCCGGTAACGACGTGCTGCGCGCGCTGCAGAGCCTGCCGGGCGTGTCGCGGACGCCGTACGGGCTCGGTGGGCTCGCGCTGCGTGGCACGGCGCCGCGCGACACGAGGGTCTATCTCGACGACGTCGAGGTGCCGCTGCTCTATCACTTCGGGGGGCTCGCTTCGTTCTTGCCGACGGGCGCGACGGCGGCGGTGACCTTGCAGCCGGGTGGGGCGCGCGTGCGGTATGGCCGCGGTCTCGGGGGCGTGGCGACGGTCGAGTCGCGCACGGGGCGGCGTGATCACTGGCGCGTGGGTGGTGAGCTGAGCTTGATCCATGCGGCGGCGCTCGCCGAGGGCGACGGCTGGCTGGTGGGGGTGCGGCGCTCGTACTTCGACGCGATCATCGCCGCCGCGAGCATCGATCTCGCGCTGCTGCCGCGCTACGGCGACGCTCAGGTGCGGTGGGAGTCCGATGACGGGCGATGGATGGGGCTGCTCTTCGCCTCCGACGATCGCGTGGAGCTCGCGACGAACGACGACAGCACCGGCGGCATCGATACGAGCAACGTGCAGTCGTTTCTTTACACGCAACGCTTCGTGCGCCTGGCCGCGCGCTACCGGGCGATCGCCGGTCCCACCACCGTGCTCGTCGTGCCGAGTATCGGTGTCGATGACATCGAGGCGCGCGCCGTTCACAAGATGGTCGACAAGGGCATGCACCGCGTCACCGTGCCGCTCGCGGTCCGCGCGGAGGTGGCGACGGCCGTGCTCGGCGGCACCCTGACCAGCGGCGTCGACGTGAGCGCCGCGTGGAACTCGTACGACATGCTGAACACGCCGCCCCCGACGCCGATGGACCCCTCGCCGGATACGCCCATCCAGCGCTCGTTGGAGCGCTGGGCCCTCGATGCGGGCGCGTACATCGAGCAGTCGTGGTTTGTCCTGGATGATCGGGTCGCGATCCGACCGGGGCTGCGCGGAGACCGCTTCGGACTGTCGGAGCAATGGACGCTCGATCCGCGCCTCACCATCGATGCCCAGCTCCAGCCCGATCTGTCACTCGTCGTGGCGGCCGGGCGCTACCATGCGCCGCCGCTCGTCACCGATCTCGATCCGATCTTCGGCGAGCGGCGCATGCTCGGCTCGGCGGCCACGAGTGGTGCGGTCACGCTCAAGCGCGTCGTCGGAGATATCGGCGAGCTGGCGGCCACCGCGTACGCGGCGAAGCTGTCGGAGCTCCCCGTCGACGCTGTCAGCTCGGCGACCCCGATCTCGGACAGCGGTGGTACCGAGTCCGGCGGCCTGTTCGGCATCAGTCGCGAGCTCGTCGATGCGCAGTTCGGCTCCTACAGCTACCGCGAGGCGATCGGCGCGGGACATGCGTACGGGCTCGAGCTCATCGCCCGCAAGAACGTCGGCGCGTGGACCGGCTGGGTCGCGTACACGTACGCACGCGCCTTCCGGCGCAACCCGACGCGCGGCGATGTCACGACGCCCTACGTCCTCGACCAACCTCACTCTCTCACCGCGGTCGGCACGTACGCGATCAGCCCCCGGTGGCGCGTCGGGGCCCGCGTTCGCTACGCGACGGGTAATCCCTACACCCCGGTGGCCGCGGCCTACCGCGAGGACGATGGCGGCTGGGTGCCGCTCGACGGCCCCACGCTCTCGGAGCGCTTGCCGGACTTCTTCCAGCTCGACCTGCGCGTCGATCGCACGTGGCGCCGCCCGTGGGGCGTCATGAACCTCTACGTCGACGTGCAGAACGTCCTGAATCGCAAGAACGCCGAGGGCATCACGTACAACGCGGACTTCTCGCGCGGAAGCTATACGCGCGGCTTGCCGATCTTCCCCTCGATCGGCGTGGAGTACATCCCATGAGGCGCGCGGCCTGCGGTGCGACGGTGGTGCTGTGCCTGCTCGGGGCGTGCGGCGACAACCTCGCGGTGGGCGTGCCGGCCGAGGCGACGAGCGGAGAGCGACTCAAGCTCCAGACGTATCGCTATGCCGATGGCTCCCGGCAGGTCGATCCGGCCACGGCCTTCGACGCGGTGGAAGGCACGAGCTGTCGGGCGCAGACGGCCGGGACGCCGGGGAACACGGTGACGGGGATCTTCGACGACGATGGCCTGCGTTGCGTCCCGACGGGCGACGAGGCCGTGTTCCTCGACGCGGCATGTACGGTGGCGGTGGGGCGTGCCCGCACGGACCTGTTTCCGACGCACTTCGTGGCGTTCGATCAGGGCCCGGTGCGCGTGTACCGCGCGGGCGCGCCGATCGAGCCGCCGACGGAGGTGTACGTGATGACGAGCGGCCGGTGCACCGGGCCGACGCCCGTCACCGAGGAGCTGCCCTACTTCTCGACGCGAAGTCAGGTGCCGATCACCTCGCTCGCGCGCATCGGTCAGACGACCGCGGAGGGGGACCGCATCGAGGTCCCGCTGCTCACCACCGACGATGGCTGGCAGGTTCCCGTCGGCATCATCGACTCGACGTACCAGGTGCTGTGCGCCCCCAATGTCACCGCGGGCGACGACGTGCCGTGCGAGCCGTTCGGTGGTGTCTCCACGTATGCCTTCGCCGATGCGGCGTGCACGCAGGCCGTGGCCTTCGCTCCCGCCGAGACCGCACCGCGGCTCGCGATCCAGTACCGGTCGGATGGGTGCCCCGCGTACCTCGGCATCGGCGCGGTCTTCGAGGGCGACGTGTATGTCACCGACGGCACCTCGTGCTTCCTCGGGTCGCGCCCCGCAGGCATGGTCGCGTTTCGCGTGGGCGAGCCGATCGAGCTCGCTCGCCTCGCCCGCACCATCGACGACGTACCCGGCCGGCGCTTGCAGCGCATCGGCCTCGTCGACGGCCCCCTCACGTTCGCGAGTGCGATGCTCTGGGACACGCAGATCGACGCTCCGTGCAGTGCCACCACCGTCGAGGGGGTGACGCGCTGCTTGCCGGCGCGCACGCTCAATGGGCGGACGCTGTTCGGTCCGGACTGCAGCACGGAGCGGCCCTTCGTCGAGGTGCCGCGTAGCTGCGACGTGGCGCGCATCGCTCGCATCGACGACGCCCAGGGCCTTCGGTACTTCACCATCGGAGCCCCGACCACCGAGGTCTACTGGCCCGTGAACGGGTGCACGCGCTACCCGGCGACACCGGGCTTCGAGCTCCGGGCCCTGGGGGCGCCGATGCGCCTCTCCGACTTCGAGACGGGCGTGTACGCGGGCGAACGATAGCGGCGTGAAGAGTGCGTCAGATCATGTCGCTGGCGCGGACTCCCCTCTACGATCGGCAGCAGGGAGGATCCATGAAGAAGCTGCTGTGCCTGTGTCTTGTCGCGGCGTGTGGTGGTGGTGGCGATGCGATCGGACAGCCCGGTCTCATGCGCGAAGACCATCACCTTGCGCACGAAGGGCGAGCGCGGCGACCAGTGCAGCAGCATGGACACGGTTGTTTCCTCCTGGGCTTCTTAGGTCAGTTCTATGACCTTAAGCCGGTTCCGAGGCCGCCGTCTACGCCCCCCCTCTAGGCACGGGTCGCATCATGATGCGGCCGGCCGGCCTGGAAGGCGGCGATGCCGTCCACGATCATCCGCACGATGTCCACCCGCGTCTCCCGGGTCAGGGAGGCATAGTGCGGCGCCACCACCAGGTTCGGCGCGGCCAGCATCGCGGGGTCCGGCACGGGCTCCGAAGCAAAGACATCCGTGCCGGCACCGCGGATGGTGCCGTCCCGCAGCGCCGCCACCAGCGCCGGCTCATCCACCACGGACCCGCGGGCGATGTTGATCAGGAAGCCGGCCGGGCCGAGTTTTCGCAGGATTTGCGCGTTCACGATGCCTGCGGTTTCAGCCCCGCCGGGGCAGCACATCACCAGCACGTCGGATTGTTCGGCCAGTTCGGCGATGGAGGGCACATGGGCCCAGGGCGCCTCCGGCTTCGGCCGCGGGCCGGACCAGATCACCTTCATGCCGATGCCCTGCGCCCGCCGCGCCACCGCAGCCCCGATGCGGCCGAGGCCGAAGATGCCGCAGGTCTTGCCGAACAGCCTGGTGCCGGACTCCGCGCGGCCCTTGGCCCAGGCGCCGGAGCGCACGAAGGCATCGGCGTACACCACGCGCCGGGCGATGCCATACAGCAGGGCGATGGCGTAATCCGCCGTATCCTCCGTCAGCACATCCGGCGTGTTCAGCACGGCGCAGCCCTGCGCGCGGGCGGCATCGAGGTCGATGCGGTCCAGCCCGGTGCCGGTGCTGGCCAGCATCCGCATCCCGGGCACCCGGGCGAACATCGCCGCATCGCAGCCGGCCATGGCACTGGTCACGCCGATGCGGAAGCCCTCCACCGGACCTGGCGGCAGGGTGGAAAGATCCACCAGACGGTGGCCCGCACCCTCCAGCGCCTGGCGCAGATCGGCGGGCACCGCGGTCATCACCAGAAGGGATTCAGCCTGGGTGGCTTGCATGGGACGTGTCCTGTGGGGCTATGATGCCGGAAAGGCCAGGGTAATGACCTTTTCGGGGAAGGAAAGCCTGTCCGCATGCCCATCACCCAGGATGCCGTGAAGACGCTGTCCGCCCAGTTGTATGACTGGTCCCTGCGCCGTGTGCCCGACGACACCAAGGACGCGCTGCGCCGGGCGCGCGACGTCGAATCCAATGAACGGGCCCGCAAGACGCTCAACATGCTCCTGAAG
>JALHPV010000065.1:26984-29090 GCA_022842285.1 Kofleriaceae bacterium
ACCAAGGACGCGCTGCGTCGTGCGCGGGCCACCGAAACCCATGAAGGCGCCCAGCGCGTGCTGGAGATCATGCTGGGCTCCGCGCTCCGCGCCGAGCAGACGGACCGCTTCGTCTGCTCCGATGCCGGCGTGCCTGTCTTTCGCGTGACAATCGGCGCGCAGGCGCGGTGGGAGGGGGACATCAAGGCCGCCATCACCGAGGGTTTTGCCGAGTTGGTGGCGCGCATCCAGCCCCCGCTGCTGAAACACGTGACGAACCCGCTGACCAACGAACGCGGCTACCAGGGCAAGGACATGCCCCTGGTGACGTGGGAGGTCGAATCCGGCGCCGACTGGATCGAGATCGCCTGCCAGCCCAAGGCGCTCGGCTCCGGCCGCTGGGCGCAGGCCGAGACCTTCAGCTTCCCATCGCTCGCCGATATCGAAGCCTATGTGATGAAGGCGGTGATGACGGCGGGGTCGCAGCATTGCCCACCGGTGATCATCGGCGTTGGCATCGGCGGCAGCTTCGACGTGGCCGCAAAAATCGCCAGCAAGGCCACCTATCGCCAGATCGGCAGCGTGAATCCGGAACCGGTGCTGGCGGCGATGGAAGAACGACTGCTGCGCGCGGTGAACGCCACCGGCTTCGGCCCAATGGGCACCGGCGGCGACACCACCGCGCTCGCCGTGCATGTCGATTACAGCGCCGGCCATGGCTACACGCCCGTCGCCGTCTGCTTCAATTGCTGGATCAACCGCCGCACCCGCGCGCGCATCCACGCCGATGGCACCGTGGAGCGAATGGAATGACCGCCTATCGCCGCATCCAGATGCCGATGACGCGGGAGGATGCCCGCAGCCTGCGGGCCGGGGACATGATCCTGCTGGATGGCGAGATCACCATCACCGCCGGCCTGCCCACGCACCACCGCATCCTGGCCTGCGCCGACGAAGGGCGCGACCCGCCCATCGATATCCGCAACGGATCCCTGCTGCATCTCGGCAGCTACAGCCAGGACACGGCGGATGGGGGGCTGGAGGTTCTGTACATGAACCCCACCACCAGCACCCGCTTCAACCCGATCATGCCCCGCCTGATCCGCCACTTCGGCCTGACGGCGGTGGGCGGCAAGGGTGGGCTGGATGCGGGGTGCCGGCAGGCGATGCAGGAGGTGGGCTGCGTCTACCTGTCTTTCCTCGGCGGCGGCGCGCCGCTGCATTCGGGCGCCATTACCGGGGTGAAGGAGGTCGCCTGGAACGACCTGGTCGCGCATTACCGCCTGGTGCGGCTTTCGGTGAACGGCCTCGGCCCCGTCACCGTCGGCATCGACGCGCATGGCAACAGCCTGTTCGAGACGCTGTCCGCCCAGGCGCAGGACCGCATGCCCGAAATCCTGGCGCAACTCGACCGCGACCGCGCCGGCTGAGGAGCCCTCCCCCCACTCGGGGGGGGGGACTACCGACCGACGCCCCCCCCGCTCACCCCAGCTCCACCAGCGCATGCGGCAGCCCGCCACCGGCCAGCGTCTCGGCGCCCGTCTCCGTCACCAGCAGCATGTCCTCCACGATGAAGCCGCCGAGGCCGTCCAGGTACCAGGGCAGTTCGAAGGCCATCACCATGCCCGGCTCCAGCACCACATCGCTGTCGGCGGCGGTATAGGGAAACTCCTCCGACCAGATGGAGGCGCCGAGGCCATGGCCGAAATGGCCGCGCGCATAGCTCGGAAAGCCCGCCTGATGCATGGCGGTCAGGCAGGCGGCGTGGATGTCCCGCAGCGCCACGCCGGGGCGGAACATGGCCAGCCCCACCTCGAAGGCGTCCCGCAGCGCCGCATGCACCTGCCGCGCCGGGGCGCTGGCCGGGCCGCAGGTGAAGGTGCGCGCTAGGTCGGCCGAATAACCGCCCACCACCGCGCCCACATCCACTTTCACCACATCGCCCCGCCCCACCACGCCCGGGCTGGCCCAGGGGGACGCGCCGAAGCCCACATATTCCCACGCCGTGATGCCGCCCGTGCCACGCACCCGCGCCACCTGCCGCACCAGATCAAGGAAACGCTGGCCCAGCCCGTCCCGCGTCGCGCCCTCCCGGATCTCCGGGATCAGCGCCAGCAGCGCGGCTTC
>JALHPV010000066.1 GCA_022842285.1 Kofleriaceae bacterium
TCGTCCACGCCGATGTCGACGAAAGCGCCAAACGCCGTCACGTTGGTGACGATGCCTTCCAGCACCATGCCGGGCTTGAGGTCTTCCATCGACGTGACGTCGTCGCGGAACGCCGGCGGCGAGAACTCGGCACGCGGATCGCGCCCCGGCTTGCCGAGCTCGGCGGCGATGTCCTTGAGTGTGGGCTCGCCGACCTCGGGCGTGACGTACTTGCTGAAGTCGATCTTGTCGACGAGCTCCTGGTTGCCGACGAGCTGCGGCAGCTCCACGCCGGCGTCCTTCGCGATGGTCTCGACGAGAGCGTAGCGCTCGGGGTGAACCGCCGACCGATCGAGCGGGTTCGTCGCCCCGGGGATGCGCAAGAAGCCCGCGGCCTGCTCGAACGCCTTGGGGCCGAGGCCGGGGACGTCCAGGAGCTGCGCGCGGGACGAGAAGGCACCCGCGGCGTCGCGGTGCACGACGATCTTCTTCGCGAGAGCCTTGCCGATGCCGGCGACGTAGCCGAGGAGCGAGGCGCTCGCGGTGTTGAGATCAACACCGATCGCGTTCACGCAGCTCTCGACGACATCGCCGAGCTTCTTCGACAGGAGCGGCTGGTGAACATCGTGCTGGTACTGACCGACGCCGATCGACTTCGGCTCGATCTTCACGAGCTCCGCGAGCGGGTCCTGCAGACGGCGCGCGATCGAGATGGCGCCGCGGATCGTCAGGTCGAGCTCGGGGAACTCCTCGCGGGCGAGGTCGGACGCGGAGTACACGCTGGCGCCCGCTTCGTTCACCTGCACGACGAACGGCTTCGGGCTGGAGGCCGTGGCGTCACCACTCGCGGCGAGTCCCTCCGCGAGCGTCTTCTTCACGAAGGCCTCGGCCTCCCGGCCCCCCGTGCCGTTGCCGACGGCGATGGCGCGCGGCGCGAACTTCTTCACGAAGTCGAGGAAGTCCGCCTTGGCCTTCTCGAGCTGGGCATCGCCCTGGGTGATGTAGATGGTGACCGTTCCGAGGAACTTGCCGGTCGCGTCGATCGCGGCGCACTTGCAGCCCGTCCGCAGGCCGGGGTCGACGCCGATCACGCTCGCCGTACCGAGCGGGGCCGCGAGCATGAGATTGCGCAGGTTGCCGGCGAAGATGTCGACGGCGGCCTGGTCGCTGCGCGCCTTCAGCTCGGCGCGAACGTCGTTCTCGACGCTAGGAGCGAGCAGGCGCTTGTGAGCGTCGGCGACGGCGAGGCGGAGCTGCTCGGCCCACGGCGACTCGCCGACGAGGCCGACCATGTTCTCGATGCCCGCGGTGACCTTCGCGGCGTCGACCGCCACGTGGGCGCGCAGCACGCCCTCGGCCTCGCCGCGGCGAATCGCGATGAAGCGGTGCGACGGGATGGTCTTCACCGACTCGCCGAACGCGTAGTACTGCTCGAACTTCGTCGGCTCGTCGCCCTTGCCGGGGACGACCTCGGACACGAGCCCGCCGTGCTCGGCGTACTCGCGGCGCACGAAGGCGCGGACATCAGCGGCATCGGCGATGCCCTCGGCCACGATGTCGCGAGCGCCCGCGAGCGCCTCGTCGGCGCTGGCGAGTCCATAACCCGCGGCTTCCTCGAGGACATTGCCCTCGAGCGACTGGCTCTTGATGCGCAGCGCGAGCGGCTCGAGGCCCTTCTCGCGAGCGACCGAGGCGCGCGTCTTGCGGCGCGGGCGGTACGGGGCGTACAGGTCCTCGAGCTCGCTCTTGCCCGTGACCGCCTTGATGGCCGCCTCGAGCTCGGGCGTCAGCTTGCCCTGCTCGGCGATGGACGCGAGGATCGCGGCCCGCCGGGTCTCCAGCTCCACGAGATACTCGCGACGCTCCTCGATGGCGCGGATCTGGACCTCGTCGAGGCCGCCCGTTCGTTCCTTGCGATAACGCGCGATGAACGGGACCGTGCTCCCTTCGTCGAGCAATGCGAGCACCGCAGCCACGGAGGCCGGCGGAAGACTCAGCTCGGCCGCCAGCGGCGGAACGGCGTCGAAGATCACGGGAGCAGTGGCCTCGGTCATGAGGGGTCGGACCGTACCCACCCGCCCCCTCTCGGGCAAGCCGTGATACCGGATCACTAATGAAGAAACTGGATGTGGCCCGGGAGTCCCTGATCCGGCGGTTGCCGAAAGTGGAGCTCCATCTGCACATCGAAGGGACCCTGGAGCCCGAGCTGATGTTTGGCCTCGCCGCCAAGCACGGCATCGCGCTGCCCTACGCGTCGGTGGAGGCGGTGCGCGCGGCCTACAACTTCAGCGACCTCCAGTCGTTCCTCGACCTGTACTACGCCGGCTGCGATGTCCTGCGCGACCGCACGGATTTCTACGCGCTCGCGAGCTCGTACTTCACCCGCGCGTACGCCGACGGGGTCGTACACGCCGAGCTGTTCTTCGACCCGCAGACGCACACCGTCCGCGGCGTGCCGATGGACGTCATCATCGGAGGCCTTCGCGATGCGATGGAGGACGCGCACAAGCGCTACGGCATCACGTCGGATCTGATCCTCTGCTTCCTTCGCCATCTCCCGGAAGCGGATGCGTTCGCGACGCTCGAGGCCGCGCTGCCGTATCTCAGCGAGTTCGTCGGAGTGGGGCTCGATTCCGGCGAACGTGGCAACCCGCCGTCGAAGTTCGAGCGCGTGTTCGCCCGGGCCCGCGGGCTGGGGCTCCGCGTCGTGGCGCATGCTGGCGAGGAAGGTCCCGCCGAGTACATCACGGAGGCCCTCGACCTGCTGAAGGCCGAGCGGATCGATCACGGCGTCCGCTGCGATGAAGACCCGGCGCTCGTCGCTCGGCTCGTGCGCGACCAGATTCCCCTGACGGTATGCCCGCTCTCGAACGTCAAGCTGTGCGTGGTGAAGGACCTCGCCCAGCACAACTTCGCCAAGCTCCTGCGCCAGGGCGTCGTGCTGACCGTGAACTCCGACGATCCGGCGTACTTCGGCGGCTACGTCGCCGACAACTACCGCGCCCTCGTCGCGGCGCTCGACCTCACCGCGGCGGAGCTGGTCAGGTGTGCGGAGAATGCGGTGCGGGCGTCGTTCCTGCCCTCGACCGCGAAGGCGGCGCTACTGACCCGCGTGCGCGCCGCGGCGGTCAGCCGCTGACAACGGGAGGAGCATCCCGCCCCGCTGGCGAGCGATCCCGTTGTTGGTGTTCGTCGTCGCCTGCGTGCGCCGCATGGTGAATCCCTCGCCCGGGTAGAGCCCCTCGACCGTGTCGGTCGTGTAGAGGAACACCTCGAAGTTGGGGCGCAGCTCGTCGTACGTGGCGACGCGATCGACCTCGATACCGATGACGCCGCCGAACGTGTTGACCACACCGATGGCGTCCGCCGGATTGGGAACTCCGAACGAGGCGGACATGGCCGGTAGAGCGAGCGGAGACGTCAGCGTCGGGCCGATCACGCGCCACGCCACATCGACCTGGCGCTGCGTCTCGTCGGTCCAGCTGTAAAAGGCGATGGCGCCGGCGGCATCGCCCATGCCGGTATTCGCCGACTCGGTCCACTGGATGCCCGTCAGATCGACGGTGACCGAATCGATGATCGGGAGCAGGCGCTCGTTGAAGTCGACGATATGCAGAGGTCCCCCGTCTGCGTGCCGCGCCTCGTCGAGGTAGACCATGGGGCCCACGTTGGAGTTGAGGGTGACGTTCGTCTCCGAGCGGAGGCCCACGACCGGCGGATACGTCAGCGCGAGGTCGACCGTGTCCGTGGGCGCGATCAGTTCCACCTCGGTCTCCGCCGAGTATGCGCTACGCGCGCCGACGAGCGTCGAACGCCCCACGGCCACGGCGCCGATGGTGAGGGGCATGTTCACGAGCGTCATCGTGAACGGCTGGACCGTACGGGTGAACGCCGGCGTGTCGAACAAGCCGCTATCCATGAACGGCTGCGCATCTGCATAGAAGTACGTCGCGCTTCGACCGACGCCCGCGTAGCCGAAGACCTCGAACGTCGAACCGTGACACGCATCGGTGAACTCGAGCTTGAGGTACCCGTCGACGTTCGTGCTCTGGCTGAAGCAGGGCGTGGTGAGTGTGGCCATGGTCGGCGCGTAGGCTTCCATCGTGGCCGTGATCGTCGCGGACGGAGCAGCGGGAAGACCGAACACGATGTCGTCGCCGGGCTTCACTCCCAGCAACGTCTCGAGCTCGTAGCGGAGCTCCTCGCCGTTGTCCGCGCCCTTTCTCATCAGCGTCACCGTCACCTCATCGATCAAGTCGAGCGTGAAGTAGCCATCGCTGTCGGTGGGGCCCGTACCGATGACCGCGCCACTGCTATCGGTCACGAAGAACGTCGCGTTCGGTTCCGGCAGTCCATCGCGGTTGAACGACAGCGCTCGGAATCGCGTGGCGACGGGCGCTGGCGGCGCATCAGGCTCGCTGTTGTCGCCGTCGGCGTCGGTGTCACCGTCGGCGTCATCACTCATGTCGCCGTCGGCATCGTTGTTGTTCTTGACGACCTCGCCGCAGCCAGTGGCCAGGACGAGCGCGAGCGTGGCTAGGCCCTTCACGGACCGATTGTAGTCTATCGATCGCCGCGACTGGCGCTTCGTCGCGTGAAGCCGAGCCCGCCAAACATCGTCTCGGCGTCGACGGTGCTGCTCAGGTAGTTCTCCGCATGTGGGCGGATCTGGGCGTACGACGTCATGTCCTCGTAGTCCATGAACACGACCTGGGCCGACCCGATCGTGTGCGTCGTGTCACCCGCGGCGGCTTGCGGATCGAGCTCGGAGAAGGCGGATGGCAGCCGCGGCAGTACGAGGGTGTTGGTGGTCTGTGGGCCGATGTAGCGCCAGGTCACCGTGACCGGCCGGCCTGGATTCCAGGAGCCGCGCCAGCTGGCGAGCATCACGTCACCCGCGCCCCCGTCGATCGTCGTGGTCCACGCGAGCCCGGTCTTGGACGGCACGACGTCGTCGATCCACGGCAGCGCGAGCTCGTTCCAGTCGACCGCGAGGCCTGACTGGACGTTCGGCGTACGGACCTCGTGTTGCATGAACGTGCCGCTGGAATCGCGATCGAGCGACGAGATGATCTCGGCCCGGAGAAAGCCCGCGGCCGGGTACGGCACCGTCGTCATCACCGTGCCAGGTGCCGGATCGACCAGGGCCGACGAGAAGACCGCGACCGCCATCCCGTCGACGACCGTGCGGCGGTGGGTCGCGAGGCGCCCGATGTCCGGCGGGACGTTCGAGTACGTCGTCGTGAAGTTGGACATCGTTGAGCTCACGGCGCCAACGCCGAAGCTGCCGCTCGCCACGTAGGGCACGTTGTCGACCGCGACGAACCGCGGGGGCGTGAGCCCGGCGTGCACGCCGAGGAGCTGGAAGGTCGCGCCGTGGCAACCGTCCTTGAACTCGAGGAGCACGCTTCCGTTCAGTCCAGCTTTCCCGTTCGCCAGGCACGACGTGTAGAAGACCACGCCGGTCGTGGCGCCGTTGGGCTGGGTGTACGTGGCGGTCATCGACGTCGTGCCGCCCTGCTGCAGCGCGACGCGGCGCTGGATGCCGAACGTGATCTCCTCGCCCGGCTGCACATCCGTGATGCTCGTCAGCTCCGACGTGAGCTCCTGGGGCGTGTCGAGCGTGGTGCGGACCACGGTGACGACCACGCCCCCGGCCGGGATGGTCGTCGCGTAGTTGCCGCTCGCGTCGACGGCGCCGTCGGCGATCGCGGTGCCATCGGCGCGATGCACGATGACATGCGCGTTCAGGTCCGGATCGCCATCACCGGTCCGGTTGAGCACGTGCACCACGAGGGACCCGCCCGGGACCCCGTCGGACGGCATCATGTCGTCAGCGTCGGCGCCGTCCGGCGAATCCTCGACATCCATCCCGTCGGCGGTATCGTCATCCATATCGCCATCGGGGTCGTTCTTAACCACGTCCCCGCAAGCGAGCAGCATCACACTAGCCAGGCCGATGAAGCGCTTCACGGGCGCCATTGTACTGATACCCTGGAGACATCGCATGCTGGTTCGCCTCGTCCTGGTCGGACTGACCGTCGCCGCGTGCGGCGATGTGGTGTCCGACACACCGGGGGATGCGGGCGACTCGATGGATACGCCCGATGCCGACGAGTGCGAGGGCACGTGCGAGTGCGTCGTCGACAGCGATTGCGAAGGCGCCCACATGGCCTGCAACGATCAGGGCGCGTCCCGCACCTGCGAGTGTGCGGCCGGCTACAGCGCCGGCGGCGACGGCTGCACCTGGAGCGGGGTCGTCGGTGACCCCACGTTCCAGTCTCCCGCGCGCTGGGCGCTGACGGCGGGGACCGCGATCGATCCCGATCTCAACGAGGCGGGCATGGTGGAGGCCGGGGCCGCGCGCTTCACCGGAGCCGGCCTGTGCAATCTCGGGCGGATCACGCAGGCCTTCGAGATGCCGCGCTACGCGACCGCCGAGCCGCTCGTCGCCCAGATCACGTATCGCTACCTCTACGACTTCGTCGGGCCGGTCCTTCCGGCGCGGCCCGCGTTCGGCCTCGGCGACGCCTGGCAAGACCAGGTGGTCGGCGCGGGGAGTCCATGGTCGACGGCGCGCGTATGCCTGGGTGGCGCGCAGTACGCTCCGGCGGATAGTCGCGGGCGGGGCGGCATCGTCGAGCTCCGGATCGCGCCGAACATGGTCACGGCCGACTGCGGCGTCGAGGGCTCGTCTCTCGATGTCGATCACTTCGAGATCGTTCCCGCGAACCCGGGAGAATGTCCGGTGCCGGGTGAAGCGGCGAACGGCGATGCCGAGGGTTCCGGAGGGTGGACGTTCTCCGGTGGCAACTTCAATGGTGATCCGGTCTCGATGATGATCGAGGAGGGGGTCGGCGAGGCCGGGTCCAAGGGCGTGCGTCTGTTCGCGCGCAATCGCTGCACGACGCTGAATGCCACCACGCGGATCTCGATCCCGTCGGCCGCCGCGATGCCCTCCCCGGCCCTCGCCGTCTATACGAAGATCAGCAGTGACCGGCAGAACGGCGTGTTCGGTCGCCCGCGACTCGCCGAGATCGATCTGCCCGCGCTCTCCGCGTCGGGCGCCGAGTTGATCCAGAAGGTCTGCGTGCCCGCTCCCCTGCGCGGCGCGGTCTGGGACTACGTCGGCAGCCTCGATGCCCAGTCGCTGACGTGCGCCGAGGTCGTGAACGCCTCGGCCATCTTCGACTCGGTGAGCCTCGCCAACGAGCCGGCGTGCGGGACCGATCCGGCGATCGCAGATCCGGGCTTCGAAAGCGGGCTCGCGCTGATCGGTGCCGAGGCGCAGGCCGGTCGGTCGATCGTCCGCACCATCGAGGATCCGGGCATGGTGAACAGCGGCACCCGGGCGCTGCAGCTCTCCGTCACGCAGCTGTGCTCGCAGGCCCGCTGGACCACGCGCGTCGTCGTCCCCACCTCGAACGCCTCCGCCGGCCCCGCGCTGCGGTTCTTCTACAAGGCCACGCCGGCGGCCAGGTACACGTTCGAGGTCGCAGCGGCCGTCGGAACCACCTTCACGCCCATCCTCGACAACCAGTTTCACGAGGGCACCATCTGCCTCGATCCGAAACTCGCTGGTCGTGCGCAGTCCGTGGTCTTCGAGATGTCTGGCGGCAGCGGCGCCTGCGCTACCACCCATCCCGCCGAAGGCGCGGTCGTCGACGACCTCATGGTCACGCTCCGCCCCGCCTGTCCGCGTTAGAGTGGCGCCGCGTGCCAGTGCTTCCGCCTCCGCTAACCGCCGAGCACGTCGCATATGTCGAAGACGCGGCGAGCTACCTCGTCGGCTCGTGTAACGCCGAGCGCGTGCCCGAGCTCGTTCGGGCGGCAGGCGTGCGGGTGTGGCCCGGCGGCGCCCGGATCACGATCTTGGTGCCGATGGCCACGGCCGCGCGCACGCTCGAGAACATCGCCGCCAACCCACGGGTGGCGGTGACCACAGCGCAACTCCCGACGTTCGGCACGTTGCAGCTCAAGGGAACCGTCACCGGCACCCGCCCCGCCACCGACGATGACCGGCCGGTCGCCATCAAGGCGCAGGCGCGCTTCGCCAAGGAGTTCGCGTGGACGGGCCCCGCCGTCACCGAGCAGCGGCGCATTCAGGTCTGGCCCTGCATGGCCATCGACGTCGAGGTCAGCGGCATCTATCCCGCGGCGCCGAATCCCAAGGGAGCCGCGCCGTGACCATCTCCCTCGACGCGATCGATCGGTGCCTGCATCGCATCCTACCGGGCGTTATCGCGACAGCCGACGCCGATGGCCTGCCGAACGCGAACTACGTCTCGCCGCTCCTCGTCGTCAACTCGAAGCACATCGCGCTCTCGTATCAGTTTCCGACGAAGACGCGCGAGAACCTCGACGTCAACCCGCACGCGACGCTCGAGGTCTACGATCCTCTCACCCTCGACGCGTACCGGCTCTCGTTGAAGCTCGTACGGGTCGAGACGAGTGGCACCACGTTCGACCTGCTCGCGGCCCGCATCGACGCCCTGTCCTCGCACCTCGGGCTCGGCCAGTGGTTCGGGCTCAAGGCGGCGCTGGTATGCGAGGTGCTGTCCATCGAGCGTCGCGCCGGCTTCATCGCGGAGGATCAAACGGAAGCCCTGACCGCGATGGCCGCGGCGCAGGACGCGCTGTCCGAGCTGCGGGGCCTCCAGCTCGTCTCGAACCGCCTCGCGAGCGCGAAGGATCTCGACGGGCTGTTCACGGCCGCGCTCGCCGCCCTCGAGGAAGGATTCGGCTTCACCCACGGCATGATCCTCGTACCCGAGGACGATCAGCGACTCGTGACGATCGCGAGCCGCGGGTACGGCGACGCCGGCATCGGTGCGGAAGTCCGCATGGGTGAAGGCATGATCGGGGTCGCGGCGAAGGCGCGCCGGCTCCTGCGGATCGTTGGTCTCGACGCGGCGCTGCAGTACGGCCGCGATCTTCGTAACGAGGTCAGCCGCCACAGCGGACGCGACAAGCTCGGCGCCGAGGTGCCCCTTCCCGGCTTACCAGACGTCCACAGCCAGATGGCGATTCCGCTCGTGCTCCAGGATCGCTTGCTCGGTGTCCTCGCCCTCGAGAGTCGCGGCGGCGTCCTGTTCGATCGCTGGCACGAGGCGTTCTTGACCGTGCTCGCGAACCAGATCGCCAGCGGCATGGAACGCATGAGTGAGCCCGAGGCCGAGGACGAGCCGCCCCCCACCGCGTCCATGGCGATGCGCGCCGCGGGCAAGCGCAGGACGTTCTGCTTCTACCAGAACGACGAATGCGTGTTCGTCGAGGACGAGTACCTGATCCGCAACGTCCCGGCGAAGATCCTCTGGAAGCTCCTCCGCGAGCACCAGACCGACGGCCGCACCGAGTTCTCCAATCGCGAGCTGCGCCTGGACGCATCCCTGGGGCTGCCCGACTTCAAGGACAACCTCGAGAGCCGCCTCGTCCTGTTGCGCAAGCGCCTGGAGCAGAAGTGCCCGGAGCTCAAGCTGGTTCCGGTGCGTCGCGGACGGTTCGCGCTGGAGCTGGCGTGCGAGATCGAGCTGATCGAGAAGCCGTGAGCGAGCGTTTAGGATCTATTTAGGAACGACTCAATATCCGCATAGGAACGCGGGATTTCGGGAAGCCTCATGGTGCTTCTCATGACACCACGCACGCTAGTCACCTCGTCCTTCGCGCTCCTGTCCGCCTTGTCCGCCTGTGGCGACGAAGGGGGCCCTCCCGATGATCCCCGCGAGCCCGGGTGTTTCGCGCCGACCTCGGGCCCCACTTACCATGCTGGCGATGTGGGCCTCGACGAGGTCTGGACCGCCGATACCGGCCCCCACATCGTGGAGCAAGACGTCCGGGTGCGGAACGGCGCGACCCTGACCATCGAGGCCTGCGCCGATGTGCAGGTCGCGCAGGACAAGACCATCTCGGTCGCGTTCCCCGGCACGCCGAACACCGGCACGCTGATCGTGGCTGGCACCGCAGATCGCCCGGTCTCGATCCATGGTCGGGCCGGCGCGCGGTGGGGCACGCTGCTCGTCCAGGCGCCGGGCACGGCGATGCTCTCGCACGTCACGATCGCGAATGCCGGTAACGGCAACTTCGACGAAGGCGCCACGATCCGCGCCTCCGGCGACGGCGAGGACGGCGCCGACCCGATCGTATTCGTCGATCACGTCCGCATCGAAGACTCGCTCGGCGTGGGCGCGTGGTTCGATCGCGGCGCCTCGTTCGCCGAGGGCTCCAAGGACCTCGTCGTCGAGAGGGCGGGCCAGTACGCGCTCGAGGTGAACGAGCACGCGCTGCACAGCCTGCCGAACGGCACGTACACCGGGAACGGGATCGACGAGATCCTCATCAACACCGAGGGCACGAAGTACGGCGGCGTCGGCCTCCTCGAGGACACGACGCTGCGCGACCTCGGCGTGCCGTACCGCGTCGGCACCAGCGTGGGCGACACGCTCGCGATCGGCGGCCGTCAGGACAAGCGCCTCGTCACGCTGACGATCGAGGCCGGCGTCACCATGCGCTTCCTCGAGGGCGGCGCGCTGAAGGTGCAGACCTTCACGAACCTCGAGCCCTCGACGGGGGCCCTCCGCATCCTCGGCAGCGCCGCGCAGCCGGTGGTGCTCACGGCCGCACAGGATGTCCCGCAGGCCGGCGACTGGATGGGCATCTGGTACGGCGGCGTGCCGGCGGCGAACAACGTCATCGACCACGCTCGCATCGAGTACGCGGGTGGTGACTGCCGCTGTGTCCTCGCGACGTGCAGCGCGATCGATCAGCACGAGGGCGCCATCATCCTCACCGGTCAGCCGGCGAGCGCATTCGTGACGAACACCGAGTTCTCCGAGATCGCGGGGCACGCCATCAGCCAGGGCTACATGGGCACGCTGGTGGACTTCACGAGCACGAACTCGTTCGACGGCGTCCTCGGCTGCGAGCAGACCTTGCCCGGCGCCAATTCGTGCCCCGCGCCGCGCCCCGAGTGCTACTAGAGCGTCATGCGGAGCCGCCACCTCCTGCACGTCCCGGTCATCGGGCAGCCCACCGGCTGGGAGTGTGGTCCGGCATCGCTCGCGGCGGTGTTGCAGTACTTCGGCAAGCCATACTCCGTCGCGGAGGTCGCGCGGCTCGCCGGCACGAAGCGCTCCGGGACCGATCATGTGCAGCTCGTCTCGGCTGCCACGCAGGTGGGGGCCACGGTGTTCGAGTACGCCCACGGCGGCCGGGGCGCGTTGCGGTTGGTGACCGAGCTCGTCGCGAGCGGCCTGCCGGTCATCGTCGGCTGGTGGTCGATGTGGACCGGCGACACGGACTTCGCGGAGACGTGGACCCGCGGGGAGCGTGAGGAGCGCGACTGCGGCCACTATTCAGTCGTGCACGGCTTCACGCCGACGACGTTGATGCTGATGGATCCCCAGGACGGCACGAGCGGCCGCACGATCGGCTGCTGCGAGTGGGCGGACAGCGAATGGCAGCGCGTCTGGTACGACACCGACGGCGACGCCTTCGAACGCGTCGGGCAGTGGTTCATGGCGCTGAACTTCGACGGCCGTTGCTTCGCCGATCGGTTCGGGGCAGGCCGCGACTACATGCCGTCGCGGTAGCTCGAGGAGGATCTCGAGCCGCGGCGCGAGTGAGCCGCCGGGATGGGGAACGAAGCGGTATGCTCCTCCGGTGCGGCCCTGCCTGGCTTTCGCCCTCTTGCTTGCAGCGTGTGGTGGCGACGATGTGATGCAGACACCTCCGGATGCCGACGATGGCGACGTGGTCGATGCCCCCGATGCGGCCGGTGACGGCGAGCCGGATACGCCGGATGACACCGTGCCCATCGCCGGCTTCGGGGACCTCTCCGGCATGTGTGGGGTCCTCAACGACCCCGAGCTGACGGGCGGCTCGCTCCTCGTGCGCGACGAGCTCACGTTCGAGCGGGCGTACGTGGATCCCGACGATCGCGATCTCCTCACGCCCGGCGGGGAGCACATCGCCGAGACCGACAACGCCGGCGGCAGCTCGGTGATGTCGGAGATCTTCGCCTACGAGCAGCTCGCCCGCTGCGAGCTCGCACCGTTGCTGAAGACCGAGACCGAGATCACGTATGACACCCCCGGCAAGATCACCGACCTGCTCGTCGAGATCGACGGTCGCAAGATCGGCGTCTCCGTCACGCGCGCGTTCGCATTTCCGATCGGCACGCCCTACTCGCTCTCCCAGGCGACGACGCTCCTCGAGCGGAAGCTCTCCGACATCCAGCTGTCGACACAGAACGTCTCCGACGCCGATCGCTGGGAGAAGCAGATCCTCGCGTACCTTGCCATCGACGCCCAGGCCGCCGACACCGTCGCCGAGGCGTGGGGCAATGCCTCCGCCGCGCTGAAGGCCGACACGATCCTCCTCGTGACGGTGACGTCGGGCGAGGACCTGTTCATCTACCAGGAATGATCGAGCACGCTCTACCGCTTCGGCTTCACGCCGCGGCTCGCGAGCAGGTCGCGGAAGTGATCCTCATCCATGTCCGCGGCGCGCTTGCCGCCCATGGCCACCAGGCGCACGCAGGCGCCGGCCCCGTCGAGGGCGCAGGCGCGCTGGTAGTGCTGCTTAGCCTCCTTGACTGACTTCTTGCCGCCGAGCCCTGTCTCTTCGAGGTAGGCGAGCATGTGGCAGGCCGTGGGCCGCGTCGCCATCCGACACGCCTCGGCGAGGGTCGAGCGGATCGTCGTCAACTCGGCCTTCGTCGCGCCCTTCACCGCGAGCGCACAGGCCATCGGCAGGGACCGGCTGCACTGCGGCAAGGTCGACGTCTTGGTGATGAACGCGAGCTGGAAGCACGCCGGGGCGCTGCCCGCCGCGCAGGCCTTGGCGAGGTAGTCGTGCGCCTTGGTGTCGACCGTCTCGGGCCCGAACACCTCGGCCTCGCCGACCTCGATGCGCTCGTTGCCCTTGTCGAGCTCGTATACGTCGAGGAACGTGCGGGCCGGCTTCCCTGCCCACGCGGCTCTCAGCAGGCACGCATACGCGTGGCCCGCCGCGCAGTCCTGCTCGACCGTCTCCGTCGTCACGTCGCGATACGCCTCGTCCGTGCAGTCAGCGAAGGCGCGCTGCATCCGCGGATCATCACCGGGCTCGAGACCGATCACGCTCTCGATGAACATGCCGCAGCCGGCGATGTAATCGCCCACGCGGCGGGGCACGATGGTCTGCGGATCCCCCGCGCGGTACGGCCGGGCGTGGAGCACCCGCTGGTTGTGCTGCGGAGACAACATTGGCGAGAAGACGATGTGCGGCGCGCCGGCGGGATCGACGGCGATGGCGAGCCCGATACGGGCATCCTCGTCGCTCACCTTGCTCGGCGTGACCGCACCCGGCGCGAGATACCAGACATCCGATTGGCCCTGACCGCGATCCCGTTCGTAGACGACGTGGAGCTGCTCCGTGGCATCGACCGCGATCGCGCTGCGCAGCACATCGCCACCGGCGTCCACGAGGAGGGGCCGGGAGGTCCAGCTCCCCTGGGCTTCGCTCGCGAGCGCCAGGCCGCGCCCCCGTTCGACCACCGCCACCAGCCCCGCGGGTGTCGTCGTCACGCGTGTCTCGCCGCCGAGCGCGTGCTCGGTCCAGGTCGGCCCCGTGCGCACGGCCACGCCCTGTTCGGTCCCGATGACCACGCGCCCGTCGGCCGGTACGGCGATGGTGCAGTGGCGAGAGCTCCCGGGGACCGGCTCCACGACCCAGCCTGACGCCGACTTCGTCGCATAGCGGGTGGTCCCCTTCGCCGGTCCCGCGTCGGTGTCGGAGTTGTCGGTGACGAGGCAGAGGTGCGGCGTGCCGGCGCGGTCGAAGGCGAGTGCAGCCCGCGCGTCGTAGTCGTATTCGATCTTCGCGATCCGCTCCGCCGTGCCCCCGTGCGAGAGGACAAGCTCGGTGTCGCGGGCGTGTACGGTCCACGGGCTACCGGAGGCATCGGAGGTCATGGCCAACATGAACCCGACCACGGATGACTCGGTCTCCCAGCGCGTCGTGCGGTCCACGAGCACGTGCCCCGCCGCGATGCCGGCGAACGTCCCCGCGATACGCAGCGCGGGACGAGCGCTGACGGCGAGCTCCAGCGGGCCGATCTGCGAGGTGCCCGACTCGACCAACTCGATCGTCCAGGCCGGCATCTCGGTGGCGACGACGGAGGCATCCGGCGTGGGTGACGGTGTCTGCGTCGCGAAGGACGGAGCCGGAGCCGCGCCCCCCGAGCATCCGGCGAGCACGAGCAATCCCCAGGAGCGTGGCATGCGCGAATCTTACGTCGGCAGGAGCGAGCGCACCGTATCGATCGTGTCGGCATCGGCGGCCGTCTTGTCATCGCGGTATCGCACGAGGCGCGCGTGGCGCAGCGCGAGTCCACCGGGGTACTGCGACGAGCGCAGCACGTCGTTGAATGCAAATTCGGCAACGAGCTCGGGGCGCACGTGGACGATGTGTCCATCGCGGTCAACCTGGCGCGCGAGGAGCTCGGCGGTCTGCCACTTCAGCGTTTCGTCGGTCATGCCCTTGAACGTCTTGCCGAGCATGACGAAGGTCCCGGTCACGGGATCGCGCGCGCCGAGATGCAGGTTCGAGAGCCACCCCTTGCGACGGCCCGACCCCCACTCGGCAGCGAGCACGACGAGATCGAGCCGCAGGACGCGTTTGATCTTCAGCCACGCGGAACCGCGATTGCCGGCGTCGTACGGCGCATCGAGCGTCTTGGCCATCACGCCCTCGTGACCGGCCGCGATCGTGGCGGCGTAGAACTCGGCTGCGGTCGCTTCGTCGGCGGTGATGATGCGGGGCACGGTGAGCGACGGGGCGAGCTGCTCGAGTACGGCGAAGCGGTCGCGGGCCGGCGCCGTCATGACGGTGACGCCCTTCCACAGGAGGACATCGAAGATCGAGAGGCGGAGCTCACCGCCAGCACCTTCGGTCTTCTTGCTCATCGTGTCCTGGAACGGCAGCGGCCGCCCGTCGACGCCGTACGCGAGCGCCTCGCCATCGAGGATGAGGTCGTCAGCCTCCAGCGCACGCACGGCCGCGACCACCTCGGGCACCGTCGCCGTCACGTCGTTGAGCGCGCGCGAGTACACGCCGATCTGATCGCCGTGCTTGTGAATCTGGACGCGAAAGCCGTCGAGCTTGCGCTCGAACGACAGCTCCGCCCCACCCGCTTCTGCGAGCGCGTCCGCCGTCGAGTCCGCGGTCCCGGCGAGCATGGGCAGCACCGGCCGGCCAACGGAGAGCCCGAAGCCGGCGAGCCCGACCTCGCCGTCCGCGAGCACCGCCTCGGCGATCACGCCCAGCTCGCCTGCGAGCATGTACGCGGTGCGCACGGCCTTCACGGGCGTCTCGGTGGCCAGTGCGAGGGCCTCGACGACGAGCGCATCGAGCGCGCCCTGGCGGAGCTCTCCGACGAGCAGCGCGCACAGGAAGTCCTGCTCGGGCCTCGTCATCTGCGCGAGCACGCCGCCCAGGAGCTCCTTGCGCCGCAGGATCGAGCCCTCGCCCGAGAGCCCGACCATGGGCGACAGGCGCGCATCGATGTCGTGGATGGAGAGCGAGGCGGAGCCCGCCGACACGACGGTGCGGTGCAACTCGCCGACGGTGGCGTAACCAACGCCGAGCTTGTGCCCGATCTCTCCGCCCAGGTATCGCGCGGCCAGACCGCGCTCGCCGGGGCCGAGCTGCTTCAGCAACGTGGCGATCGCGGCGACCTTCGCCTTCCGACCCTTGGTGGCAGCAACCGCCTGGCTCGTCAGCGCGACCTGCTCGAACAGCACCGCGCTAACGTAGCCCGAAAAAACGACGTGGCACCGAGGAGGAGTGGTGCCACGTCAACGGGGAGTCTGCCGGAGCAGGGGCCCCGCGAAATCTCGCGCGCCTTAGCGCGTCGTCGCCTCGATGGCCCAGCTCTTCAGGGTGCCGACATCGGCGCGCGCCGTGTCTGCCACCGTCAGCGTCCAGGTGCCCGCGAGGTCCTGGCCCGCGAGGCCCGCGACGGGGAACGTCTGCATCAGGTTGTCCGCGGAGCCGCCCACGTTGTTGCTCAGCACCACCGAGAAGGTGCCCTTCGAGAGCGTGACCTTCAGGTCACCGCGGTACGTGTGCGCGATGTCGACCGAGACCTTCACGTCCGTCATCGAGCCGGTATCCGTGACCTGGATGCTGTTCGAGATGCCCGTCGGGTTGTTGTCGGGGATCGACGTGTTCGGCGTCGCGCTGTAGTTGTGCGCGGTGTTGTCGCTCGAGCAGCTCGGGTGCGCCGCGCACTGCACATCTTCGCAGTTCGCCTTGCCGTCACCGTCCTCGTCGACCTCGGCCTCGTCGTCACACACCTCGGCCGGCGTCTCGAGCGTCGGCAACTCGGCGGCGACCGCCGAGCCGTACTCCTGGACGTAGCGGTACGAGATCCAGCCGTAGCCGGGCCCCGTGGGGTGGTCGACGCCGAAGCTGGCCGTGCCCCACGAGTTCTTGAACAGCCAGAAGCCCTTCTCGACGCGATCGTTGCCCTGCGCGTCCTTCAGGACGTTGCCGTCCTTGTCGCGCATCGGGGCGGTCAGGTCATCGTCCCAACCGATGAGGTGGATCGCGTGACCGGCGCGCTTCTCGAGCGAGATCGTCTTGTCGTCACCGTTCGGGTACGTGACGATGCCCTTGCGCCACAGGTCGTTGCTGACCGGCAGCGTCGACCGGCGGTGGTTCCACGACTGGTAGAAGAACGTCATGCCGACGTTGACGCCCGTCTTCTTGGACGTCATGTGGGCCTTGATCGAGTTCGTGTTGATCCAGCGCGACGACGGCAGCTTGAACTTCGCGGCCGTCTCGACAGCCGCCGGCGGCTCGCCGTTCGTGTAGCACTTCGTCGGGAGGTTCTCGCCGCCGGTGCACTCGGCGTCATTCGCCGCGGTCCACGGCGCCGACTCGTACGGCCAGACGTCCTCGGCGACGGTGCCGAAGCGAACGACGGCCCTCAGGTTCGCGTCCGAGCTCGAGCCTTCCGTGTTGCGGAACGAGCCGACGAGGTTCTTCGCCGCCCACTGGAGGTACTGCTCCGAGAAGTCGGCTTCTTCGACCGGCATGCCGGCCTTGATGTAGAGGTTCTCGACCTGCGCGGTCGCGGAGAAGATCGAGCACACGCCACGGCTGCCCTGGCTCTTCACGGGCGACTGGTCGGCGAGCTCGAACTTCGCGGGGTACTGAGCATCGGCCTTGTTGTCATCCGGCAGCGAGTCGTTCGCCGGGGCGCCTTCGTTCACGTTGCCCTCGGACACCGGGAACTCGTCGTCGAACGGCGTGGGACCCTCATCAGGATCCGCGCACGCGGCGAACATCGGGAGCGCACAGAGCGCGGCGGCAAGGAGGCGATTGCGCATGTTGGGCGACCGTAATGCGCGATCTGTGCCTCGAATGGCGCCTTCCAACCTCTCGCGATCACTGGCGAGATCGGCCGCCTCAGGCGGCGAGAGCAACTGTCATTGCCGCGCCCGCCGGCTAGTCCGCTAGCCGGGCCCCTCGGACACCCGGGCGCGCGGGCGCGCCTAGAACACGAACGGGTAGCTGAACGAGCCGCCCGACTGCGTCTTCTTGAACGACGCCTTCTCCATCGCCTTGCCGACGCAGGAGCCGAGGCCGCCGTCCGGCGACTCCTTGACCGTGACCGACGAGACATTGCCGTCCGCCGTGACCTTCACGGACACCTTCACGGTGCCCTTGGCGGACGACTTGTCACCGCACGCCATGACGCGACCCTTCACCTTGGACACGCCCTCGGAGATGGCCGCGCGATCGAGCGACGCCGGGAGGTCGGACTTGCCGCCGCCACCGCCCGCGGTCGCCGTGGGCTTGCCGCCCTTCTTGAACTTCGCGCAGCAGGTACCTTCGTAACCGCTGATCACGCAGCCAACCTCGTCACAGCCGCCGCCGCTGCTCGGCGCGGGCTCCGGCTTGGTCGGCTTCTCCGGCTTGGTCGGCTTCTCCGTCTTGTCGGGCTTGCTCGCCACCGGCTTCTCCGTCTTGTCGGGCTTGCTCGCCACCGGCTTCTCCGTCTTGTCGGGCTTGCTCGGCTTCTCGGGCTCGACCGTGGGCTGCTTCGCCGGCTCGGGATCCTTGGTTGGGGGGGGCTCGTCGGTGCCACCGGTGGCGGCCGGCTCCGCGGAGCCCTTGTCGGTCGTACCGGAATTGGCTGCGCCGTTGTCACCCGTCGCGCCTGCGCCATCACCGGTCTCGGTGCTGCTGCCCTCGTCGTCGTCGCCCCCACCGTTGGCCTTGCCGCCCCGGTCCGAGGTGTCGTCGCTCTTCGCAACGGCCGGCGGCTTGTCGTCGCCGCCCGAGACGAGGACGACGACAAGGATCACCGCCGCGATCGCGAGGATGCCCACCGAGCCGATGAGCGCGAGCATCAGCTTGTTGTTCGACTGGCGCCCCGCCGTCGGCATCATGACGGCCGGCTCGGAGAAGCCACCCGTGCCGAACACGGGGAGGTCATCCATCGTGCCGATGGCCGACGACGTCGACGCCTTGGCGGCCATGCCCGCGCCGCCACCACCGCCGCCCAGGTAGGCGTTCGCCATCGAGCGAATGTCGATGAGGCCCGAGCCCTCGCCGCCGGACTGACCACCGCCACCACCGCCATGCGCGCTGCTCGGCGCCGCGGTGACGGGAGCCGGCTTGTCGCTCGCGAGCTGCGCGAGGTTACCGAGCGAGAAGAGCACCGAGTTCTCGTTGCGCTCGCCGCGGAGCTTGCTGCCCCCAGCCTCGGAGGCCTGTGCCGGCTGCGCGGCCGCACGTGGCGCCTTGCTACCGAACATGTCGCCGTCGTCGTCGGGCTGCTGATGACGGCCCGAGCCCGCGGACGCCGCGGCGAACAGGTCGCCGGGATCGCTGCGCACCGTGCCGGACTCGTCGTTGCCACCCCCGCCCCCGCCGAACATCGACGCGACCGCATCCTGACCGGCGCGGCTGGAGGCCGCAGCGGTGGTGCTCCCCGACGAAACATAGTCGGCGAACGCGTCGACCTGCGCGATGGGCAGCCAGTCGGCAAAGCCCTCACGCCAGATGTACGTGTCGGCGTCGATCTCGCCAGCGGCGAAGCGCTGCTGCACCTCGGCGACCGTCATGGGACCGACCTGATCCTGATTGATGACGACGTGCCAGACGGACTCATCGCCACCACCACCGCCGCCCTGCGCCCCGTCGTAGCCGTAGTCGTAAACGCGCGTGTCCTTCTCGACCGCCGGAGCAGGAGCCTGCTCGGCCGCGTTCTGACCGCCGCGTACGACGATGATGTTGCTGCACTTCTTGCAGCGGATCTTGAAGACCTTGCCTTGGACCTTATCGTCCGAGATGGAGTACTTCGCCTGACAAGCGTCGCAGACGATCTTCATAGTGCTTCCTGCATGGCGTGGTTCGGAGGGTCAGACCCCCTGGTCTGCCCCACCTTGGAGAAATGTTTCTCCGCGCCCGAAGTATCACCCGAATGGGTCAGAGAGGCGAATTGTCTCGGCACGATCGGGCCCGATCGACACCAGACAGAACGGCACCCCAGCCATCCCCGAGATGGTCTCCACGTAGGCCCGCGCCGTGGGCGGGAGGTCCCCGATGGACTTCGCCGTTCCGAGTGGCCCCCAGCCGGGGAACGTCTGATAGATGGGCTCGGCGCGAACCAGGTCCTCGGGGTCGGTCGGCGGCTCGTCGAGCTCCTTGCCGTCGAGCTTGTACGCCACGCACACCGAGACCTCGGGGAGGTTCGCGAGCACATCGAGCTTCGTCAGCGCGAGCGACTCCATCCCGGAGAGCCGCACTCCCATGCGGAGCGCCGGCAGGTCGAGCCAGCCGCAGCGACGCGGCCGCCCGGTGGTGGCCCCGAACTCGCCCCCCGCCTGCCGGAGTCGCTCACCGGCCTCGCCGTGGAGCTCCGTCGGGAACGGCCCCGAGCCGACCCGCGTGGCGTACGCCTTCGTGATGCCAACAACGCTGTCGATCTGGGTGGGGCCGAGCCCCGCCGACTGACAGGCGCCCGCCGCGATCGTCGACGACGACGTGACGTAGGGATAGGTGCCGTGATCGAGATCGAGGAGGCAGCCCTGCGCCCCCTCGAAGAGGACGTGCTGCTTCGCGTTGATGGCGTCGGCCACCAGGCGGCCTGCCTCACCAACATACGGGGCGAGCTGCTCGCCGGCGCGCAAGGCGTCGTCGATCCACTTCGTCACTTCCGCCTGGGTCGGCGCGGAGCCGCCGAGGTGAACGATCAACGGCGTGAGCTCGTCGAGGTTTCCCGCGACGAGCTCGCGGAGCCGCTCGGGCTTCGCGAGGTCGCGCACGCGCACACCGCGCCGCGCCGCCTTGGCCTCGTAGGCCGGGCCGATGCCACGGCGCGTGGTGCCGATGGCCTTGCCCCGGGTCGCGCCGCGATCCTCACGCAGACCGTCGAGAAGCTTGTGATACGGCAGGATGACGTGCGCACCGCGACCGACGACGAGCTCGTTCTTCATGAGGAGCCCGCGCGCCTGGCACTCGGCGATCTCATCGAGGAGCGTGTGGGGATCGATCACCATGCCGTCCCCGAGCACGCAGCCCTTGCCCGGATGGCAGACCCCGGATGGCACGAGGTGCGTGACGAGCTTCTTGCCCTCGATCACGAGCGTGTGGCCGGCATTCGCCCCACCGCCGTAGCGCACGACAAGGTCGGCGCGCTCGGTGAACAGGTCGACGACCTTGCCCTTGCCTTCATCGCCCCACTGGGCGCCGACAACGACTACGACGGACATAGTTACGCTCCTGGTCCTCGAACAGCCCGCACCACCGCATCGGGGTCGGTGCTCTGTGGCATGCGTGAATCATCAGCTCGCACGAGCTCCTGGGCATCGACGAGCAGCGCCGCATCGAAGCCGGCCCCCCGCAGCCATCGCCCCGTGGGCAGCGTCTCCGCGGTCACCGCGCGCAGCCCCCGAGCGCGCAGCTCACGCGCGAGGCGCGCCGCATCGGTGCCGTGAACGGCGATGCCCGGGGCCTGGGCGGGAGCGGTGACGCCCACCGCGCGCTGCGCCTGCGCGACCTGCTCGAGATCGATCGCGAAGCCCGTGGCCCGCGCCGAGCGACCGTACCTCGCGATCAGCTCGTCGTAACGGCCGCCCCGCAGCACCGCATCCGCCGCCCCCGTCGCGTAGCCCGCGAAGCGCACGCCCGTGTAGTAATCGAAGCCGCGTACATCGCCCAGATCGATCGAGATGGGGGGCGTAGCGCTGCCCAGGAGCTCCGCGAGCCCCGTCAGCGCGGCACCGAGCTGCTCGATCGCGCTGGCCACCGCCGCGGGCCATGGCAGCACCCTCGCGCGCAGCAACGTGGCGTCCGCAGGCCCCCACAGCGAGCCGAGCGCCACCGCGAGCGGGGCGATCGATTCGGGCAACGCCTTCGCGTTGAGCTTGAGGGCGGCCCGATCCTTCTTCGCGAGGGCCGTCGCGAGCGCCGTCCGCGTCGCCTCGTCGGGGGCCGCGTCGAGCACGTAGCGCACCGGCGCGACGTGGCCGACGTCGAGTCGGGTCTCGGGCAGCCCCGTCGCGGCGAGGGCGGCCACGGCGATCGCGAGGACCTCGGCGTCACCGGAGGGTGCGGGCGCGTCGACGAGCTCGATGCCCGCCTGCAGGATCTCGCGCTGCCCCGCTTCCCCGGCGAGCCGGGTCACCGCCCCCTCGTAGCAGAGGCGGATGGGCCCCTCGACATCGGCGAGCCGGGTCGCGACCACGCGCGCGATCTGCGGCGTGATGTCGGGGCGCAAGGCGACGACCTCGCCTGTCCCGGGCTCCACGAACCGGAGCGCCGATGCGCGGCCCCCGGCGCCAAGCCCCCGCTCCAGGACCTCGGCGTGCTCGAACACGGGCGTCACGATGCGGGCATAGCCCCACGCTTCGAACACGCTCATCACGCGCTCCGCCAGGGAGCGGCGCCGAGCAGCGGCGCGCGGAAGGAAGTCGCGCACGCCCGAGGGCAGTCGGATCGCGGTCACGCGGCGCGACTGTACACGATCAGATGTTGCAAGCAGCCATCTCGACGACCGGCATCGGCCGCCTCCTGCGAGCCCTCTTCAGAGCGGCGACGGGACCCCGACGAAGCGCGCGCTGACGGCCGGGAACTGGTGCTTCAGCTCGTCGACGAGCCGCTGCGCTCCGAAGACTTCTGTCGCGTAGTGGCCCGCCGCGACCAACGTGATCTGCAGCTCCTTCGCGAGATCACCCGCCCGCTCCGCGAGCTCGCCGGTCACGAACATGTCGCAGCCGGAAAGCGCGGCGGCCTCGAGCAGGTCCGAAGCGGCTCCCGAGCACACGCCGACCTTGCGGACCTGCGCCGGGCCGTGCGGGAACACGAAGCGCGGCGCCGCCCCCTGGAGCACGCCACCGGCGACGCGACCGATGGCCTCGTCGCGCGAGAGCGGCGTCGCCCACGTACCGGCGAGCCCGAGCGCCGTTCCCCGGACCTCACCGAACGCTTCGCGGACCGGCCCCAGCGCCAGCGCGTCACAGAGCCCGGTGTTGTTGCCGAGCCGGGCGTGTTTGTCGAGCGGCAGGTGATACGCGGCGAGCGAGACGTCGTTACCGAGAAGCAGTGAGAGCCGGCGCGCCGTCGGGCCCGCGATCTTCGTGAGCCCTCCGCCCCAGATGAGCCCGTGATGCACGATGATCAGATCCGCATTCACGGCAATGGCACGCTCGATGAGCTCGGCCGACGCGGAGACGCCGGTGACGATCGTCTCGACCTCGAGGGCGCCCTGGACCTGGAGTCCGTTGGGCGCGTAGTCCTTGAAGCGATCGATCTCGAGGGTCGAGTCGAGGTACTTGATCACATCGCGTAGGTGCACCGGCATCGCCGCCGGAGCATACGCGTCACGGTGGGGCCCGCGTGGGCAGGTCGCGCCCGTTGCAGGGACTGGCTCGCCGACCTCGGAGCGGGTTCGGCGAACGCAAAAATGGCGCGTGAATCGCGCCGCGTGCGAGCGCGCGACACCCCCGGAAGCCGGGTTATCTTGCGGAGGTGCGAGACACCCTCAGTGCGATCGTGACGGGGCGGCGCATGATGCGCCACGCCGTCCTCGCCACCCTGTTCCTCGCGCTCGGCGCTTGTAGGAAGCAGCCCGGGCCGCCGGTGTTCCAGGTCGAGCTCGATGCCCGCCCCATCATGCAGCAGTGGGCCGAGGCCCTCGGCGGGCGCGAGCGGATGGAGAAGGTGAAGGGCTGGCACGTAAAGGCGAAGATCACCGAGAACGGGATGCCGGGTACGACCGAGACCTGGCTCGCACCGAACGGCCGGCAGCAGACGATCACCGACGCCGGTCCTCGCCACGAGCTCTACGCCACGAACGGAAAGCGGGCCTGGATCCGCGACACGAACGGCAGCGTGCGCGAGTACGCCGGTATCGAGTCGGAGCTGGCCGCCCTCGAGGAGGTCACGTCATCGATCTTCATGCGCGAGCCGCGGCGCAAGGGCCGGGTCGTGAAGGTCACCGCCACGCGCGTGCGCTTCGAGCTCGACGGCAACTCGACGACCGCGGAGGTCGAGCTCGATCCGAAGACCTTCCTGCCGACCACGATGACCATCAAGTCGGCGGACTTCACCTGGGTGCGCCGCTATACGGACTGGCGTAGCAGCTCCGGCGTGAAGCAGGCCTTCACCGTCGTCACCGAGCGGCCGGGGGGCGTCCGCTCCGAGGTTCGCCTCACGACCGTCGAGACGATGGAGCCTCCCGCCGGCGTCTTCGCCAAGCCGGAGAGCCTCGTCACCGACGTGAAGTGGACCACGCCGGCGCCGGTCGAGATCGCGCTCACGCCGACGGCGGAAGGCGTCATGATCGCGCCCGTCACGATCGCCGGCAAGCCCCTCAACTTCGTCGTCGATACCGGAGCCTCGGCCACCACGGTCGCGGAGGAACAAGTCGCGGCGCTCGGCCTCACGGCGATCAGCATGTCGAAGCCGATCGGCGTCGAGGCGCCCCGTCCTGGGAGCTACCTCGAAAAACTCACGTATCAGGTGGGTGGGGTCACGCTCGGTCCCCAGCTCGTCGAAGCGTGGCCGCTCGGGAGGCATGCATCGACGACCCGCCTCGACGGTGCGCTCGGATACGATTTTCTGTCGCGCTTCGTCGTCGAGCTCGATGTCGCGCAGAGGAAGCTGCGCCTCCACGAACCCACGGGCTGGAAGCCGCCCGCCGGCGCCCTCGAGCTGCCGATCACCCTCGAGACGGGACTCCCTCACGTCGTCGCGACCCTCGTCCTGCCCGACGGGCGGCGCATCGATGGCAACTTCGTGTTCGATCTCGGGTGTGCGTGCGACGTGAAGCTCTCCACCGGCTTCGACGCCGATCACAAGGTGACCGCAGCCCTCCCCGATGCGCGTCCCGCTGCGAGCGCGCAGGGCGCGACGGGCACGCTGGCGACGCTGCCGGCGCTCGAGCTCGGCAAGCTGAAGCTCGAGAAGCTGGAGCTGCAGGCTCCGGTGCTGACCGAGGGCTTCCTCGCCCAGCACACGACCGCGGGGCTGCTGGGCATCCGCTTGCTCGCCAAGCATACCGTCGTGTTCGACTACGCGAACAAGCGCATGTTCTTCGTCGCGAAGTAGCTCACCCCGGAAGCAAGGCGCCGACGAGCACATCGGCGCGATCGATCGCGCGCTGGGCGCGCTTCGCGAGCGCCGCCGGCACCCGTGCACTCCGGCGGGCCGCGCTCACGATGCGATCGACATCGCGCACGGCCGCCCACGCGCGGCGATGAGAGCTCGCGCGGCGACGACTGTCGGGAGGTGCGGCGAATCCATCGGCGAGGTCACTACACGCGAGAGCGAGCGTTCCGACCAGCTCGGGGGCGCCCAGCTTCGATGCGAGCTCGGCGAGGGGTGGGGCGGCAGCGATCACCGCGCGAAACGACGGGTGGTGGTCGAGGGGATGGGGCGGACGATGGGGCATGCGTGGGGACAGTCCACGGCGCGCGCCAGCGCCCCGGGCCAGCAACGACGCGGGGTTAGCGTCGCCGCTGTCCGCGGGCGGGACACGGTGTCCGCGGGCGGGCCGGACGGCGGACGTGCTGCCTCGAGTTGACAGTGATCACCGTCGAGACCCCCAGGTGAAGCGGCGAAATTCTCCCCGTACAGTGAGGAGATGACCGAGCGCGTGCACAGCAGTACCGTGCGTGCCGAGCGGCGTGCCACCCGGCCCCGGGTCGCGATGCCGCCGCCCGACTCGATCACCGAGCGCGAGGCCTATTCGCCAACACTCCCGCCACCTGCGTTCATCTCCCTCGCCGAGGATCTCGGCGACACGACCGTCATGGACGCGGTGACTCCGAACGGCGCGACGCAAGATGGTGCGTCGGCACCTGCCCTGACCTGGCCGACGGTGCCGTCGGGGGTGACGGCCGCCCCGCCGGCGAGCCCCGCTGCGCGCTATCGCGTCGGCGAGGTGATGGGGCGTGGGGGCATGGGTGAGGTCGTCTCGGCACGCGACGAGCAGATCGGGCGCACGGTCGCGATCAAGCGGCTCCGCACACCGCGGCCGTCGCCCGACCTCGTCGCCCGCTTCCTGCGCGAGGCCCGCATCCAGGGTCGGCTCGAGCATCCTGCCGTGTGCCCGGTGCACGAGCTGCATCACGATGACGACGGTCAGCCGTTCTTCGTCATGAAGCACCTCGCGGGCATCACGCTCGCCGATGTGCTGGCGCGCCGCGCCCTCGGCGACGAACGGACGAGCGAGGCCTTCACGCGACAGCGGCTGCTGCGCGCGTTTGCCGACGTGTGCCTCGCGATCGAGTTCGCGCACACACGCGGCGTCGTGCACCGCGATCTCAAGCCCGCGAACATCATGGTGGGCGACTTCGGCGAGGTCTATGTCCTCGACTGGGGAATCGCGCGCATCGCGGGTGAGCAGCGCGCCGGCAGCTTCTCCGATGTCGAGACCTACGAGGGTGATCCGGGCGAACCCGATGCGGTCGCCACGGCCGCCGGGCAGATCCTCGGCACGCCCGGCTACATCGCGCCCGAGCAGATCCGGGGTGACACCGACCTCGACGGCCGCGCCGACGTGTACTCGCTCGGCTGCATCCTGTTCGAGATCCTCGCGCTCGAGCCCCTCCACCCGCGCAACCAGGCGGGCCTCGCGTCCTCCCTCGGTGGCATCGATGCCCGCCCGTCGATTCGCGCACCGCAGCACGGCATCCCCCCCGAGCTCGATCGCATCTGCGTGCGGGCGACGTGCACCGAGCGCGCCGAGCGGTTCGCCACCGCGCGCGCGCTGCACGATGCGCTGCAGAGCTTCCTCGACGGCGACCGCGACCTCTTGCTCCGCAAGGTGCTCGCGCGCACCGAGCTCGATGCCGCGCGCGAAGCGATGGCCACGCGTGACGACGGCCGCCGCCGCGATGCGCTCCGGGCGGCCGCGCGTGCGCTCGCCCTCGACCCGACGGCGCAAGAACCGGCGGAGCTGGTCGCGCGCCTCATGCTGGAGCCGCCGAAGGAGACGCCGGCGGAGGTGCACCGCGAGCTCGCCGTCATCGACGACGCAGCCCTGCGCGCGAGTGGTCGATTCGGGGTGATCGTCGCCGCCGCGTACCTCGCGTTCTTCCCCCTGCTCTACCTCATCGGGTTTCGCGAACCCTGGTACCTCATCGCCGGGCCCCTCCTGGCGATCGTGATCATGGCCGTGTGCACGTTCATCACACCACGCGATCCGTACTGGGGCGGGTACCTCTCGGTCACGGGCAACGTCCTCATGTTCGGACTGTTCTCGTGGATGGTGAGCCCGCTCCTCCTCGGACCAGCGCCGGCGGTGATCCTGGTGATGCTGCTCTCGCAGCACCGCATGTTCTCGCGTCCTCTGTGGCTATGCCTGCTGGGGCTCGTCGGCACCCTCGCGCCGTGGGCCCTGGGCGCGCTCGGGATCCTGCGCGGACCGATCGATGTCGTGGGCGGCGACATCATCCTCCACACCTCCTCGGGCGACCTCGGTCACTCCGCGACCATCGCGGGCATCCTCATCTACACGGTCTCGCTCGTGCTCCTCGCCGGACTCCTCGCCAAGCTCCAGGACAAGCAGCGCCGGGACGTGCGCCACACGCTCCAGGTCCAGTCGTGGCAGCTGCGGCAGCTCGTGCCGCGGGCGTCGTCCGGCCCTCGCCGCGTCGTGAAGTAGGAACACGCTCGCTTACAGCCGAACGCCGACGAACGCGCTCGGCCAGACCGCGACGTCGACATCGAAGCCGTCGGAGGGCTCGCTCATGCCCGCGGTGGCGGGACGGCGCTCGAGGAGCAGCGGAGCCATCTCGTCGCTCGAGATATAGGCGTTCACCGCGCCGCCGACGACGATCGACGCGGGTCCGAGGTCGTGCGCCACGGACAGGCGGAGCTGGCCGAGGAGCGACAGATCCGTCGCGTGGGCCGCACCCTGATTGACCTGCCAGCCCATGAGCTCGAGGTCGACCGTGGTGGCTCCGTGATGCCAGGTCGGCCCGAACCCGAGGCCGTACATCCAGATGTCGTCGCTGACGCCGGCCTCATCGACGGGATGACCGGCGACGGCGTAGACGTTGTGCCAGCGGCGGCTGCCGTGACGGAGCATGACCGCGCCGATGCCGCTCGAGTCGACGACGGCCTCGACGTCGGTGCGTCCGCCCGGCACGATGTTGATGAGACCGAGCGAGACGCCCTCGTCGGATCCGATGTTGATGACGCCGAGCTGCACGCCGCGCACACGCTTCGCGATGTTGACCGTCGAGAGCTGGAGACCAGTGACCTCGTTCGCGACGTTGACCGCACCGGAGACCTGGACGTGCGCGACGCCGCCCGAGACCGCCGCGGCCCCGCCGATCTGTACATCGGCACCGTGGCCAGCGACGGCGACCGCACCTCCCACTTGCACGTTGGCGCGCGCATGCGCGATGGCGAGCGCACCACCGATCTGCGTTCGGGCCGCGCCCAGGGATGCCGCGACCGCGCCGCCGATCTGCAGGTAGACGGGGCCGCGCGCGGCCGCGAGGGCGCCGCCGATCTGCACGCCGCCGCCGTGATGCGCATACGCCACCGCCCCACCGATCTGGACGCCATCGAGCTCGTGGGCCGCCGCGACCGCGCCGCCGAGCTGGAAGCCGCTCACGCGCGTGGCCGACGCGACCGCGCCACCGATCTGACCGCCGCGCACGGTCCCCAGCTGCAGGTCGGCGGCGCCGCTGATGGCGAGCCCGTCGACACCGCCGCCGACCCCCGCCACAGCGTGGAGGGCGAACGCGTGCCGCGTGCGTGCCGCGCGGCCGAGGTCCGTCGAGACGAACGGGAAGATGCCGAGGACGAACGGCTGGTCGTACTCGGGCTGCCGGATCTCCGCGCTCCCCGCGAACGTCGGCGGCGCCACGCGGGCGGCGGGCGGTGGGAGCGGTAGCTCGGCGAGCAGCGTGCTCGCCTCGTCGCGTACAAGGTTGCCGGCGAGCAGCGTGACGAGCACGGGCCACTGAGCCGGGTCATCACCGAGAGCGACGGCGCGCGCGCGGATCGGTCCAGTCGCCGGCGAGAACACGACGGTCGCCTGCGCACCGGAGATGGTGACGTCGAGGCACGGGGCGGCGCACGCGGCGGGGTCTGCGACGAGGGTCGTGGGCGTGCCCAGCTCCTCGACGAGGTGCGCGCGCACCCGATCCGGTTCGACATCGCCGGAGACGACAAGGTTGAGATCCGCCGCCGCGATCGAAGGCACGGCGACCAGGGCGAGAGCAGAGGCGAGAGTCGAGCGACGCATGATGCCGCCTAGTGTCCCGACCCGTTCGAACCGTTCATCGCCGTGATCCGATCCAGCAAGGCCTTCGCCTCGGCCTGGCGATAGCCGGCGGGCTTCACGTCGCCACGCGCGAACGGGCCGAGGGCGACCCGCGCTTCGTCGTAGCGCTTGAGCTTCACGAGCACGATCGCCCGATTGTACTTCGCCTCGACGAGAAACCGGCCCGAAGGTTCGGCCGCGAGGTACGCATCCCAGGCTGCCAGCGCGGTGGCGGCATCGCCGCCCCGGAAGTGGAGCTCGTGCGCGGTGCGATAGAGCGCCT
>JALHPV010000067.1 GCA_022842285.1 Kofleriaceae bacterium
CTCGGTGGCGTCGGGCGCGGGCCCGGGCAGCGCAAGCACAGGCAGCGCCGCCGCAGGCTCGGGTGATGCGGGCTCGGCCGACGTCGCGCCGGTGGTGAGCACGCTCGACCCGGCGGCCGCCCAGGCGCTGGTCGAGGCCTGGCTGGCCGCGCAGAACGGCGGCGACTTCGCGGCCTACTCGGCGCTCTACGCGGAGAAGTTCGCGGGCATCAAGCGTGTGGGGGCTCGCACGTGGATCTTCGATCGCGCCGGCTGGATGAAGGACCGGCAGCGGATGTTCAAGGCGCCCATGAAGGTGGCCGTGAAGGACATCACCATCACGGGCTCGGCCGCCGCCGCGAGCGTGATGTTCGTGCAGACGTACACGCAAGGGAGGTTTCGCGACGAGGGACCGAAGAGTCTCGTCGTCGTGAAGACGCCGGGCGGCTATCAGATCGCCCGCGAGGAGATGCTGCACTCGGCGCACAGCCCGGCCCCGACCACGACGGGGCTGACCCCGTACCTGGTGCACACGATCGACAACGTCACGCGGTTCTTTGTGGACGAAGTGAGCGACGAGGCCGGACGCGGCGCGCTCGGCAAGGTGCACCAGGAGGACTCGTATCTCTACGTGGTCGCGGATGCGAGTAAGACGGCCGACGGCAAGGCGTGGCAGGGCCGAGTGATCAAGGTCCTCGATGCGTCGGGGGCGTTTTGCGAGGTCCCGGTCACGCAGGTTGACCTCGTGTCAGGCGGCTATCCGCACTTCGGCGTCTTCGAGGAGTGGAAGGGGGACCCGGCGGCCGAGCCCCCGACCAAGCCCGCCACCGAGCGCGAGAAGTCGGCCCACATCTGGGCGATGCGACTGCCGTACCTCGCCGTCGCGGTGGCAACGAGCGCATGCCGCGCGCCGGTGCTCGCGATACCGGTCGCGGCGACGCTGCACCCGTTCCCGCGAGTGGCGGCGTCCACGGAGCATCACGACCTGGCGCTCGCCGCGTTCCGCACGCTCGAGGAGTGGCAAGGTCTGCAGAAGGAGTTCGTCACGGACCACGACGGGCAGGGCACCTGGGACCCGGACGCGAAGTCCGTCACGTTCTCGGACGGGATGCGTACGTTTGTCGTGGTGCACACCCAGGCCGGACACGGGTGCGGGGAGTTCTTCGGCTCGCTCGCGGCGGTCTTCGAGATCAAGGGGCAGAAGGCGGTGCTGCTCGGCACGCGCGAGGACTTCGAGCCGACGATGATCGTGGGCGTGGAGGGCGAGACCGGGGTGCACGTGGTGGGCGAGAGCGCCGGCTGGGATATCCCTGCGGGAATCTTCGAGTTCGGAGCCGCCCCGCAGCACGACCTCGCCGAACCGCTGACGTTTCCGGTCCACGACGGCTGCTGACGGGGATTTACCGGCCCGACCGAAATGTCAGGTGCGGAATACAGGCAACCCATTGCCCGGTCGTAAGTCCGTACTCAGGCTCTTCGTCCGAGGGAGGACTGCATCCGATGAAGTATCGCAACCTGATCGCCGTCGCGACCGTGACCGCTCTGCTCGGCACCGGTGCCGCGATCGAATGGAAGACCAGCGAGGCCCAGGCCGCGCCGAATGATGCCGGGGCCCCGGCGGCGGTGATCGGCGAGTCGATCTCCGATGTGGCCGAGGGGGTCGTCGACAGCATCGTGACCGTGCAGGTGTCGGCGAACGCGAGCGGGCACCGGTCCGACGACCCGCTCTTCACGGACCCTGCTTCGCCCCTGTACGGGCAGGGCGATCAGCAGAAGGTGGGGGGACTCGGCTCGGGCGTCGTCGTGACGGCGGGTGGTCGCATCCTCACGAACGCGCATGTGGTCGCCGGCGCGGACGACATCTCCGTCGCGCTCGATGATGGCAACGAGTACGACGCGAAGGTCGTCGGCATCGACACCAAGACCGACGTCGCGGTCATCCAGCTCGAAGGCAAGTTCCCGAAGCTGAAGCCGATCAAGTTCGGCGACTCGGGGCAGCTACGCCTCGGCGAGGTCGTGCTGGCGATCGGCAACCCGCTCGGCGTCGGCAAGAGCGTGACGATGGGCATCGTATCGGCGAAGGGCCGCGGCGGCCGCGGCATCGTGGGCTACGCCGACTTCATCCAGACGGATGCGGCCATCAATCAGGGCAACTCCGGCGGTGCGCTCGTCAACATGAAGGGCGAGCTCGTCGGTATCAACACCGCGATCATCTCGCGCAGCGGCGGCTATCAGGGCATCGGCTACGCGATCCCCACGAGCATGGCCAAGCCGATCATGGACATGCTCGTCAAGGACGGGAAGGTCGTGCGCGGCTACCTGGGCGTGAACATCCAGACCGTCACGAGCAAGGTCGCCAAGCAGTACAAGCTCGGCGCGCCCTCCGGGGCGCTCGTCGCGAGTGTGATGCCCGGGACCCCGGCGGCGAAGGCCGGCCTCGAAGAGGGTGATGTCATCACCGCCCTGAACGGCACGTCCATCAAGTCGAGCGAGACGCTCATGAACTCGATCGCGATGATGCGACCAGGCGCCGAGGTCGAGCTCGCCGTCGCGAGCCGCGATCAGTCGGTGAAGACGATCAAGGCGAAGCTCGGCGAGCTACCGACCGACTAGGTGAATCTCGACGCTGCCGCCGGGCTCGTCGCGGGCGTCGATATCGTTCTTGATCGCGACCACGGTCGGCGGAGCGACGCGGTCGGCGCACTTCACGAGGTCGCCCCGCTTCACCTCGCGCATGGCGTCGTCGAGCAGCCGGCCCTGGCAGATCCCGAGCTGGCCGACGAAGCCGGACGCCGGGGCCTTCACGAGCTGGAGGCGAGCGGGCTCGGCGAGGGCGGCCTCGAGGTCCGTGGCCGCGCGGAGCTTGAGAGTTGGCAGCTTGGTCCCCGCGACCTCGACGATGAGAGCCCCCTCGGGGCGCTCGACGATCGCGACCCGCATCCCGGCCGGCGGTTGTGGCAGCGTGGCGCGGATCGAGCGCGCGAGCTTGTCGAACGGCGAGGCATCGTCGGTGGCGGGCGGCGCGACCACCCCAAGGGTGATCTTGCCGAGCTCCGTCTCGAGGACGCGCTTGGAATCGAGGCGGGCGGCGAGCTCCTTGCCCCAGGGGGCCCCGACGGCGTATGCGGCCAGGCGCGAGTGCTCCTGGTCGGTGATGAGGGTCCGGCCTGCGGACGACACGTCGTCATCGGGGCCGAGGTCGAACGCGATGCCGAGCGCGGGCACCACCCACGCATCCGTGCCGGTGTCCGTCACGACCAGGCGGTGACCGAGGCGCGGATCGACGCCGACGATCATCTCGTCGATGTTCAGCAGGAACTCATCGCGGCCCTCGAAGCCACCTCGCCCACCGGCGAGCTTTGCCACGCGCGCGACCCGGATCGACGCCGGCGGATGGTCGGCATCACCTTCATCATCGGCGAGGGCCTCGCCCTCCTCGACCAGGACGGCCGCCAGCGCGCGCGCCATCGCCACCGGGGCATAGCCTGACTTCTCGAGGAGCGCGACGGCCCGCTCGTCGGCGACCAGCTCCGCATCGCGGCGATCGGCCTGCGAGTCCTCCGGCGGCCGCCCGAACACCGACGCGATCACGTGGCGCGCTTCGATGTGCGCGAGCTCGTGCGCGAGGATGCCGGCGAGCTCGGCCTCCGACGCGAGGCGCTCGATCGTCGAGCGGGCGATCACGATCCGGCGACCGGCGGTGGCGTACGTCTCGTCGTGGTCGGCGATGACCACGCGCGGCGCCCGGCCCGACCCGAGCGAGGACGCCGCCGCGAGGCGATCGGCGACCGACTGCACGTAGCGGCGCAGCTTCGCGTTGTCGTAGATGGCGAGCTCGGCCGCGAGTAGATCGCGCTCCATGACCCACCCGAGGCAACCCTCGGCATCGTTGTCCTCGCACGCCTCCGCGACGTTCGCGCCCAGGTACTGCTGGTGCGCACAGCCGGCGAGGGCGAGGGCGGCGACGAGCCCCTTCACTGCGCGTGCTCCCGCTCGTGTTCGATGCGGCGCTTCGGCGACCGCGTGGCCTGCTTGGGCGCGACCACGGCCTCGAGCTCGATCACGCCGCGGTCGACGTCGACCTCGCGGAGCATGACCTTGCGCTTCGTCAGCTTGCGCGCCCGCTCGAGGCCACGGCGAATCGTCGGTCGGTCGTACCAGGCGCCCTCCTCGATCCCGATCTCGTCGAGGATCGCCTGGCGTACGCCCGAGTTCCCGCCGTGCGCGGTGATGGCGCCGATGCGATAGCGCTCACCCGCATCCACCGGGATCGAGAGCGAGACGAGGCCGTCGCCATCGTCGTACGTCGCCTCGGGCTCCCCGATGTGCGCGTCCAGCCAGCCGGCATCGCGGTAACGCTCCTGCAGATCCTTCAGCGCGCGCCGCAGGCGGTAGTCGATGTGCACGCCGCCGACCGTGTTCACACGTCCGAGCTCGTCCTCGAGCGCGGCCAGCCGCTCCGGGGCGGGGAACGCGTCGTCCGTCTGAAACTCGATGCGCTCGATCCGGTACTTCGGCCCGAGGTCCACGATCACGTGCAGGTCGGTGAAGCAGACCGTCTCGGTCGACACGGCGACCCGCGCGCGCGCATAGCCGCGGTACCGCAGGGCCTCCTCCGCCGCGAGCGTGATCCGCTCCGTCCGTTCGATGTCGAGCAGGGTGCCTTCCAGCACCGCCAGCCCAGAGACCAGCTCCCGCCCGGCACCCTCGACATGCACCGTCCCGACGCGGTCGGCCGTGCACCGGGCGGAGATTGGCGTGAGCGCCGCCGGTTGACCACCGCAGCTCGCGATGGTGAGTCCAACGAAACCAGTGATCAGCCTGGGCGGGGCCACGGCTATTGCCTGAGCAAGCCCGGCGCCAGACCTAACTACGCGAGATGAATAGCGGCAGGGGCCCCGGCAACGCAACCTCCAAGCGACGACCTGCAACCCGCAGAGCGCGGCAGGGGCCTGGCCCATTCTTGACTCACCGCGTCGAGCGCGGAGGGGCCTGGCCCATTTCGACGCCGCAGAAATGGGCCAGGCCCATTTTCTGGCGCCCGCGGCCGGGTGCCCCGAGTCTGGAGGGATGAGCTACGTCCACTGCCCGACCTGTTCCCGCGCCTACAACGTCGCTCGCGAACCGGGCTGTCCGGGATGTTTCAAGCAGCCGACCGCAGCCGAGACCCGCGTGGGCACGGATGCCGTCTCGACCGCCGATGCCCTGGTGCGGGCGCTGAGCACGGCCAGCGCGGACGAACGCGTGGCCATCGAGCAGATGCTCGCTGGCACCGGGCTCTTGCGCAGCAGCACGGAGCTGGTTCGCACCAGCCCGGCACCGCGCGAGCATCGGCTGATCACCGCCACCCGCGCGATTGCTCGCCGGGTGGTGGAGTCCGGCTACGCGAAGTTGTTGGACGCGAAGTCCCAGTTCACGAGGCTCCAGAAGGCCTCGGCGAACTTCGGGCGCGCGTTCCGGTAGTCGATGTAGTAGGCGTGCTCCCAGACGTCGAGGGTCAGGATGCACGTCTTGCCCGTCGCGAACGGGGTCTCGGCGTTCGGCGACGTCTCGATCGCCACGCCATCGGCGGTCTTCACGAGCCAGGCCCAGCCGGAGCCGAACTGACCGACGGCCGCCTCGTTGAACTTCGTCTTGAAGTCCGCGAAGGAGCCGAACGCCTTGTCGATGGCGGCCTTGAGCGCGCCCGTGGGCTCGCCGCCGCCGCCCGGCTTGAGGCAGTTCCAGAAGAAGGTGTGGTTCCAGACCTGGGCCGAGTTGTTGAAGATCTTCTTGTCGCCGGCGGCGTGGGACGCCTTCACGACTTCCTCGAGCGACATGGACTCGTACTTGGTCCCAGCCGCGAACTTGTTGAGGTTGTCGACGTAAGCCTTGTGATGCTTGCCGTAGTGGTAGTCGATGGTCTCCTCCGACATCGTCGGAGCGAGAGCGCCCTTGGGCCAGGGCAGCGCGGGAAGCTCGAATGCCATTAGTTCCTCCGGTCGCGTTTGTAGCGCCCATGCCCGCACGTGGGGAGCTTGGACGGCAGTAAACTGCGCACGCGATGTCAGCCGTCGGCGATGTCTTCCGCCACACGGGCGCCGGCCTGGCGTACCTCGCCACGGCGAGGCGCATGCAGCGGTGCGATCAGGCGACGGCCCGCCAGCTCGCGTGGAGCGCCGATGTCACGGTACTCCCGCCAGGGCTCGAGCTGACCTGGTTCGGGACGGCGGGGATGCGCCTGGCCTACCAGGGCACGGTCCTCTGGATCGATCCGTACGTCACCCGGCTCCCGCTCGGGTCGCTGGTGCGCCGCAAGGTGATCCCCTCGGATGCGACGGCGATCGCGAAGTACATCGACCGCGCCGATGCGGTCCTCGTCGGGCACACGCACTTCGATCACGCCCTCGATGTCCCCGCCATCGCGCGCACGTTCGGCTGCAAGGTCTATGGCTCGCAGTCGCTGCAGCATCTGATGGGGCTCCATGGCCTCGCCGCGCAGGCGGTCGTCGCCCTGCCCAAGCGCACGTACGAGGTGGGCCCATTCAAGTTCCACTTCGTGCCGAGCGTGCACAGCAAGCTGCAGCTCGGTCTCGGGATCCCGTACAGCGGCGAGCTCACCTGCGAGCACGTCGAGGGCCTCACCCCGCAGGCCTACAAGTGCGGCCAGGTCTACGGCCTCGCGATCGAGGTCGCGGGCACGACGATCTATCACCAGGGCTCGGCCGACCTGCTCGAGGACGAGATCATCGACTCGAACGTGGACGTGTTCCTGTGCGGCATCTCGGGCCGCCGCTTCACGAAGCGGTACGTCGAGCGCATCGTGCGGGCGCTGTCACCGTCGGTGATCGTGCCGATGCACTACGACGATTTCTTCCGGCCCCTCGACGCGCCGACGAAGTTCTCCTTCAACGTGAACCTGACCGGCTTCGCCGACGAGGTCCGCGCGGCCTCGCGCGACGTACCCGTCTTCACCCTTCCGGTGGCCCGATGAGTCACTGGCTCATGAAGTCCGAGCCGGACACGTTCGGGATCAGCGACCTCGCCCGCGTGAAGATCGAGCCCTGGACCGGCGTGCGGAACTACATGGCGCGCAATCACATGCGGCGCATGGCCGTCGGCGACGGCGTGCTGTTCTATCACTCGAGCGTGGACCCGCCGGGCGTGGCCGGCCTCGCCCGCGTGGTGCGCGTGAACGTCGTCGACGAGACGCAGTTCGATCCGGCCAGCAAGTACTTCGATCCGAAGGCCACGCGCGAGAAGCCGATCTGGGACTGCGTCGAGGTCGAGTACGTGAAGACGCTGCCGCGCTTCGTCGAGCTCGGGGAGTTGCGCGCCGAGCCCGCGCTCGCCGACATGCTCGTGTTGAAGCGTGGCATGCGCCTCTCCGTGCAGCCGGTCGCGGCCGCCGAGTACGCCCGCATCGTCGCCCTGGGGGAGCGCGCGGCGCCGCCCTTCGTCGCGACGTCGCCGCCGCCGAAACCGAAGGCGAAGCCGGCTACGAGCCGAGCTTCACGGACACCTTCTGCTCGGTCGAAGGCGCCGGGTAAGCCACGTCGGTCAACACGTTCTTGACGCACGTCCCGAACGGCGTGGTGTTCAGGTTGCCCGGTGACAGCTCGACGAGCTTCGCCTTGCCCTTGGGGGTGACGGTGATCGTGACCTCCGTGCCCTTGGGCGGCATCCCGTGTGTTTGCGCGCAGCTCACGACCTCGTTCTTGCGGGAGCTCACCGCCGCGCGGTAGTCGGCGGGTGACGGCTCCTTCGACGGCGGTGGGTTGGGCCGCACTTTCTTCCCGCTGCCGCTGCCATCGTCGACAACTACCTCGGCGCTCCCACTGCCGGGATCCGGCGCCGACTCGCTCGCATCGACCGCCGGCTGCGACTGGATCACGATCGGCTGCTGGGGTTGCTGCTGCTGATCCTTCATCTGCTTCCAGACGAGGTACAGCGCCGCACCGGCGATGCCGACCATGGCGATGGCGAGTAGCGGCCACACGATGCTCCGCTTCGCCATGACGACCACGCGCCCCGATGCATCGAGCTGCCCAGGCAGGGCCTGGATGCTGATGCCACTCGCGCTCGTCTCGTTGGCGAATGGCGGTGGCGTCGAGCCCTGGAACTCGCCTGTCGGCGGATTCGCGCCGAGCACCTGGGTCGGATTGACGGGCAAGCCCGCGCGCGCTGGCGAGCCGATCTCGGTCACGGCCGAGTCGACCGCGGGGAACTCCTCGTCCTCATCGGGCGGCGGCTCGGGCGGCTCCTCGTCATGCGCGATGAGGGGCATCGTGGTGCGGCCGACGACGGGCGCCGCAGGGTTCGCCGGATTCGCGGGGTTCGTCCGATGGACGGCCGACGCGACCTGCTGATGCCGCTTGCCGAGCTCGGCCGAGAACGTCGCGCGCACGAAGTCGCTGATCTCGCCCTGCGACCACGGCCGCTTCAGCGTCGACAGGACATCGAGCGCCGCCGTCCCGAGCTGCCGCGCCGTCTGAAACCGTTGCGTCGGATCGCGATCGAGCGCCTTCGCGAGCATCTCGGCGAGGGGCGCCGGCACATCGGGCCGGTACTGCCGCACGTCGGGAATCGGCTGCTCCATGACCGCACGGAACGTCAGGTAGTCGGTCTTGCGCTGGAACAGGCGGCGCAGCGCGAGCATCTCGTACAGCACGATGCCGAGCGCGAACGTATCGGCGCGCCGGTCGACGCTGCCGCCGCGCAGCTGCTCCGGTGCCATGTACGCGTACTTGCCTTTGACGGTGCCGGTCTGGGTATGCGCCGACGCGTCCTTCACCTTCGCGATGCCGAAGTCGAGGACCTTCGCCACGCCGGACTCGGTCAGGAAGATGTTCGACGGCGTGACGTCGCGGTGCACGATGCCCAGGTACTCGCCCCCGCGATCCTTCAGCTCGTGCGCGTAGTGGAGCGCATCACTCGTCTGCTGCACGATGCCGCCGACGAGGCCGTAGTCGAGGCTCACCGCCTCCTTGCTCTGCTTGCGCAGGAGGGGCAGGAGCGAGACGCCCTCCAGGTACTCCATGACGATGTAGAGCTGCCCGTCGGTCTCGCCGAGCTCGTGCACCTGACAGATGTTCGCGTGCGCCATCTTCGAGGCGATCCGCGCCTCCGCGATGAGCATCTGGCGAAAGCGCGCGTCGTCCGCGAGGTGGGGGAGGATGCGCTTGACGACGACGAGCTTCTCGAACCCCGCCGCGCCCTCGAGCCGAGCGAGAAAGATCTCGCCCATCCCCCCCGTCGCCAGGCGCGCGAGTAGCTCGTAGCGGCCGAGGCGCGCCGGCGCCGTCGCGGTTCCCATCCCGGTCGAATAGTACCACCAGGCCTGGGCCGCGCGCCCCCCCGGTGTAGGGTGCGCCGGCCGTGGCCGACCCTCGCTCGTTCTCGTCGCTGTCCCTCGGCCAGCCGTGGCTCGATAACCTCGCGCAGCTCGAGTACCGGGAGATGACGCCCATCCAGGCGCTCGCTCTGCCGGCCATGCTCGCGGGCCGCGATGTCCTCGGGCAGGCGGGCACCGGCACCGGGAAGACGGCCGCCTTCGGTCTGGCGCTGCTCGCGCGCGTCACCCCGCGGAGCGGTCGTCCCGGGGCGCTCGTGCTATGTCCGACCCGCGAGCTCGCCACGCAGATCACCGACGAGCTGCGCCGGCTGGCCCGGCCGCTCCCACACACGCGCATCCTCACGCTCAGTGGCGGCACCTCGGTGCAGCGCGAGCGAGCCTCGCTCGAGCACGGCGTCGATGTCGTGGTCGGCACGCCGGGCCGCGTGCTCGATCATCTCCAGCGCAAGCGCCTCGACCTCGGCGCCATCAAGACCCTCGTCCTCGACGAGGCCGACCGCATGCTCGAGATGGGCTTCGTCGAGACGGTCGGCGAGATCGTGCGGGCCACGCGGCCCGACCGCCAGACACTCCTGTTCTCGGCGACGTTTCCCGACGCCGTGCGCACGCTCAGCACGACCTACCAGCGCGACGCGGAGCAGGTCGTGGTGCCCTCCGAAGAGGTCGCGGCGCGCATCACCCAGATCACCTACGCGACGGGCCCCTCGCTGCGCGATCGCACCGAGGCCGTCGTGCGCGTCCTCGGCCACCACCGCCCGGACTCCGCCGTCATCTTCTGCAATCAGCGCGAGACCTGCGACGACGTCGCGATGGGGCTCGCCGCCGCCGGCATGCACGCCGTCACGCTCCACGGCGGCATGGATCAGCACGACCGCAACACCGTGCTCCTCCTCCTCAAGAACGGCAGCCTGCGCTTCGTCGTCGCGACCGATGTCGCCGCGCGGGGCCTCGACATCGACGACCTCGGCGCGGTGATCAACGTCGAGTTGCCTCGCGACCCCGACGTGCTCACCCATCGCATCGGCCGCACGGGACGCGCCGGTCGCACCGGCCTCGCCATCACCCTCGACCATCGCGGCGATCCGCTACCACCGCCGTCCACCGAGCCGCACGAGCTCGCGCCGATGGTCACCATCGCCATCCAGGGCGGTCGCCAGGATCGCCTTCGCAAGGGCGACATCGTCGGCGCCCTCACCAACGACATGAAGATCGCCGGCACCGACATCGGCCAGATCCAGCTCGCCGAGCGCATCAGCTTCGTCGCCATCGCCCGCGACGCGGCCAACCGCGCGCTCGAGGGTCTCACCGCCGGCAAGATCAAGAACCGTCGCTTCCGCGCCTATCGCATCCAGCCCCCGCGCTAAGCTTCCACGTGCGCTTCGACCTGCACTGCCACTCCACGTGCTCCGACGGGACGGACGCACCGGCCGCGCTGGCCGCTCGGGCCGCCGCCCGCGGGGTCCAGGTCTTCGCGCTCACCGACCACGACACGACCGAGGCCACCGGCCTCGCCGTCGAGGGTGCGCGCTCCATCCGCGCCACCGAGGTCTCCTGCACCGAGGACGACCGCACCGTCCACGTCCTCATGTTCGAGCGGCCGGGCGGCAACTTCCAGGTGCTGATCGATCGCCTCGCCGCCGTCCGCACCGCGCGCGTGAACCGCATGCGCGTCATGGCGGCGAAGCTCGCCCAGCGCGGCATTCGCATCGACGTCGAGCCGCTCATCGCCGCCGCCGCCAAGCGCTCCGTCGGCCGTCCCGACCTCGCGCGCCTCATGGTCGAAGCCAAGGTCGTGACCTCGGTGAAGGAGGCCTTCTCGCGCCACCTCTACGACGGCGGCCCCATCGACGTCAAAGCCCACGCCCTCCCCATGGCCGAGGCGATCCGCGTGGGCACGGAGGCCGGCGCCGCGATGTCCCTCGCGCATCCGCACCTCTACGGCGACTGGGCGCCGGTGCTGCTCCAGCGCCACCGCGCCATCGACGCCATCGAGTGCTGCTACGGCTCTTACGATCAGGGCGAACGCCGCCACTGGCTCGGCCTCGCCGATCGCCTGAAGCTCGTCGCCACCGCCGGCTCCGACTGGCACGGCCCCGAGGACGCGGGCGCCGACCTCGGCGTCGATCTCGACGACGCGCGCAGCGACGCTTTGCTGACCTGGCTCGGCTAGCCAGAGACAACGGGCCCGCGTCTCGTCAGCGGCTGGCCTCTCTCTCCGAGGAAGCCCCTCGCTTGGCGCGCCCGCGCGCGACGCGCTCGAACGGTGGGATCCGGACTGAACGTACGATCCTAGCGGCAGATGTCCGCGACGGTCGGCTCGTCCCATGCGAGCTCGCCGGGCAGCTTCTCGCACGTCTGACCCTCGTCACACCGGTATCTTCCGCGGTTGCAGCTGCCGAGGGGCAGAGCCCGTCCGGAGGATCCGCAGGTCGATGCGTCAGTACCAGGAGCGAATGCCGAGGATGTAGCGGAGGGCACCGACGGGCTCGAACTCGATGCCCCAGGTCATGGACCAGTCGCTCGGATCGGTGCGGCTCTGGGCGACGGCCATCACGACGGAGGCGCCGATGATGTAGCGGTGCGAACGCGGCTGCGGGCCCCAGAGGTCCCAGGGCGCGCGGTAGGAGACGTTGAGCTGCGCGCTGCGGATCTCCTCGTTCATGCCGAGGCGCAGGCCGACGGCCGCGGTGCCATCGAACTGGAAGAGGTCGAGGCCGCCGGGTTCGCCCAGCAACAGGAGCTCGCCACCGAACATGAGACCACCGCGCTCGCGGAGCTCGGCGAAGGGGCCGACGCGGAAGCGCTGGCGGATGGGGAGGGTGAAGCCCGCGCCCAGCGCGCCGACCGCGGCCATGGCGTGGTCGTGGCTCGCGTCATCGACCGGGGGCATCGTCTCGCGCGCGGGGTTCGCGTCGGGACTGCCGTTTGCGGCGAACACGATGCCACCGCGGAGCCAGGTGGACCACTCGACCAGGGTCGTGGTGACGGGCTCTTCGGCGATCTGGGGCGGGGGCGACGCCGACGCAGACCCCGTGGCCAGGGTCAGGGTGAGTGCGACCAGGAGCCCTCCGAGCGTCCGCATGGCCCGTGAAACGGGCGACCCAAGGAATCGATCTACGGATGTGTCAGGAGGGGCGCCACCAGGCCGGGCCAGTCGGCGACGGGGCCGGGGATGCGGCCGTCGGCGCGGTCGGGCTTGCCGCCGCCGCGCCCCCCGGTGGCGGCCGCGATTCGCTTCCAGACGGCGGCGCAGTCGAGGGTGGAGCCGGGAGTGCGCAGGAGGCCGACGACGGTCGCCGTGCCGGTCGGGTCGGGGGCGGAGAGCAGGGCGTCGCGACCGGCGGCCACGAGCTTCGCGGCCACGCCCCGCAACATCTCGGCGTCGGGAACGGCGGCCACGATCGGCCCGGTGCCCGCGGCGAGGAGCTCGGTGACGAGTGCGGTGGTAAGGCGCCCGCGGAGGGCCGTGACCTCGGCGTCGCTCGCGGCGACATCGCGGCGCAGCTTGTCGATCGCGGTGGCGACGTCGGCGGGGCTGCACGAGAACTGCTGGGCGAGGGCCTTGAGGATGCCGTCGCGCGCGAACAGCTCCGCGCGCGCCTTGCGGCCGGCGGTGAACGTCACGCGGGTCATGCCCTTGTAGCGCTCGGCCGAGGCGATGCGGATCGAGCCGAGCTGCGAGCTGCGCGCGCAGTGGGTGCCGCCGCACGGCGAGAAGTCGAAGTCACCGATCGCCACCACGCGGATGTCGGCATCGACCTTGGGATCGCGCCGCAGCTTCATCGCTGCGAGCTCGCCCGCATCCGGGAACCAGGCCCGGATCGCGACGTCGTCATCCACGATGTCGTTGGCGAGGTCCTCGGCGGCGGCGAGGTCGGCGTCGGGGATGCGGTCGCGCGTGACGTCGATGGTGAGCGAGGACTCGCCGAGCCGGGCCGAGACGGTCGGCGCCTGGGCGCGATCCAGCAGCGTGCCCGAGAGGAGGTGCTGCGCGGTGTGCTGCGCCATGTGCTGGCGCCGGCGGGCCCAGTCGAGCTCGCCGGTGACGGTCGCGCCGATGGCAGGCATCTCACCCGTGACGAGGTGCAGCACCTGGCCGTCATCGGTGACCTGCGTATCGATGACGCTGGCCCCGCCGAGCGTGCCGCGATCACCGAGCTGGCCGCCAGCCTCGGGATAGAACGCCGTCGCGTCGAGGACCACCGCGGCCTGGCCCTTCCAGTCGCCGTGGGCGACCACGGTGGCGTCGAAGCGGCGGAGGTACGAATCCGCGTGATAGAGGCGACGAGTCATGGCGCGATTTCTACCATCCACGAGTCGCACCCGCCCGGTCCCTTGTCGCCGCCGATGCGTCCGGAGAGCGGACAGCTTTGGTCGCGCTCGTCGGTGCGCAGGATGGTGATGTTCGCGGCTCGCAGCGCATCGATGATCTCCGGGTCGGGGAGCACCACCGAGCCGTAGCGCTTCGGGCCGGCCGACACGAGCGCGAGGGCCGGGGCGACCGCCGCCAGGAAGGCGCCGCGCGTCGAGGTCAGCGACCCGTGGTGGCCGACCTGGAGGATGTCGGAGCGGATCGCCGCTGCGTGGTGATCGATCAGGTGCTCCTCGATGTCGCCGGGCGGATAGCTCGGATCCTTGCGCTCGCCCGACTCGGCATCGCCGACGAGCAGGAGCTTCGCGCCCCCGAGCGCGACCGCGAGCACGATGGAGCTTGCGTTCATGTCCTTCTGGGTCTTCCCGTTCGCGTGGAGGATCGTGAAGCGCGCGCCCTCGCCGAGCGGGACGGTGTCGCCCTCGTGAAAGGTCTCCCACGAGGGCACCGTCGTCGTGACCTGCTTCACCGTCACCGTCTTCGCGGCGGGGACGTCGGCGGCGGTGCGGTACGCGATGGTCGGCAGCTGGCCGATCAGCGACAGGAGCTCGGCGTAGAACTTCGCCTCGTTGATCGCGCCCGAGTCCCAGAACGTGCCGACGTCGTAGCAGTGCAGTACCTCGTCGAGCGCGGATGCGTGGTCGAGGTGGGGATGGCTCAGGACGACGTGGTCGATCTTCACGCGACCGGTCGGGGCCTCGGCGCCCTCGTCGACACATGCTGCATCCCCGCTCGGTCCGAGGACGGCGGCGAGGTACGCGAGCACGCGGCGCGGCTTCTCGCCAGCGTCGTTGGTTCCCGCGTCGTAGAGCATGGAGAAGTCGGCGCCCTGCACGAGCATCGCGAGGCCCGTCCCCACGTCGATCATGTGGATGCGATACGTGCCCGGCGCCGGCGGCGGCGGGACATCGGCTGCGGTCTCGATGCGCGTCCACGTGATCGTCGGTGCGCCCGGCTCGGGGGTGGCGGGCTCGCCGGGTTGGATCGGCTGCGGCCGGACCGGAGCGGGCAGCGGCGCGGGACAGCCAGCGAGCGCTACGACGACGAGGAGCAGCAGCGAGCGCATCGCCGCGCATCATAGTCCAACAGCGGGCCTCGCCAGCTCGGCCTACGGGGTGACGCGCTCGACGGCGCCGCGCGGCACCCAACCGACCGTGCCATTCGCGATCTGGATGCGCGCCCAGGCGTCGCGGTGCTCGAGGATCGTGACCTCGGCGCCGACCGGCACGGGCTGCGAGATGGCGGCGGGCGCCCCGGCGCTGTCCGCAGCACGCATGACGATGGACTCGAGGACCACCGCGTCATCGGGGTGGCGGTCCTCGGCGAGGAGCGAGCCGAGCATCGCGAGCCAGATGGCGGCGGGCAGGACCGCGAGCCCACGCAGGGCACGGCGCCGCGTGGCGCCCCAGGGCACGAGGAGAAGCACTGCGAGCGCGAAGGCGATGCCCCCGACGAGGATGCGCTGGCCGCGCGGCCATGTGTGGAAGAAGAGGAGCGTGTCGGTGGCGCCGGTGTCCGTTGTCGGGCGGAAGGCGTCGGGCTGGCGGCCACGCAGCCACGCGAGGTTCTTGCGAGCGCGCGTGGTCCCCGCGTCGAGCGCGAGCGCGCGGCGGTAGGCGAGGGTCGCGGTCCCGAGGTCGCCCGCGCCGAGCGCCGCGTTGCCCCAGTCGGCGAGGAGCTCGGGGCGGCCGGGGAGGTCGCGGACGGCGTCGCCGAGGGCGACCTGCGCGCGGGCGAAGTTGGCCTTGCGGGCCGTCGCGTCGCCGGTGAGCTCCATGGCTTGCTGGTAGGCCTGGCGGCCCTCGGTGAGGGTGTCGGCGGACGCGCGGCCGCTCAGCGCACCGAGGAGGATGACGACGAGCAGGGTGGCGACGGCCTTCACCGGCGCATCACCGCGGTGCCTCACGCCGCGGGCCGCATCGACGAGGCGGCGCGCGAGGGCCGTCGAGTCTGTCCGGAGAGCGGACGACATGGGGGTCGCGGCTGCACCGGGGGCAAAGGCCTCGGTCTCGAGGCGTGCGAGGAGGTCACGGTCGGCCGCGGTCAGGCCAGGGGCGTCGGCTCCAAGGGCGCTGACGCTTCGGGCGTGGGAGGCCTCCGCCGCCACGCGGGCGAGGTCGCGCAACGCCGACGCGAGTGGGCCGGCCACATCGCGCGCCGGCGCGGCGGCGGCCTTCCCGAGGAGCTCGTCGACCTTGCTGCGCGCCGCCTTCACCTCGGCGGCGTCCTCGCGCTGGTCGGCCGTGCGCAGGCGGTACGTGCGGAAGATCAGGAGGGCGACGGGGATCGCGTAGAGCACCGCGACCAAGCCCCAGAGCACGCCACCGCTCAGCGGCTGGCGGTCGACGCTTCCCGGGGACGAGAGCGCGAGCTCGGCGACAACGCGGGTGAGATCCTCGTTCGACGGAAGCGCCGACGGCTTCGCGGGGGTGGCGGCCACGACATCGCCGGCGCCGACGACGGCGCCGCCGCCCTTCACCGAGAGGGCGATCGGCTCGCTGTGGATCGTCTGATACGCGCCCTTCACCGGATCGAAGTACGAGAAGGCGAGCGCGGGGACCTCGGTCGCGGGACCGACGACCTGCGCGACGACGGTGAACTTCTTGGTCTTGCCTTCGTCGGCGAGCTCGCCGGTTGGCGGATCGGGCGGGACGGCGAAGATGTCGGGGGGCAAGCCGCCGGGGCCACCGAGGTTGCCGAGCGAGAGGTTGTCGAGGCGCTGGTTGCTCTTGACCTCGATGGCGAGCTCGACGGGCTCGCCGCGCTGCACGACAGAGCGCGAGGTCCGCACCGCGATCGAGTACTGCTCACCGACGGCGCCGGCGAAGCCCGGCGGCTGGTTCGTGAGCGGCAGCGCCTTCACCTCGAGGGTGCGCGCCTCGTCGGTCGCGCGGTACTTGCGCGTCGGGGCGTTGCCGAAGATGTCCGCCTGACCGGTCTGCAGGTCGGCGACGACGACCGTGGGGGCGATGGCGATCGAGCCCGCGCGCTTGGGAGCAGCGAGGAACTCCATGGTGAGGCGCTTGTAGGCCGAGCCGTTCACCGTCGTGTCGTCGATCTCGTACGACAGCGCGAGCTCGGTGGAGCCCGCGGGGATCTTGAGCGCCTGGCGCGGGTCGCGGGCGGGGAGGGCGCTGACGGTGAAGTCGTCCGAGGACGCGAGCGGGACCGAGAACTGCGGCTCCTCCGGAGAGCGCCGGAACAGGTAGATGATCTTGACCGGAATCGTCTCGCCGACGAAGACGGGCCGCTGCGGCAAGTCGAGCGAGACCTTCATGTCCTCGGTCGTCTGGACCGCGGCTACCTTGATGTCGCCCTTACCCGCGGTCGCGGCCTTGGTGCCCTGCTTGATCGTGGTCTCGGGGACGCGCAGCGTGCCCGGAGCGTCGGCGACCACCGTCCAGCGGAGGACCCACGTGACCTCGCGGAGGTCGGTGCGCCGACCGTTGATGATCTGGATGCCGGTGGTGATGTTTGGTGAGACCTCGCCGGGGGTGAGCTTCGCTCCGTCGATGACGAGCGGCGGATGCGTGGGGGCCGGGTTCTCGTCGAAGCCCTGCACGACCAGGTCGAGATAGAACGGGATGCCGGCATGGGGTTGTCCCCCGCCGCCGAGCTTGAAGTTCGCCTGCTGGGCGTGGGCGACCGAGCCGCCGAGCGCGAGGCCAAGCACCACGAAGACCGCGACGACGAACGTGCGCACTACCAGTCCTTCTCGACGGGGTCACTGCCCGCCTCGCGCTCGCGGCGCTTCCGCTGCTGCGCCGCATCCTGATCGCGCGCCGACTGTCCGGCCGCTTGCGACTGCTGCTGCTGTTGCTGCTGCTGCTGTTGCTGCTGCTGCTGCTGCTGCTGTTGCTGCTGCTGCTGATCCTGGTTCTGATCGTTCTGCTGCGGCGGCTGCAGGAGGCGCAGCGCGGCCTCGAGGTGCTCGAGCGCGGTCGTCTCGTGGCCGATCGCGGGGTCGAGGCTCTCGCTCGTGGTCGTCGCGGCCTGGACCTTGGCGAGCGCGGCCCCGACATCGGCGATCGCCGTCTGCGCGAGCCGCATCTCGGCCGCCGCCGCGGCGAGCGCCTTGGGATCGGGGCCGCCTTGCTGGGGCTGTGGTGGCTGCTGCTGGCCCGCATCGGCCTGCTTCGCGAGCTCGTCGGTGATCGCCTTGGCCATGCCGCCATGCTGCTCCTCGCGCTGCATCACGCCAGGTAGCTTGCCGCGGCGTTCATCGTCCACCGCGGCGACGAGGGCGGTGGTCTGATCACGGGTCTCGCCCTGGTCACGAATCAGCTGCTGCAGGTGCTCGATCAGCGAGAAGAACAGCATCCGTAGCTCCTGCAGTTTCGCGCTGGCCTCGGTCTGTGGTCCCGCCGGGTCACCCGCCGCCGAGATCGCCGCCGCGAGCTGCTCGATCGCGACCTTCGCCTGGCCCCGCAGTTCCTCGGCCTTGGTCAGCTTCTCCTTGCCCGCGGCGAGCTGCTGCTTCTCCTCGTCCGACTTCGCCGCCGCTGCTTTCTGCGCGAGGCCCGCCGCTTCATCGGCGATGAGGCCCTGCAGGCGATCCATGCGCGCGAGATTACGCGCGAGGGCCGCTTTCGTCTCGCTCGCGCGCTCCGCCGCCGGCAGCTGGGCTGCCGCCTCGGGGGAGAGCAGGGCACCGAGCTGTTGCTGGTCGGCGTACGCGAGCTCGACCGTCTGCTTCAGATCGGAGAACTCCTCGATCGCCCGCGACAGTGCCACCAGCGCGGCCCGCTCGTGCACGACCGCCTGCTTGTGATCCGCCGCCGTCAGCGACTCCTTCGCGCTCGCCATCTCGCCGCTGGCGGTCACCACGAACGGCAGCGCCAACCGGACGCGGGCCAGCGTCTTCTCGCGTTCGGCCGCCGCTTGTTGTTCCTCGGGCGTGTCGATCGAACCGCGCTGCCCTCCGGCAGCGCTGCCGGCGGTTGACCCGCCGTCGTCCGCCGGCACCGGCGCCGGGTTGTCGACGGCCGCCGCCAGGCGTGCGCGCACTTCTTCCACGCGCTCGCGCAGGCCGCCCTGGCGGTCCGCGAGCATCGCCGGCGTCAGCCACGCAGGCGCTTCGGGCGTCGCCTCACCGAGCGCCGCCGGGACAAGGGACGCGGTGTCCTTGAGGAGCGCGAGCTGGTCCTGGGCCACGCCCTGGAGCACCGTGATCGGGTCGAGCAGCTGCTCGCGGGCTCGCTTCAACGCGACCAGGGCCGCCTCGGCGCGGTCGAGGGCCGCCTCGGTCGCGAGGTCCTGCAGCTTGCGGCGCGCCTCGGCGATGCGGGCCCGCGCTTCGAGCAGGAACACGTCGAGGCCCTGGAGCTGCACGAGTCGAACTTTCTCCTCGTCGCTACGCTCCTCTTCCTTCTTCTTCCCGATCTCGTCGATCTCGTCGGCGGCAAGGTCGGAGATGGCGCCCACCTCCGCGACGATGCCGCGCTCGCGGTCGGCCAGCGCCGTCACCGCTTGCTGCTGCGCGAGGGGATCGGCGCCGCCCTGAGCCCGGACGGCGAGCCATGCCTGGCGCACGCCGTCGAGGACGGTGCGCTGATCGCCGATGACGGCGTCGAGCCGCGCCTCGAGCTTACCCTCGGCCTTGCGGAGCTCGTCGCTGATCGCCTGCACGCGGACGCGCATGGTCGCGAGGTTCGCCTTGGCGTCCGCATCAGCGGGCTTCTGCCGTGTGGCGTCAGCGAACCACGACATCGCCTGCTGCGCCGCCTCGAGCGCGCCCTTCAGGTCCTTCTGGTCGCTCTTCATCGCCTTCTCGGCGATCCCCGCGTACGCGAAGCCCAGGTCGAAGGCGGCACGGAACCGCAGCTCGGGATCCACCCCAGCTTCGCTCCGCGACGCCAGCAGCGCCTTCGTGGCTTCCTCGAGCTCGCCCTTCTCGAGCGCGGCGACGCCCTCGTTGAACTTCGTCCGCGCCGGGCGGTACTCGGCGCCACACGCGACGAGCAGCGACAGGATGAGCGCGATCCACTTCACGCGAGCCTCCGATCGGTGGCACCGCTGCCGACCCACAGCGCGGCGAGCAGCGCGATCATCGCGAGCAGTACGAGCCACTGGAAGCGCTCCGCCGGGATGACGCGCTGGGCGGCGTCGCTCGCGGCGGTGACGATCGGTGTCACGTGGCTCTCCATGATCGAATCGAGGTCGATCGCGCTCGTCCCGGCCGGGACATACGCGCCCTCGGTGATGAGCGCCACCTTGCGAAGCTGCTCGCCGTTCAGCTTGCTGACGACGGGCTTCCCCTCGTGCATGAGTGTGGTCCGGGCGTTCGTCTGAGGATCGGTCAACGTGATCTCGCTGCCCGTCTCGCTGCCGAGGCCCACGGCGATGATCTTCACGCCCGCGTCCCGCGCCGCCTTGGCTGCTTCCTCGGAGTACGGGTCCTGATCGTCGCCGTCCGTCACGAGGACGATGAGCTTGGCGCCCGAACCCGCGGGGAAGCCACGCACGGCGACCTTGATGGCCTCGCCGAGCTTCGTGCCGCCGCGACCGGCGCTCCGCGTATCGACGGTGGCGAGTGCCGTCCGGAAGAACGAGTGGTCGGGAGTGAGCGGGCACATCGACGCCGCGCGCCCCGCGAACGCCACCAGGCCCACGCGATGGTCTGGAAGGCGCGAGACGAGCTGCTCGATCTCCGCCTTCGCGCGCACGAAGCGATTCGGGGCCGTGTCCTCGGCGAGCATCGAGCGCGACGTGTCGAGCACGAACATGACGTCCGCCGACGCGCGCGAGGTCGAGATGGTCTCCGTCGTGCCCTTCGCCTGCGGTCGCATCAGCGCGCCGATGCTGGCGAGCATCGCGAGGAAGATCAGGCCCAAGCGCACGAGCGATCGCGACAGCGAGGCGCCGAGCGTGAGCCGCCGCTGCATGACGGGCGACAGGAACGTCCGCAGCGCATCGCGATTCGCGAGCTCGAGCGCGACGAGCACGCCGGTGATCGCCAGCGCGAGCCACACGAGGTGGACCCGCCCGACGTGAACGAACGTCCAGCCGATCACGGCAGCCTCCGCATCACCGTGCCGCGCAGGAGCAGCGACGCCACGATGAACGCCAGCGCCAGGACCACGAAGGTCCCGTAGTACTGGTGGTACTCGGTGAAGCGCTCCTCTTCGAGCGCCGTGCGCTCCAGCTTGTCGATCTGGGCGTAGATGTTGCGCAGGCTGGCGCCATCGGTGGCGCGGAAGTACTCGCCGCCCGTCTTCTCGGCGATCCGACGGAGCGTGCCCTCGTCGATCGATACCTGCATCGGCACGAGGTCGCTGCGGCCGTCGCGGTACGTACGACGGATGGGGGCGACGCCATTCGTGCCCGCGCCGATGGTGTAGACCTTGATGTTGGCCTTCACCGCCTCATCGATCGCCGCGTCCTCGGGGATCTCGTGGAAGTTGCTTTCACCGTCGGTGAGCAGGATGACGACCTTGCTGTTGGCTTTGAACTCGACGAGGCGCTGCACGGCGAGCGCGAGCCCGGCGCCGATGGCGGTCCCATCTTCTTCCTCGGGCGCGAAGTCGAGCTGACGTGCGGCGGTGACCAGGTTCGCGTGGTCGAGCGTGATCGGGCTGCGCGTCTCGGCGTAGTGCGCGAAGGCCACGAGCCCGACGGCGTCATCGGCGCGACCGGCGAGCCGCTTGCTGCCCAGTACGAACTGCTCGAACACCTTCTTCACGACGTCGAGGCGCGTCTCTTCCTGCTTCTGGTTCAGGTCGAGCGCCCGCATCGATCCGGAGATGTCGACCGCCATCATGATGGCGATGCCCTCGCGGCGAACGCGCGCGTTCTTGTCGCCGGCGCGCGGACCCGCGAGCGCGATCGCGAACGCCACGATGGCGAGCGCCATCAGGGCATCCGGTACCCACGCGAGCGCGGTCCGCCACGTGGTGCCCCCGAGGGGCAGGGCGCGCAGCGACGAGAACGTGACCCGCCCCGCGCTGCGCAGCGACCACCACAGCGCCGGTGCGGCGAGGAGCGCCGCGAGCAAAAACCAACCGTTCGCGAAGTCGACGCCGAACATCTAGGCGGCCCTCCCTTCCAGTTGCAGCCGCGTATCCTCGACGAAGCCGCGCGCGGCCGCGAGCGTGGCCAGCGACTCCTCGGCGTCGGGGCGATAGCCCGCGAACTTCACGCGGTCGCAGCGCTCGAGGAACTGGATGAGCAGCTCGCGGTGGCTCGCCTTGAGCTCGGCCCGCGCCGCGGCGACGTTAAGAAACTCCTCGGTGGTGAGCTCGGGGGCGCGCAGCCCGTAGCGCTGCTCGAGGTAGCGGCGCACGATCGCCGACAGGGCGACGAACCACGCATCGGCGGTCTCCGCATCGGGAGCACCGCGGTCCGACAGGACGCGCAGCTGCGTCACCGCCTCGTCGTACGCCGAGCGCTGCGCTTCGATGCGACGGCGGGCCCGGATCGCGCGGACCAGGAGCACGCTGCCCGAGCCGAGCACGACGACGATGCTGACGATGCCGAGCACGAGCACGCCGCTCGTCCCGCCGACATCCTCGGGCAACCCGCCCAGGGCCGGCGCGAGCTTCGCATCGGCTGCCGCCGCATCGATGGGCGCGACCTGGATCGAGATCTCGTCGGTGAGTAGCTCCTGCGCGCCCGCCGCGGACCCGGGGCCCGCCGCGCGCGTGTCGAGCAGCTCCAGCCGCAGGGGCGGGACGCGATGGCGACCGCTCGCCTGTGCCTCGAGGGTGTAGGTCTGCTCGTGGGTCTGTCCACCGGTCGCGTCGCGCCGCGTGTCCTGCACGAAGCCGACGATACGGAAGCGACCGAGCCGCTGGTCCCCGGCGTCCTGGAACGGCGCGTCCACCGAGACGCCGGCCGGCGCGGTGACCGTCAGGCGGAGGTACAGCGTGTCGCCGAGCGACGGCTTGCTCGGCCACACCTGCACCGTGGCCTTCACGGGCCCGGTCTCGGTGACCTTCGTGATTGCGTCGGCGGCGGGCGTGATGACCTCGGTGGTCGCCGTCGGCGTCGACGACGTACCGCAGGCCGCGATGAGCAGAGCGAGGACGACGGCTCTCATCGGCGCTTCCTCCGCTCGCGCTCGCGGAAGAACTGCAGCAGCGGATCGACCATCGAGCTCGCGGCGTCGAAGGCGATGAGATCGATGCCGCTCGCGCGCAGCGTGTCCTGCAGCTCCGTCCGCCGGGTCTGCGCGCGGGTGGCGAGCTCCGTCCGGAACGCGGACGACCGCGTGTCCACGAGGCGCGACTTGCCTGTCTCGGCATCCTCGAGGGTGACGAGTCCCGCCGGCGGCATCGAGGCCTCACGGGGATCCGTGATCAGCGCGGCCACGACGTCGTGCTTGCGGTTCGCGTGACGGAGCACCTGGACGTATCCCTCGTCCATGAAGTCCGAGATCAGGAACAGCACGCTCTTGCGCGGCAGCACCTGCCGGCAGAACTCGAGCGCGGCGCCGATGCTCGTCGAGCGGCGGGGATTGTCCTTCGTGGCGTCCTGCAGCCGTGCGAACCAGCGCCGCACCAGGCGCGGCAGCTCGAGCCACTTCGAGCGCTCCGGCGGCGGCGCCTTCGCGTCACCGCGGGCCAGCACCTCGCGCACGACGCGCAGCGCGTGCTTCCCGCCCTTGCGCGGCGGGATGTAGAGGTCGGCGCCGCCGTGGAACAGCAGGAGGCCGACCTTGTCGCCGTTCTCGACGGCGCTCATCGCGAGCAGCGCCGACAGCTCCACTGCGGCCTCGAGCTTGCTGCGCCGACCCGAACCGAAGTCCTGCGATGCGCTCACGTCGACCACCAGCATCACCGTCAGCTCGCGCTCCTCGACGAACCGCTTCACGTGCGGCTCGCCGGTACGCGCGGTGACATTCCAGTCGATCGCCCGGATGTCGTCGCCGGGGACGTACGGACGCACCTCGTCGAACTCCATGCCGCGTCCCTTGAACACGGAGAGGTACGCACCAGCCATCACGTCGGAGACCTGACGTCCGGTGACGAACTGGATGCGCTTGACGGCTTGCGCGATCTCGGCGGGCAGCACGGGGCTCTCTCAGGGAACCGGAACGTTCTCCAGGATCTGCGCGATGACGTGGTCCGAGGTCTTTCCCTGCGCCTCGGCCTCGTAGCTCGCGAGCACACGATGCCGGAGCACGTCGTGGGCGATCGTCTTCACGTCGTGCGGCGAGATGTACGTGCGGCCCTGCATCAGGGCCTGCGCCTTCGCGACCTTGATGAGCGCGATCGACGCGCGCACGCTGGCGCCGTTGTCGATGAGCGTCGCGAGTTGCGGCATGCCCGAGCCCTTCGGATCGCGCGTGGCCGCGACGACGTCGACGGCATAGCGCTTCACCTTGTCGTCCACGAAGATCTGCTTCACCGCGTCGCGCGCGGCGAGGATCTCGTCGGTTGTCATCATCTTGCTCGCGGTGGGCTCCGCGCCCGAGCCGGCCATGCGGTCGATGATCTTCACCTCATCGTCGCGCGTCGGATACCCGACCTTGAGCTTCAGCATGAAGCGGTCGAGCTGCGCCTCGGGCAGCGGGTACGTGCCCTCCTGCTCGATGGGGTTCATCGTCGCGAGCACGAGGAACGGATCGGTCAGCTTGAACGTCTGGTCGCCGAGCGTGACCTGCTTCTCCTGCATCGCCTCGAGCAGTGCGCTCTGGACCTTGGCCGGCGCGCGATTGATCTCGTCCGCGAGGATGAAGTTGCCGAACACCGGCCCCTTCTTCACGGTGTAGTTGCCCTCGCGCGGGTTGAAGATCTGCGTGCCCACGACATCGCCGGGCAGCATGTCGGGCGTGAACTGGATGCGCGAGAACGTGCCGTCGATCGCATCGGCGAGCGTGCGCACGACCAACGTCTTGGCGAGGCCGGGCACGCCTTCGAGCAGGACGTGACCTCCGGCGAGGAGGCCGAGCATGAGCCGGTGGAGCATGTCCTCCTGGCCCACGAGCACCTTGCCGACCTCGGCCTTGAGCGCGGTGAAGCGACCCTGGAGCTTCGTGACTTCTTCGGTGAGGCGATCCGACATAAGTAGTGGTGGCCCGAAGGAAACTCCCTGGCGGGCGGCCTGTCAACCGACGACCAGTTAGGACCATTCCCGCACCCACCCACCTCCAGGCGGGAAACTCGATCTTGACGGGTGAGCGCGGGCGCGCGAGAGTGGCAGCCAGGACTCGAGAAGCACCATGCAGTCGCGTTTCACCCGAAAGCTTCCGATGTCGACGACGTGTGTCGTCGGCATTGCGCAGGCCCGCGGTGGGCGATGCATGGGGCCGCCTTAACGAGGCCTTCGCATCGATTGTCCTTCCCGCCGCGGGCTCCAGCCAACCTGGAGCCCGTCTGGTTTTCGGCACCCGAACAGGCTCGTCACTGAACGCCGAGTGCCTCTCGTTCTTCGAGGGCCGTCATGTCCGCCTCTGCTTCCAATACCGTCCTGTCCTGGTCCGAGCGGCCTGGTCGCGAGCTCTTACGACTCGCCTGGCCGATCACCATCTCCACCCTCAGCTACGCCACGATGACGCTCGCCTCGACGGCGTTCGTCGCGCGCGTCGGCTCCGACGAGCTCGCCGGGGTTGGCCTCGGCGCCGTCGTCGGCTTCGCCATCCTCTGCTTCGGCGTCGGGCTCCTGCGCGGCGGGAAGACCCTCGTCTCGCAGGCCGTCGGCGCGGATCGCCGCGACCGGCTCCCCGAGCTCCTCGGCGCCGCGCTCGCCATCGCCGTCTCGCTCGGCGTGCTCGGTATCCTCGTCGCGCAGGTCGCCGCGCCCATCGTCGCCACCCTCTCCGCGTCCCCGCGCGCGGGGCAGTTTGCCTCGGTGTACCTCTCGGTGCGTCTCCTCGGCGCGCCGCTGATGCTCGCCTACGCCGCGCTCCGCGAGGCCAGCTACGGCGTCGGTGACACCCGCACGCCGATGCGCGCCGCCATCGCCGGCAACGCGATGAACATCGCGCTCGATGCCGTCCTCATCCTCGGCCTTGGCTGGGGCGTGGCCGGCGCCGCGCTCGCGACCATCGCCGGCAACGCGACCGAGCTCCTCGTCCTCGGCTGGCCCATGTGGCCCAAGCTGCGGGCGGCGCGCCTCCGCGTGGCTTCGATCAAGGCCCTCTGGCGCGAGGGCGTCCCGAACGGCCTGCAGTTCGTCATGGAGGTCGGCGCGTTCTTGCTCCTCACCATCATGGTGGCGCGCATGTCCGCGGTCGATGGCGCCGCGCACCAGCTCGTCATGCACCTCATCAACGTCTCGTTCCTCCCGGCGCACGCGCTCGCGGAGGCAACGGCCGTGCTGGTGGGCCAGGCCGTGGGGGCGAACCGCGACGACCTCGTGAAGCGCATCGCCTACCGCGCCCTCTCCATCGGAGCCGCGTATTCGGGGGTCTGCGTCGTGGTCTACGCGAGCCTCGGCTCCGTGATCACCTCGGCCATGGCAGCCGGTGACACGGTGCTCGCCGAGCGCTCCCTCGTGCTCCTCCACGTGGGCCTCGCGTTCCTCACGGCCGACGCGGCCAACGTGATCGCGCGCGGTGCGCTGCGTGGCGCGAGTGACGTCCGCTACGCCGCCGTCGTCGGCATCATCACGTCGTGGGTCACCACACCACCCCTCGCCTACCTCCTCGGCATCCACTGGGGCCTCGGCGTGATGGGCGGCTGGATCGGCCTCGCGATCGAGATCACCGCCGGCAGCCTGATCTTCTGGCTCCGGGTCCGGCACGGTGGCTGGCGACCGGCAGCAGCGGCGGCGCGGCGGGCACTCGCGGGCACGGCGGTGTGATCGGCGCAACCCGACTGCAGCATCCCCGGCGTTCGCCCCGACCTGAAGGCGCTCCATCACTGGACGGATCCAGCCGATCCAGCCCCGAAGGCCCCTGCGAAGCAGCTCGATCCGGTCGCACAGGTCCAGGAGAACCTCAAGGAGCTCGAGGCAACGCGCTACGCGCAGACGCTCGTGAGCGCGCGTGGAGGCGTCGACACCAAGCAGGCGCGCTACGAGTTCCTGAACACGCTCGACCAGGTTTCCGACCCAGACATGCGCCACCGCATGATGGCGAAGTTCAGCGAGGCGACCGGGCAGTCGCTCGAGTCGTTCATCCAGACTGCGGACTGGGACGGCGGGCGCGACAAGGAAGAGGCGCTACGTCTGATCTCGCCCGAGCGAGACGCGGCCGCGGAGAAGATCAAGGCGATGAGCCCCGACGCGCGGAAGCAGCTCGAGGGCAAGGCGAACGACTGGGCGCAGCGCGTGCTCGCCGTGACGCGGATCGAGGATGCCGACAGTGACACCGCTGCCGCCGACATCTTCCGCGCGCTCGGGCCGCGCAGCCCCGAAGAAGTCGAGATGATCCGGGCGGCGGTTCGGCGCAACACGGGTGGGCACGGCATCTACGAGGAGCTCGATCGCTCCCTCTCGGGCAACACCCAGGACGAGGCCGTGGCCGGCCTCTCCGGCGACCCGGTGCAGGCCGCCTGGGCCGGGCTCAAGAACGTCGACGATAATCCTGGTCGCTCCATCGAGATCCTGCGTGGCCTCACGCCCGCGCAGCGGCACGAGTTGATCTCGAGGAAAGCCATCTTCGGCACCGGATGGATCCTCGACGGCATCCCGGAGGGCGCCGACCGCGAAGAGGTCAGAGCGCTGCTGGCGAACGACACCAAGGCCGCCGACGGCGAGCACCTGGCGAACCTGCTGCGCGATCCGATGGACGGCGCGCGGCTCGAGAACAACTTCTCCCGGGTCGAAGAAACGGCGCAGACGAAGAAGTTCAAGGCGGCGCGTGAGACGTCGAACGTCATCAAGGAGTTCGAGAGCAAGTCCCCCGAGGAGCTGCTCGCCGCCAAGGAAGCCTTCAACAAGAGCGCGGCGGAGCGCGGCGGCCCGAGCTGGGACGAGATGCTGGACGCGCGGTTCAAGGACGGCGACCCGACGACGTACATGCGCATGCAGGCGCTCTCGCGTGGTGACCGGGCCGAGAGCAAGGCGCTCGGGTTTCGCCTTGCCCTGGAGGCGGGAAATCAGCCCGAGCTCGAGCGAGTGCTCGCGAGCCCCGATCTGACCTCCGACGATCCGGTCAAGCGCGCGGCCGCCGAGAAGGAGCGCAACGAGCTCGCGAGCAAGATCGAAGCCTTCGACGCGCAACAGAAGTACGCGCAAGCCGTGCTGCGCGGAGAGAACCCGGGCGACACGCAGTTCGCGGGGCGCGAGGTCACGGAGCAGATCGAGCAGCACTTCGCGGACGAAGCCGCGGGCAATGCCGACAAGGCGCGGGTGGACCAGATGCGGGACATCGCGAGCAATGGCCTCGTGTTCTCCGACGGCTTCGATAGTCACCTCGCGAAGCGCAACGAGACCACGCGCGACAACCGGTATGCGGCCGAGGAGGTCTGGAAGGACGGCAAGGTGGCCGCCTCGACCGAGGTCCGCCGCGCCGAGAAGGACAAGAACACCGAGAAGAAGCTCGGGATGCTCGAGAACCTCAAGAGCAACGAGCAGCTTGCCGACATCGGCGCCGACTACCAGCGCAAGTACGGCAAGGACATGCTGGCCGCGCCCGATCAGGCCGCCTTCTACGCGAAGGCCGCGTACAAGAAGTCTCAGGGTGACCCGCGGCCGATCGGCGAGATTCTTAGTGACGTCGCCCGCAGCGAGCTCGACGCGAATCAGCTCCGTCTCGAGCACCTCCGCGAGTACGGCACCAAGGCGGACCGTCGGCCGGACGTCCAGCTGAAGCTCCAGACCGAGCTTTACGACAGGCAATTCAGTCAAGACCTGGACGAGCACGAGCTGGTTCGCGCGAGCCACGGCGGCAACTTCGGCACGCAGGACCTCGCCCGTAATCAGCTCGCCGCTCAGGAGGAGATGCTGGAGGAGAAGCAGGACCCCTTCGGCATCCTGCCTCGCGACCTGAAGCCCGGCATCGACCGCGAGCAGTACGATCAGATCGATCGCAACCTGACGAGCACGCTCGAGGTCCAGCGCGAGGAGAAGGTCAAGCTCGCCGAGAAGAACACGCGCATCTTCACCGTCATCGCGATGATCGGCTCCATCGCCATCGCGAACCCCGCGCTCGCACTGGCGTTCAACGCCGCGCTGCAGGCGACGAAGATGAAGATGAAGCGCGACATCGCCGGCGAGGCCTACGATGACAGCTCTGATGCCGACGAGTTCCTGACGAACATGGTCATGGACGGCGCCATGGTTGGCGCCG
>JALHPV010000068.1 GCA_022842285.1 Kofleriaceae bacterium
CAGAAGGCGGCCCGCGACGCGAAGGAAGCCGCCCGCAGCAGCCGTACGAACAAGGACACCGAGACGTGGAAGGGCGACATCTCCAAGGAGACGTCGACGCTGGTCACGAACTAATGGCTCGCACGGTCATCTCGGGGCTCATCCAGGCGAGCAATCCGATCAACGACGAGTCGCGTCCCGTCGCCGAGATCCAGCAGGCGATGTTCGAGAAGCACCTGCCGATGATCCACGACGCCGGCAAGCGGGGCGTCCAGATCCTCTGTCTGCAGGAGATCTTCAACGGGCCCTACTTCTGCCCGGGTCAAGACAAGCGCTGGTACGACGCGGCGGAGCCTGTCCCCGGCCCCACCGTGGAGAAGCTCGCGCCGATCGCCGCGAAGTACAACATGGTGATCGTCGTCCCGATCTACGAGCGCGAGCAGGCGGGCGTCTACTACAACACCGCGGCCATCATCGACGCCGACGGGAGCTACCTCGGCAAGTACCGCAAGACGCACATCCCGCAGACCTCGGGCTTCTGGGAGAAGTACTTCTTCCGTCCGGGCAACCTCGGCTACCCCGTCTTCAAGACGCGCTACGCGACCATCGGTGCGTACATCTGTTACGACCGCCACTTCCCCGAAGGCGCGCGCGCCCTCGGCCTCGCCGGCGCCGAGATCGTCTACAACCCGTCGGCGACCGTCGCGGGCCTCTCGCAGCACCTCTGGAAGATCGAGCAGCCCGCACACGCCGTCGCCAACGGCTACTTCGTCGGCGCCATCAACCGGGTCGGCACGGAAGCCCCCTGGAACGTCGGCAAGTTCTACGGCAACTCGTACTTCGTCGATCCGCGCGGCCAGATCATCGCGTGCGGCTCCGAGGACAACGACGAGCTCGTGGTGGCGGAGCTGAACCTCGATCTGATCGAGGAGGTCCGCCGCACGTGGCAGTTCTACCGGGACCGCCGCCCGGACGCGTACGGCTCGCTCGTGGACGACTGAGGCCCACATGAGCGACGACGACGACTGGGACTTCTACCCGTGCCTCGTCGATGATCAGCCGGCGTCGATGTTCCTCAACCTGCGGTACGGCGACGCCCATCCGTCGCACGCCGACACGCTGTACTGGGTTCGCATCGCGATGCGCGACCCATCCGATCACGGCATGGGCTCGGCGTCCGAAGCGGACGTCCTCCACGCCGCCGAGGACGCGATCGTCGATGCGCTCGCCGCGAAGGGACTCATCTACGTGGGCCGCCTGCGCAATGACGGCCTCTGGCAGCTGACCTTCTACGGACCGCGCGGCCAGAGCGACGCGGCGAAGGCGATCGCAGCGCAGGTCGGGCTCGATGGGCGCAAGCACGAAGTCGGCGCCAAGCCCGACGCCGACTGGGGCTACTTCCACGACTTCATGTGGCCCGAGGCCGAGCGGTTCCAGTGGATGCAGGACCGCAAGGTCGTCGCCGCGCTCGAGAGCCACGGCGACGTGGCCACCACGCCGCGCGCCGTCTTTCATTGGGCCTACTTCCCGACCGCCGCCGGCAGCGCCGCCTTCTCGGCAGCCGCCGCCCGCGAAGGCTTCATGCCCGAGGAGTCCGCCGCCCCCGCGGACGGCTCCTTCCCGGCCCGCGTCAAGCGTGTCGATACGACCGAGCTCCATCACATCCACGCGGTGGTGATGACGCTCTCGGACCTCGCCGCCCAGCACGGCGGCACCTACGACGGCTGGGAGACCTCCGTCGAGACGTCCGTCGGCAACTGACGGCTCGCGTTAACGCCGTTCCCGGGTCCGCCTGACCCCGACCTGCGATGCTTCCGAAACCGCCGCTCCGCTCCGCGTAGGGCCTCGAAAAACTGAGGGCGGCGCCCCTGAAGTGCCCGATTTCGCGTGCCCTGGTCCCAGCATGCTCCTTGCTTCGGATGAGTGGACATGGCTCGCCTACTCCTTGTCGTATTCGCCCTCTTGCCCGCGTGCACGATCTACTTCGACGACGACGACAACGACGACGACGACGACGACTGCGGCTACCTGGCGGAGGGCCCCCCGCGCGATCCGAGCATCCCCGCGACGCTGCTCCGGAATCCCGATACGGGAGAATGCCAGGATGTGGGCGGCGGGTATCCCTGCGATGACCGGTGCGGACCGTGCCCCGCCATCGACATCGCAACCCCCGACTGGGCGCAGTGCTACGCCGAGTGCGAGGGTCAAGATGAGGCGTCGTGCGCGGCGGATCCGTCCTGTCGCACGTCGTACTACGAGGATCCGATTACCGATGGCGGCATCGTGTATCAGGGTTGCTGGGGCGTCGCTCCCTCCGGTCCGATCGAGCCCACGTGTGAGGGCCTCGACGCGTATGGGTGCTCGCGCACGAACCACTGCGCAGCCGTGTATCTGGAGCAGGTGAGCTCCTTGGCTCCCGTGGAGAGCAAGTTCTCGCGCTGCCTGCCCGAGCGGGTAACGGGGTGCTATTCGGACGACGACTGTTCGACGGGCGAGCGCTGCACCGCGGCCGATGAGTGCCTCCCTCCGCCCGGCTGCACGGGTGGGGTCTGTCCCGATGTCTGCTACGGCCGCTGCATCCCCGTGGATCCTGCCGCGTGCGAGTCGATCACCAGCGAGACTGCGTGTTCCAACCGAGGCGACTGCGTGGCCGTCTACCTCGGCGACAATTGCACCTGCTACCCGGACAGCGGTTGTAGCTGCGAGACCCTCACCTACGATCGCTGCGAACCACGCTAGTCCAGGTCGCGAACGTCGGAGGTTGGGACCGTCGGCAACTGACGGTGCCTACCAGGTCAGCGGCTTGAACGTGCGGAAGAAGCACGTGCGGGCGGCGTCGACGACGGGCAGCGTCGTCACGAGGTTCGGCGATGCGGGCTCGCCGATCACGAACTTCGTCACGAGGCCGGCGTCGGTGCCAACGGTGAAGCTCTTGCCGTCGGGCGACGCGTCGATCGCGGTGATCGAGCCGGCCAGGTGCAAGTGACCGAGGAGCTGGCAGTCCTCGTCCGTGCCCATGTGACGCACGTAGCCATTGTCGAACCCGACGAGATAGCCGGTGCCGAACGACGCGAGCGCCGTGACGCAGCCATCGACCTGGGAGATTCCGCCGTGGAACTCCCCATCGAGGTCGCCCGGCTCGAGCTTGTCGAGATCGAGGCGGTAGGTGACGTTCTCGCCGCGCTCTCGGAGCGTCTGGAACTCCGTCGTGGCCACGGCCAGGTTCGGTCGCGTGTCCTGGAAGGCCGTGCACGGGACGAAGTAGCTAGACCCCGTGTTCGTCACCTCCACTTCGTAGCGAGTGCCCTCGCGCTTGTAGACCAGGAGCACATCGTCGATGCCCTGCGGGGCCATGCCGCCGACCGCGATGCGGTCCCCCTGCGGTGACATCGACGCGTTGGGCCGATCGAGCCGCATCTTGAACGGGCCGGGTACCTCCGTCTGCGCGTACATCTCGACGTACGTGTCGCAGGCTTCGTCGTTCGGGTAGAGGCGCTGCGAGCCCGACGGCGTCACGACGTAGATGCCCTCGGTGCTGACGAGCACGACATCGGTGCCGTTCGGCGCGACGATGAGGCTCGTCACGCCCATCGCGTCCGCGGTGCCGAGAACGCGCTCGACGGCATCGAGGCCCTCGTGGTCGTACTGCGTGGGGTACGCGAGCTTGATCGTCTCCGCGCCCTTCACCAGCTCGATGCGATCCGCGTAGGCGTACGCGTAGTACCGCCGGTCGCGCGAGACCCCGAAGGCCCGGACGTCCGCCATCGGCTCCACCTTGCCATTCGTGATGCGAACGACCTCGTGGCTGTGCGGACCGTCGAGGCGCACGACCGTCCCCGCCGTGGTCTCCATGACGCTGCTCGCGATCAGGCCGTACCGGCTCCAGAACGCCTTGCTGATGCCGTCGACGAAGAGCGGGAACAGCTCGCGCGCCTTGGCGCCTTCGCCGCGAGCGTTGAGCTCCTCGACGTAGGTGATCACCGGCCGCTCGAGATCGAGACGCTCGAACGTGGGCTCGTCGAACGATGGTGGGTCGTCGCTCGCGTAGAGCTCCTTGATCCAGCGATTGAGCTCGCTCGTGTAGTGGAGACCGGCCTTGGTCCACTCGCGTGAGGCCTCCTCGAGGGAGAGCTTCGTCTGCGGCACGCGGCCCTCGGCGTTCCGGTACACCTCGGTCTGCTCGAGGATCGCGCCGGTGCCGTCTTTCGCCGTGAAGCCCGTCATGAGGCCGTGGTCGTCGAACGTGTACTCGACCTCCATGCAGGTCGGGTGCTGCCGCGTGATGCTCGGGAAGCTCTGCAGCTCCTCGTCGTCGGTGCGGCGGAAGTACTTGTGCTTCGCGAGGTCCCCGTCGAGCGCCGTCGAGTCCTGGCCGATCGAACCGTCGGCGAGGTACTCCTGCACGCGCGTGCATTGCCCGTTCGCCATCGACTCGACCTTGCGAACGCGACCTTCCAGGTCGTAGGAGGTGACCGCCGTGTCCGTCGAGACGACGAACACTTCGTCGTCATCATCGAACGCGGCGCCCTCGGGCACGTTCTGCGGCCGCTCCGGCGAGAACGTACCCTCGACGAACCGCTTCTCGCCCAGCAAGGCGCCGGTGTCGTCGTCGTAGACACGGAGCATGCCGTGGAGCTGGTCGTTCTCGTAGTTCTGCTCCATGCAGAGCACGCCGCCAGGGGTCCAGTACCGCCACGTGCCGGTCTTCACGCTCGTGCCGGCCTGCTGATCGACATCCGACTTGCCGTCGACCCAGCGGTACTCGTCGTCGTCCGTCTTGCGGAAGTGTGCCGACTCCGGCACGCCCGCCGGCCGCTCGGTCGGATACGGATTGCCGTCCTCCATGACCCGCTCGCCCGCGTGGTTGTAGAGCCGCCCCTCCGTCATCTGGCCGTCGACGAAGTCCATCTCGCAGCGCCAGATGATGGCCATCAGGCCGGGCGGGAACTTCTCGGTCGTCATGCCCGTCGAACGCGTGAAGACGTTCGTGCCGTGCATGGTGCCGTGCACGTACGTGCCGGTGCGCGACTCCTCGCCGTTCTCGTGAAAGCGAGTGAACGGGCCATGTGGGGCGCCATCCACGTGCTCCGTTGCGCAGCACAGGGTGCCGTCAGGCCGGTACCACTTCACGAGGCCGTGGCGCTGGCCGCGCTCGTTCTTGGCGTCGAGCAGCCATTCGTTATCGCCCTCGTCCCAGACAGCGCCCTCGGGAACGGAAGCGGGGCGCACGCGATCGGATGTCGTCATATGGGGCTCCTGTGAGCAAGGAGCAGACCACGGCTAACCGCGCGAAGGCTCGTCGGAGCTACGCAACTTCTTGCTCGGTTGCGCAATCTCAGCGGGTGCCGGACCGGCTGATCCTGACGACGAAGCCAGACCCGGGGTCCTCGACCACGGGCGGGATCGCGTCGGGGTCGAGGCGCGGCGGCACCCACACCGGCACGATGTTCTGCGAGACCGTCGTCGCGAGCCAGCGAGCGCGCTCCGCGACCTCGGACGCGTCGGGACGCGACGTCGGGTTCACCGCGAGCATGCGATCGACGAGCTGGGTGAGCTCGGTCGGTGCCGACGGACAACGCCGCATCGCCGAGGCCGCGCCGCGCGGATCTTCGCCGGTGAGGCCGCGGTAGGCGATCGCACCGAGAGCATAGACGTCGTCGCGTGCATCGAGACCGACGAAGCTCTGCGTGTCGAGGGTCAGCGCGCTGTCCCAGTGTCGAATGCAGACGTTGCTCGCGGTGCGGGCGGGCGTGGATACGATCGCATCGGTCGTGAGGTTGCGATGCACGACCCCGCGAGCGTGGGCGTGCCGCAGCAGATCAGCCGCGTCGCGCAGCACGGCCACGAGATCCGCGAGCGGCATCGGGCTGGTCGCCACGAGGTCGGCGAGCGGCGTGCCGTCGATGAACTCGAGCGCCATCCACGGGCGCTTGTCCCCGAGCACGCCGCATTCGAAGAGCCGCGGAACGGCGGGGTGCGCGATGGCCTCCAGCAGACACGCTTCCCGGAGCATCTGGACCGCCACCGTCTTCAGGTACGGGCCGCCGTGCATGACCTTGAGCGCGACTCGGCGCGGGAGGACCACATGGGTGCAGAGGTAGACCGCGAGCGGCGAGTCGCCGATGGAGAGAGGGTGGTCGACGACGTAGTCACCGATCCGGGCTCCCGCCGCCAGCTGGTCGCTCGTCGATACCCTCTGCCGCACCGAGAGGACGGGAGTGCATGCACCATGCCCTCACGCATGTCCCTGGGATCAGCGAGCGTGGGCGCACGCGAGGCTGTGGACGCGTGTCCACACCAGGTCAGTCGGCCTCAGCGTGAAGGTGGGCGACGTGCCATCGCGTAGTACACGCCCGCCGAGACGCCGAAGCCGACGAACCATGCCCAGTCGCGGAGGAAACGCAGCGGCGGCCAGAAGAACCCGGCCAGCGAGACGGCGCACCCGGCCAGCGTCGCGATGACGGCTGGCATGTGCCAGCCCCCCGAGTACTCGTAGGCCCCCTGGCGGATGTAGAGACTCTTCAGGTCCAGCTCCGTCTTTCGCACCACCCAGTAGTCGACGATCAGCACGCCGGCGACCGAGCCGAGCGACCCCGAGTAGCCGAGGAGCCAGTAGTCGATGTAGGTCTCCGCGTCGGCGAGCAGCTCCCACGGCATCATGAGCACGCCGACCACGCCCGTGATGAGCCCGCCGCGCTTGAAGTCGATGACGCGCGGGAACGCGTTCGCGAAGTCGTTCGCGGGGGAGACCACGTTGGCGGCGATGTTCACGGCGAGGGTCGCGACCACGACGGTGAACATGACGATCGCGACCACGAGGTCGTTGTCGAACATGCCCCCCAGCTTGATCGGATCGGAGACCGTCTTGCCGTAGATGATGTAGGTCGCGCTCGTGATGATGATGCCCATGGCCGCGAACACCGTCATCGTCGACGGCAGGGCGACGATCTGACCGATCGCCTGCTCCCGCTGCGACCGGCCGTAGCGCGTGAAGTCCGGCATGTTGAGAGACAGCGTCGACCAGAAGCCGATGGTGGCCGTGAGCGCGGGGATGAACAGCGAGAAGAAGCTCGCGCCTTCCTGCATGTGCGCGCCGCTCGAGAAGATCTTGCCGAGGCCGCCAGCGGCGCTGATCGCCCACACGACCAGGATCGCCGTCATGATCAGGACGAACGGCGCCGCGAACCGTTCGAGCCGACGCACGAGCTCCATGCCCCGGTAGATGATCAGGATGTTGAGTCCCCAGAAGATGGCGAACGAGAGCCACTGGGTGATCGCGAAGTCCTTCTGCCCCGCGAGCGTCATCGTGCCGAGCAGGTCGTGCCAGCCGGGGACGAGCTTCGTCGCGAACGTCTGGAGCGCCGCGCCGCCGATCCACGCGTTGATCCCGAACCAGCCACACGCGATCACCGCGCGCATGAGTGCCGGGAGGTTCGCGCCGATGGTGCCGTACGCCGCCCGGGCGAACACGGGGAACGGGATGCCGTACTTGGTGCCAGGGTGGCTGTTCAGGAGGATCGGGGCGAGGACGATGATGTTGCCGAGGGCGATGGTCAGAAGCGCTTGCCACCACGCCATCCCCTTGTCGACGAGGCCCGACGCCATCGTGTAGGTCGGGATGCAGTGGGCCATGGAGATCCACAGCGCGGCGTAGTCCCAGGTGTTCCACGTGCGATTGGCGACGGCGACGGGCGCCAGGTCCTCGCTGTAGAGCGGCGAGCTCGCGAGCGCCTCGGGGTCACGCAGCTCGACGCGACCGTCCTCGTGTCGCACCGTCGCGTCGGATTGTTCCGCAGCCATGGGTCGCGAAACTATCACCAGCCAGCAAGCCCGGAGCGGTCGAGCCTGGGGTCGTACGATCAGGACCTGGGCACGAGGTGCTGCCTAGAGCTGCTGGGCGAGGTAGTTGCCCTCGCCCACCTGCTTCATCAGCTTGAGCTGGGACTCGATCCACTCGGTATCGCCCTGCTCGTCGTTGAGGATCTGGGTGAAGAGGTCGGCGGAGGCGTTGTCGCCGGCCGCGCGGGACGCCTCGACGGCCTGGTTGTAGCCGGCGATGGCCTCGTATTCGGTCTCCAGGAGGTGCTCGAGCTGGGCCTTCACGGAGTCGCGGGGGGTGACCGCGTGGCGGACCATGGTCGGCACGCTATCGAGAAAGAGGATCCGTTCGATCAGGAGCTGGGCGTGCCGGCGCTCGCCGAGCGACTCCTCGTGCAGACGCTCCCCGAGCTTCAGGAAGCCCCAGTTCTTGGCCATGTCAGCGTGCAGCAGATACTGGTCAGCGGCGGTTAGCTCGCTGGCGAGCATCGAGTTCAGGAGCGCCAGGACTTCGGCATTGCCACGCATGGCGGGCAGTCTATGCCGGTCTGCGGGCGCTGCAAGGGACGTGGGCCGCACTACAGGGCGCTTGCACAATGGAGTGCGTGGACACCGCGGCTGAGGCGTGCACCCTCCTGTTGACTACCCGTCAGTTGTGCAACAACACGGACGTAGGAGGGCACGCGCAGTGCAATTCGATAACGCTCATGAAGCGTGTCCTCGTAGCCTCCCTTCTGCTCGCTGCTCCGGCCTGTGCGACTGACACGGGCTCACAGCAACAAGCGGCATCCTGTGATGCGACGGCCGTGTTCGCCGAATCGGTATGCGTGTGCGGCGACTTCAAGGACGTCGGCAACCTCGTGGTGGGCAAGAGCCGCGAGCAAGACAACGCATCCCTCGTGGTGATGGGCGCGACGAAGGCCATCAACAACTTCCAGGTGCGCGGCGACCTCAAGCCGCACGGCGGTCTCGACGCCATCGGGAACCTCGAGGTCACCGGCAACCTCCAGAGCGCCGGCACCGTCGACAACACTGGCAACATCGAGGTCGGCGGAAGCCTCCATGCCGGAGGCGACCTCAAGGGGTTCGGGCGGCTGAGCGTTTCGCAGGACCTCGGGGTCGGCGGCCAGAACTCCTTCATCGGGTACATGGAGGCGGGCCGCGAGGTCGCCTATCAGCCCGTGGCCGAGCCGGCGTGCGGGTGTGCCGACGATCAGATCCTCGACGTAGCAGGGGCGGTCGCGGCCGCGAAAGTCGCGAACGACAACGCTGCGAAGGGAGTCCCGACGTCGGTGCGCAACCTCGGCGCCACCGCGATCAAGCTGACCGCCGGCAAGTACTACCTGACGGACCTCGCGGCGATCGGCGCCACGGGCCTGTCGATCGACGGCGCGGTCGAGCTCTACCTCGATGGCGACCTCGTTCATGTCGGCGCCGCCTGGGTTCACCTCGAGCCGGGAGCCTCGCTCGACATGTACGTCTCCGGGTCGGTGAAGACGATCGGCCACGTCGATCTCGGCAACAAGTGGGAGCCCTCTCAGTTCCGGCTCTACATCGGCGGCAGCGAGGAGGCCACGCTGAACGTCGGCAACCAGATCTTCAACGGCGCCATCTACGCCCCAAAGGCTGACATCACCTACGTCGGCAACACGCAGATCCGCGGCGCGCTGACGGTCCGCGAGCTCCACGGCGTCGGCAACCTCGAGATCGGGTACGCCGCGCCGAGCTGCCCGTCGTCGGAGCCGACCGATCCGCAGCCCGTGCCGGAGGGCGAGCCGCCCGTCGTGCTCTAAGCCCCTCCACAGCGGGTCAGAGGAGGGCGGCGAGCGTGCAGGCGGGCGTGGCGATGAGGAGCGCGACGGCGGCGAAGGTCATGCGCTCGTGGGCGGCCGGGTTCGCGTAGTCCTCGAGCTTCATCAGCCGCCAGATCGCGAGCGGAAGCGGGATGGCCGTGAAGAGCGCGACGTGCCCCTTCAAACCGAGCACGAAGGCCATCGGCAACCAGGCGAACGCGCCGACCGTGAGCGCGGCGTAGAGCTGCGCGGCCGTGCGGGCCCCGAGGCGAACGACGAGGGTGCGCTTACCGGTGGCGGCGTCGCCGGCCGCGTCGGGGAACTCGATCGCGAGCAGCATCGCGAGCTGTAGCATCACCGGTGGCACGAGCAGGAGCGCGAGCATCGGATGGGCGCGCCCCGCCTGGAGGTAGTAGCCGAGCCCCGGCACCAGCATCGTGACGACGATCGCCGTCGTGAGCTCGCCGAGGCCCGTCGCGCAGAGGCGCAGCGGCGGCGCGCTGTACTCCCACGCGAGCACGGCGATGGCGCCGATGATGAGCGGCGTCGCGCGCGGTGCGTCGAGAGCCAGCAGTACCGCCGCGATCCCCCCCAGCACCGCGAGCACGATGGCCGCCGCGAGCGCGACCCAGCGCGGGAGCTCGTCGGCGACGAGCACGCGACTGCCTCCCGACCAGCGGGTGGGCGTGGTGTTCGCGCGATCCGCCTCGAAGTCGAAGTAGTCGTTCGCGTAGTGCGTCATGAGCTGGAACAGCGTCACGACGAGCTGCCCGAGGACGTAGCGGCGACCGTTGATCAGGACGCCCTGCCACCGCGCGAGCGCGGCGCCGAGCGCGAACATCAGGAACCCACCGCCCAGGAACAGCGGCCGCCCGAGTCGTACGAACGCGATCACAGCTCGTAGCGACATCGGGGCCGACCCTACCAGCGGATGGGCCCCGACGGCAGACGCGGCCACAGGGCCCAGCGCGCGACCTCTTTGCGGGCCCGCCAGCCATCGATGCGACCCGGATCTTCCTCGGTGAGAGGGTCGTAGACATGCACGTAGCCGGCGTAGGTCGACAGCGCCATGCGCTGGAGCTCGGGGTCATAGTCCATCGCGGAGGCGGAGGAGCCGAAGCCCTGGGCGCCCTGGGCGCCGCGCAGGCCGACGCCCCCGACGTAGAAGCGCATGATGCCCGCGCCGGCGAGCGCGAAGGTGCCGCCCTGGGCGGCGGCGCCGATGATCGCGGAGGACACATCCGTGGGCAGGAACGAGGACGCGTACACACGCAAGCTGTTGTCGATGCACGGAGCCTGCGGGTGCACCTCGTAGGGCTCGAGGTCGACGCCGGCGTTACCGGTCCACGCGAACGTCACCGACGCGCCATTGTAGAAGTGGCACGAGTTGAAGAGCACGGCCTTGCCGCTGTCGGAGAAGGCGGCGTGATGCGGGTACTCGCTCAGGTTGCCGATCGTCGCGTACCAGTGCACCTGGCCCCCATCGTCGACGGTCGCCGTGTAGTGCGCCGTGTCCTGCGAACCGAAGGCGAGGCGCGTGCCGTCGCGCGAGATGGCGGCGTGGGTCATGTCCCCGGCGCGCACGTATTCGGAGGCCGGGTCTCCGAACGGCGGCGTCACGCTCGGCCAGAGCAGCTGCCACGGCGGCTCGCCGGGCCGACGGGAGGCGAGGAGGATGCCCTGCCGGTACGCGGTCATCACCACGCGCGTGCCGTCGTCTGACATCTGCAGGCTCTCGACGTCGATGCGCGTGTCGGTGAACGACTCGGCGAACTCCGCGGCCTGCTCCTTCGACATCCCCGCGGGCGCGAAGATCGATAGCGGTGGCCACGGCAGCATGGCCAGCGCGGGGCGACTCAGAGCGGCCACGCCGTCGCGCGCATTGTAGAAGTGCAGCCCGTCGCCTCGCGCGACCACCAGATGCTCGCGGTTGCGCGTGCGGTAGAAGCCGCGGATGTCCGCGAGGCGCGTCGCGGTCGTGCCGTGCAGGTGATACGTCGCGACGGCGTCGTGCCACGCCGCCCCCTGGTGAACCAGCAACTCGTCGGGCCCCATGATCGCGACGAAGCTCAAGGGAGCTTCGTTCGACTTGATCCAGCCCATCAGGGGCGCATGTGCCGGGTCGAACACCTCGCGGATCGGGCGCCCTTCAGCCGCGATTGCGAGGGCCTCCGCCATCACCGCGTCACCGTCGGCCTCGGTGCGTGGGTCCTCGGCATCGATCTCGAGCTCCTCGCCTGCGTACAGCCGTCGCAGCGAATCGGAGTACTTCGTGAAGTAGGCCCTGCCCGCCGCGTTCCACGTCTGGGCGAGCTCGTCGCGTTTGCTCATCAGGGACACGCAGCGTAACGCCGACCCTGTTCCGTCGCGCTGGCCCGCGCCGCCATTCGGGGTAGCGTTGCCGCGTGCTGTTGCAACCGTTGACCCTGCCCTCCGGTGTCGTGCTGCCCAACCGGGTCGCCCTCGCGCCGATGACCAACCTCCAGTCCCAGCCCGACGGGCTTCTCGGCGAGGCCGAGCTGAACTTCCTCGCGCGCCGCGCCGACGGCGGCTTCGGCACGGTCATGACGTGCGCCGCGTACGTCGCCAAGGACGGGAAGGCGTGGCCCGGCGAGCTCGCGATCGATCGCGACGAGTGTCTTCCCGGCCTCACGCGCCTGGCGGCCCGGCTGGCCGCGGGCGGTGCGGCCCGCATGGTCCAGCTGTTCCATGGCGGCGTCCGCGCCGAGGAGGCGGGCGAACAACCGTGGAGCGCGAGCACCTGGACCGAGGACACCAAGGGCTTCGTGGCCCCGCGGGTGGGCACGACGGATGACATCGCGCGGGTGATCGGGCAGTTCGCGGCCGCGGCCGCACGCGCCGAGCGCGCTGGCTTCGACGGCGTCGAGCTCCACGGCGCCCACGGCTACCTCCTGTCGCAGTTCCTGTCGCGCACGTTGAACCCACGCACGGATGGCTGGGGCGGCGATCTGGCCGGTCGCGCCCGCCTCACGCGTGAGGTCCTGCGGGCCTGCCGGGACGCGACATCGTCGCGCTTCGCGATCGGCGTGCGCCTCTCGTTCGAGGACTTCGGCAACGCGAAGGGCATGGATCTCGACGACAACCTCCAGGTCGCGAAGTGGCTCGTCGAGGACGGCGCCGACTTCATTCACGCATCGCTGTGGGACATCTCGCGCAACTCCGCGAAGTACCCCGACCAGCACGTCCTGCCCCTCGTGCGCGCGGCCGTCCGGCCCGAGGTGGCCGTCTTCACCGCCGGCAAGATCTGGACGCTCGCCGATGCGGAGAAGGCGCTGGAGCTCGGCGCGACCGTCGTCGCGCTCGGCCGCTCGGGCATCCTCAACCCCGACTGGCCCAAGACCGTCGGCATCGGCGAGGAACCGCGCACGCCGCCCATGTCGGCCGCCGACCTCGAGGCCCGCGCCGTCTCGCCCGCGTTCGTCGAGTACCTGCGCCGCTGGAAGAACTTCGTCAGCTAGCCGCGACGGCCTCGACCTTGCGCTTCCGCGTGAAGCGATGCAGCGCGAGATAGATGACGGGGGTCGTGTACAGGGTCAGGAGCTGCGAGACGGCGAGGCCCCCGACGATGGCAACCCCGAGCGGACGGCGCAGCTCGGAGCCCGTGCCCGATCCGAGGGCGAGCGGCAGAGCGCCGAGGAGGGCGGCGAGGGTGGTCATGAGGATCGGGCGGAAGCGCAGGACGCTGGCCTCGTAGATGGCCGTCGCCGCGTCCTTGCCCTCGCGCTCGAGCTCGAGGGCGAAGTCGATCATGAGGATCGCGTTCTTCTTCACGATGCCGATGAGCAGGATGATCCCGACGAGCGCGATGAGATCGAGGGCGCTGTCGGTGACGAGGAGGGCGAGCAAGGCGCCGAGGCCCGCCGAGGGCAAGGTAGAGAGGATCGTGATCGGATGGACGTAGCTCTCGTAGAGCATGCCGAGGACGATGTAGACGGCGCCGAGGGCGATGAGGATGAGCATCGTGCGGGTGTCGGCGGAGTCCGAGAACGCGCGCGCCGTGCCCGAGAACGACCCGTGGATGCTGGCCGGGAGGCCGATCTCGAGCATCGCCCGTTCGGTCGCGGCGACGGCCTGGGAGAGGGCGACGTCCGGGCTGGTATTGAACGAGATCGTGGTCGACGGAAACTGGCCCTGGTGGCTGACGGAGAGCGCCACGTTCGACGGGGAGACCGTCACGAGCTGGGTGAGTGGGACCTGGGCGCCGGTCGATGACGTCACGAAGATCCTGTCGAGCGCCTCGGGACCGGCCCCCACTTCGGGCCCGGCCTCGAGGACGACGCGGTACTGGTTCACCTGGGTGAAGAACGTGGCGACCTGCCGCTGACCGAAGGCGTCGTAGAGGGTCTGGTCGATCTGGGACATCGTGATGCCGTAGCGGGCGGCCGAGTCGCGATCGACGATGACATCGAGCTGGAGGCCGGCCGTCTGCAGGTCGCTGACGACGTCCTTCAGCTCGGGCAGCTTCTTCAGGGCCGCCGTCGCCTTCTGGCCCCATTCCACGAGGTCGGCGAGGTTCGCGCTCTCGAGCGTGTACTGGTACTGGGTGCGCGAGATTCGCCCACCGATCCGCACGTCTTGCACGCTCTGAAGAAAGAGCTGCACGCCTCCCACCTTCGCGAGCTTCGGGCGCAGCCGCGCGATGACCTGATCGGCGCTCGCGGTGCGCGCGGGCTTGTCGCGCAGCTGGATGAACATGCGCGCGGTGTTCTGGGTGGTGGAGCCGAAGCCGCCGACGTTCGCGTTGATGTGCGCCACGTCCGGGTCCGCGCGGACGACATCGATCAGCGCCTTCTGCTTCGCCTTCATGGCCTCGAAGGAGATGTCCTGAGGCCCCTGCGAGGCGCCGCTCAGCATGCCGGTGTCCTGCTGCGGGAAGAGGCCCGAGGGCAGCTTCTGGTAGAGCAGCACCGTGGCGGCGATGGTCGCGATCCACGCGGTGCCCGTGATCCAGCGGTGGCGGAGTACGGCCCGCAGCGACGCCGCGTACGCGCGCACGAGCAGGTCGACGCTGCGCTCGAGGAAGCGCGCCACGAGGCCCGGCTTCGTCTCGCCGTGCGGCCGCAGGAACATGGCGCACATCATGGGTGTGAGCGTCAGGGAGATGACCGCGGAGATGGTGATCGAGACCGCGAGCACGACCGCGAATTCGCGAAAGAGGCGTCCGATCGCGCCGCCCATGAAGAGGATGGGGATGAACACGGCGAGCAGCGACACCGTGATGCTCACGATGGTGAACCCGATCTGCTTGGCCCCCTTGAGCGCGGCCGCGCGGGGCGCCATCCCCTCCTCGATCAGGCGCGCGACGTTCTCGGTCACCACGATGGCGTCATCGACCACGAAGCCTGTCGAGATGACGAGCGCCATGAGCGACAGGTTGTCGAGGCTGTAGTCGAGGACGTACATCACCCCGAAGGTCGCCACGAGCGACAGCGGTACAGCGGCCGCGGGAATCGCCGTCGCGCGTAGCGACCGCAGGAACACGAACACGACGACGATCACCAGGATGATCGAGACGACGAGGGTCAGCTCGACCTCGTGCACGGAGGCGCGAATCGTGGTGGCGCGGTCGATCGCGACCGACACCTCGATGCCCGGGGGGATGCTTCGCTGGAGCTCGGGCAGGATCGCCTTCACGCGGTCGATGACCTCGAGGATGTTGGCGCCCGGTTGCCGTCGCACCTGGATCGAGATCGAGCGCTCGCCGTCGAACCACCCCGCGACCCGGTGGTTCTCCACGTCGTCGGTCACGGTCGCGATGTCTCCGAGCCGGATGATCTCGGGAAAGTTCTGCGAGCCCGCCGCCGGCGGGATCCAGCGAATGATCAGGTTCTGCCACGCCGCCGCATCGGTGAGCTGGTCGTTCGTGCTGATCGCTTGCGTCTGGACGTTGCCGATGCTGCCCTTCGGCTGGTTGGCCGTCGCCGCGCCCATCGCCACGCGGACATCCTCGAGTGACAGCCCCATGCCCGCGAGGTGAGCCGGGTCAACACGCACGCGCACCGCGGGTTGCACCCCGCCGCCAACTCCCACCTGCCCCACGCCCGGCACCTGCGCGATCTTCTGCGCGAAGACGGTGTTGGCCCACTCGTAGACCTTGGACAGCTCCATGGTCTTGCTGCGCAGCGCGAGGATGAGGATCGGGGCGTCGCTCGGGTTCACCTTGCGGTAGCTCGGACGCGACGGCAGGTTCGGAGGGAGGTCCCCGCCGGCGGCCTGGATCGCGGCCTGGACCTCGCGAGCGGCCGTCTCGACGCTCTTGTCGAGATCGAACTGCACCGTGATCTCGGTACGACCGAGCGAGCTCTCCGAGGTGATCTCGGTGACCCCGGCGATGCGACCAAAGCGACGCTCGAGGGGCATGGCGACGGCGGTGGCCATCGTGTTCGGGCTCGCGCCCGGCAGGTTCGCGCTGATGCTGATCGTCGGGATGTCGACGTGCGGCAACGGCGCGACCGGCAGCTTCGTGAACGCGGCGGCGCCAGCGAGGAGGATCGCGAGCGCGAGGAGTGACGTCGCGATCGGCCGGCGGATGAACGGCGCCGAGATGTTCACGGCGCCTCGGCGACAGGGTGGACCGGTTGCTTCTTCCGCGACAGCTTTCCCATGTACAGGTAGATGACGGGCGTCGTGTAGAGCGTGAGCACCTGCGACAGCAGCAGGCCACCGACGATAGTGATGCCGAGCGGGCGACGCAGCTCCGAGCCGTGACCGCTCCCGAACGCGAGCGGCAACGCGCCGAGCAGCGCCGCCATCGTCGTCATCATGATCGGGCGAAAGCGCAGCTTGCACGCCTTGGCGATGGCGAGGACGGGGCTGAGCCCCTCGTCGCGCTCCGCCTCGAGGGCGAAGTCGATCATCATGATCGCGTTCTTCTGCACGATACCGATCAGGAGCACGACCCCGATCAGCGCGATGACATCGAACGGATGGTTCGTGAGGACGAGCGCGAGGATCGCGCCGACGCCGGCCGACGGCAGCGTGGAGAGGATGGTGACGGGATGGATGTAGCTCTCGTAGAGCACGCCGAGGACGATGTAGACCGTGATGAGCGCGGCGAGGATCAGGAACGGGGTCGAACCGAGGGACTCCTGAAACGCCTGCGCGGCCCCGGTGAACTCCGCGCGCATCGTGGGCGGCGGGTCGAGGCGGGCGGACACGGTGCGGATGGCGGCGATCGCCGCGCCGAGCGACACCCCCGGCGCGGTATTGAAGGAGAGCGTCACCGCCGGGAACTGGCCCTGGTGAACGACGGCGAGGGGAGCGGGCCGCGTCTCGATGCGTGCGAGCTGCGAGAGCTGCACCGCCTGACCGGTGCTGGAGCGAACGAAGATGCGATCGAGTGCATCGGCCGACTCGCGGTCCTGCGGGCGGACCTCGAGGATGATGCGGTACTGGTTCAGCTGCGTGAACGTCGTGGAGACGATGCGCTGCCCGAACGCGTCGTACAACGTGTCGTCGAGAACCCGCGCGTTCACCCCGAGGCGCGAAGCGGTATCGCGGTCGACCTCGATGTGGAGCTGGAGGCCCTTGCCCTGCTGGTCCGAGGCCACGTCGCGGAGCTCGGGCAGCTTGCGCATCTCGGCGGCGAGGCGCGGCGCGAACTCGTCGAGCACGGCTGGATCGGGATCTTCGAGGGTGTACTGGTACTGCGTGCGGCTGATGCGGGCATCGATCTGGAGGTCCTGCACCGGTTGCATGAACACGGTGATGCCGGTGAGCTTCGCGATCTTCTCGTTCAGCCGGGCGATGACCGCCTGGACCGACGCCTCGCGCTGCTCGAGTGGCACGAGGGCAACGGCGAAGCGACCGACATTGGCGGCCGGGTTCGTGCCGTCGGCGCCGATGGCGGCCGAGACCGTGGCGACGTCCGGATCCGCGAGGAGCAGCTCCGCGATCGCGGCCTGATGCTCGGCCATCGCGTCGAAGGCGATGTCGGGCGCGGCCTCGGTGACCCCCTGGATCATCCCCGTGTCTTCCTGCGGGAAGAAGCCCTTGGGCACCGCGATCGCGAGGACGGCGGTGAAGCCGGCGGTGGAGAGCGTGACCAGGAGCGTCGTGACGCGGTGCTCGAGGACCACGGCGAGCGATCGCTCGTAGAACCGGGCGACGACGTCGAAGCCCGCGTCGAAGGTCCGCGCGAGGATGCCCGGCTTCAGCTCGGAGTGTGGCCGCAGGATCCACGCCGACATCATCGCGGTGAGCGTGAGGGACAGCACGGCCGAGATGGCGATCGCGATCGCGAGGGTGACGGCGAATTCGCGAAACAGCCGACCGACGAGCCCCCCCATGAAGAGCAGCGGGATCAACACCGCGATCAGCGACACGGTGAGCGAGATGATGGTGAAGCCGATCTGCTTCGCGCCCTTCAGCGCTGCCTCGAACGGCTTCTCCCCCTCTTCGATGAACCGCGCGATGTTCTCGACCATGACGATCGCGTCGTCGACGACGAACCCCGTCGAGATGGTGAGCGCCATCAGCGACAGGTTGTTCAGGCTGTAGCCGACGAGCTTCATCACACCGAACGTGCCGATCAATGCGAGGGGCACGGCGACGCCAGGGATCACGGTGGCGCGGATGCTCCCGAGAAACAGGAAGATGACGCCGACGACGAGGCCGATGGTCAGGACGAGCGTGAACTGCACCTCGTGCACGGAGGCGCGGACGGTGACGGTGCGATCCGCGATGACCTCCACGTCGATCGCCTGGGGCATGGACGCGCGCAGGCGGGGGAGCAGCGCCTTGATGTTGTCGGTGACCTCGATGATGTTGGCCCCGGGCTGGCGCTGGACGTTCACGATCACGGCGCGCTTCACCCCGCCGCCCGCCACGCCCGTCCAGCCCGCGAGCTGCGAGTTCTCGACGCTGTCGATCACGTCGGCGATGTCGACGAGGCGCAGCGGCGCGCCGTCCTTGTAGGCGATGACGAGCGGCTTGAAGCTGGCCGCGTCGGCGAGCTGATCATTCGTGGCGATGGCCCAGTCCTGGCGTGGACCATCGACGTTGCCCTTTGGCTGGTTCACGTTGGCCGCGGCGATGGCGGTGCGGACGTCCTCGAGCGTGAGGCCCGTGCCCGCGAGAGCGGCCGGATCGACCTGCACGCGCACGGCCGGCTTTTGCCCACCACCCATCGTCACGATGCCGACGCCCGAGACCTGCGAGACCTTCTGGGCGAGCACGGAGTCGGCGAAGTCGCTGACCGCGCTCGGCGGCAACGTATCGCTGCTCACCGAGAGCGTCAGGATCGGCTGATCGGCGGGATTACTCTTCGCGTACGTCGGCGGCGCAGGCAGCGTGGCCGGCAGGAGATTGCTCGCGGCATTGATCGCCGCCTGCACGTCTTGCTCGGCTGCATCGATGTCGCGATCGAGCTCGAACTGCAGCGTGATCTGCGAGCTGCCGAAGCTCGAGACCGACGTCATCTGGGTGAGCGATGGCACCTGACCGAACTGGCGCTCGAGGGGTGTGGTGACGGCGCTGGCCATCGTCTCGGCGCTCGCCCCGGGGAGCTGGGTCGTGACGACGATGGTCGGATAGTCGACCTGCGGGAGGGCGGCGACGGGGAGCTGGCGATAACCGGTGATCCCCGCGAGCAGGAGGCCGATCACGAGGAGCGTGGTCGCGACCGGCCGGCGGATGAACGGCTCGGAGATCGACACGGGCTACCTCTTCGTGACCGGACCAGCGGAGCCGCTGCCGGCAGCGGCACTACCCGCGTTCGCGCTCGCCGACGAGCCACTGCCGCGCGCGGGAGGCTTGGTCGGCTCCACGCGGCCCCCGGGCCGGATCTGGTTCTGCCCCTCGACGATGACCTGCTCGCCGCCGGTGAGGCCCCTGTCGATCAGCGCGAGCTCGCCCGTCTGCAGCGCGACCGTGACGGGCCGCATCTCCGCGGTCTTCTCGGACGTGACGACGTAGACGTACGTGCCCTGCGGGCCACGCTGCACGGCGACCACGGGAACGACGAGCGCGTTCTCGCGGGTCTCGACGAGCATCCGCGCCTTCACGAACGCGTTTGGCCAGAGCACGCGGTCGGGATTCGGAGCGAACGCCTTCAGGCGCAGCGTGCCCGTCGCCTGGTTGACCTGGTTGTCGAGCACCGCGACCGTGCCGAGCGCGAGCTGCTGCGTGCCGTCGCGATTCCAGATCTCGACCTTCACCTCGCCCTTCGCCATCGCCATCGCCACGGGCTGCAGCTTGTCCTGCGGCACGGTGAAGAAGATGGCGGCGGGGTCGACCTGGGTGACGACGACGATTCCGTTCGGGTCGCTCGCCTTCACGATGTTGCCGGCATCGACGAGACGCACGCCGGTCACGCCCGTCAGGGGCGACTTGATCCGCGCGAAGTCGAGCTGGAGTTGCGCGGCCTCGACCTGCGCCTGATCGATCTTGATGGCGCCCTCGAACTGTCCGACCTGGGCGCTGATCTCGTCGAGCTGCTGCTGCGCGACGAGCTTCTGCGAGACCAGCCCCTGATACCGCTCGAAGTTCTTCTTGGCCGTGGTGAGCTGAGCCCGGTCGCGAGCGAGCGCGCCCTGCGCCTGATGCAGCTGCACCTGGAACGGCCGCGGATCGATCTGCGCGATGACGTCGCCCGCCTTGACCGGTTGCCCTTCGGTGAAGAGCACCGCGTCGAGCCGACCATCCACCTGGGCGCGCACCGTGACCTGCTGGAACGCGGCCACGGTGCCAAGCCCCTCGAGCCAGATCGGCACCGCCTTGCGCTCCGCGGTCACCGTCTGGACCGCGACCACACGATCGCCGCCCTTGTCGCCGCTGCCCGAGCCGCCGGCGATGGGCGACTTGCCACGCGAGCCGGAGTCGCGCTGCAGGTACCACACGACCCCGCCGATCACCGCGGCTGCGATGACGACGCGAAGCGCGATGCTTCCGGCACGCGAGGCCATTCGGGCATCCAGGATGGCACGTTCGCCCGCATAACCGAGATTGCGGAGTGTGTAGTCGTCTGGAAACTTCCGGGTCGACGGCCCGGGCGTGAACGGCGAGCGAACGAACCGGCCGCCTAGGCCTTAACCAGTCATCTCCTCTGTGGGGAGGTCCTAGCGGATGTCCTCGGTCGCGACGCGGGTGCCGAAGCAGTTCGTGGTCCGAGAGCCTCGGCACCAGTTGCGCCGCCGTCCCCAGGCTTCATCGATCTTGTCCCCGGGCGTCACCGGCGACGGGGTGGCCTCGCGCGAGCGGAGCGGTTCGGGGTGCAGGGCGCCTCCGAAGACACGTTCGAGCGAGGCAGGTTCGAGAGTGGAAACGGCGATCATGCCCATCCGTAGCTGCAGACCGAGTGCCACGAAGGCTCGTAACTCGCGGTAGACGAACTGCATCCTCGCGAAGACACGCTCGAGATCGTAAGTACGCGAATCGCCGCCGACAACGCGGGAGGTTGGCGGAGCTCGACAGGCGTTCCTGGAAGCCACGGCAACCCCACACGCCACCGCTAGCTGGCGACGGGATACAGTCAGATGGCCGCGTGGTGGCGACGATGCGCCGCGTCGCGACCGCCCGTCCGATATCGGATCTCGCCCATCGCCGCGAGCTCCGCGGGCGTGATCACCGTCTCGTCAGCGCCCATCCGCTCCTCGAGATCCGAGGCCCAGTACACGAGCTCCGAGCAGTAGAACTTGTCCGGATCATCGATCCCGAACAGTCCGCTCACGTCGTAGGGCGCGCCGATCTTCGACCGTGCGCGCTCGAGCGCGACGAGCTGCTCGGCCTCGGAGAAGCCACGCGGCCGCACGACCATCACTTCGTGGTTGCGCGTGAGGAACGACTCCAGCGACACCTCGCGCACGCCCGAGCCGATCGACTCGATCACGGTATCCGTCTCTGCGTCGTACATCGCCGCGTGGGACAGCTCCTCGCCGCTCGTCCCTACGACGATCACGTCGGCGAACGCCGCGTACGATCGCGACAACAACCAGTCGCCGCTGCGCGCGCTCGTCCGGACTTCGGACACCCAGCGCTGCGTCACCACGCGATCCACAGACTCGTTCTCGGGGCGCTCGACCATCCGCGACTGACCACAGCCCACGAGACCCAGAGCCACCGGAACGAGGAGTGCGAGGAGTGAACGCATGTTGGTGCCGCTCCCATGTGCGTCCCCCGTGCCGCGCTGCGGCGCCAGTGATTTCAGCGACTTGCCGGCGTCCGGGCAGGTTTCTGACGCCCGAGTTTCGACACCTGGCGGGTGCGGTCCGCCACCGGTAACCGGGCGTCGTACTCGGAGGTCGAGATCCGTCGGCCCCAGGCGCGCTCGAGGGCGAACACGGTGAACGTCCGCACGTGGGCCAGTTCGTCGGCCAGCCCGGGCAGCAGCCGCTCCCACGCGCCCGTCCGCGCGAAGGCATCCGCCGCCACGATGCGGATCGCCGGCTCCGGGCTCGCGAGATACGCTTTGCCCAGCGGCTCGTCACCACGGACGTTCACGTTCACCTGGTAACGCCGCTCGAGCTCGCCCGCGACCCACCGCAGCGACTTGTCCAGATGACACAGGCTGCACGCATTCGGCGCGCCCTGCGCGAACATCGCCCGATCGTCCGGCGAGCTGATGCGATGGGTGCGTACGATGCGATCGACGCCCATCGTGATCCGCGGCATATGGCAGTCGAGGCACGTCACGGTGTCGTGCTCGGCATGCGTGCGCGCGACCACCGGATCCGCGAACACGTCGTGGCACGTCACGCACGCCCTGATCGCCACGGCCTCGTCCGCGCCCCCCGTATGCGGGTCGTGGCAATCGGTGCACCGCGCCGTCGTACACGCCGACGCCGCGAGGTCGAGCCCCTCGCTCGAGTTGCGCGTCGCCGCGCCATTCGCGAAGTGCGGTGACGGGCCCGAATGACAGCCCGCGCAGACGCGATTCACGATCGTCGCGTCCGCCCGCTCCTCGGCGAACGTCGTCGTCACGACGCGCCGTGGATCGAAGTGCATCGGCGCGCCGGCGGCGTGCGCGCGCCCCCCCAGGTGGCAGCTCTCGCACGAGATGCCCACCGAGACCTGATCGGCGACGGCGAGCCGGGTCGTCGTCCGCGTGCCCGGCACGTCGTCGGTGGCCACGAGCTGTTCGAGCCCATGCCCGATGCCCGTCGCCTGCGCTCGCGCGATCCGCTGGTCGAACGGATACGTCGAGTGACACCACGGACACCGCTCGGCCCACGCCTCGGTGTTCGGCGCGTACGCATCGAAGGCGCTCTCGGCCAGCCACGGATCGAAGTACGGCTGCGGGTACCAACCCTCGAGTCGCGGCCACCACGCGAACGGTAACCGCACCTCCACGCCATCACCGGTGACGCCGACGTACTCCTGAAGCGCCTTGCGGCCGATGGTGCGCGTGACGCGATAGCGCGTCGCCACCCCGTCCTTCGCGAGCGTCATCGTGTACGCGGCGCCCTCGCGCGCGAACGTCGCCGTCCCGCCCGCGTACGCCACCGTCGTCCCATCGAAGCGCCCGATCACCGCCCCCGCATCCTCGACCTTCGCGTTCATCACCCGATGCAGCGACGTCTTCCACTTCGCGTGCTCGCCCGGATGGCACTCCCCGCATGCCTCCGGCCCGATGTAGTCGCCACGGGCGGTCGTGCTCTCCCCCCGATGGGAACCGGGCACGCGGGTCGTCGCCGCCGCCGCGGAACCGCTCGACGTGGCCGAGCCGGCCGCCGGCCCCTCCGAGCCGGACGACGACCCACACGCCACCAGCATGACCGTCAGCGCCCCGACCCCGCCTCGGCGAACCGCACCGAGCGCCACGCCGCTCGGCAGAGCCGTGCCCCCTTCGTCGGGGCGAGCGTCCAGGCGCGCGGTCGGAACGCTACAGAGCTCGGGACCGTGCGGCATCAGGAGCTAGAACAGGCGGCCCTGCGCGGAGCCCTGACCGCCCGATGGCGCCTTGGACGGAGCCGCGATGCCCATGTGCTGGTAGCCGGCGGCGGTGGCGACGCGTCCGCGCGGGGTCCGCGCGATGAAGCCAACCTGGAGGAGGAAGGGTTCGACGACCTCCTCGAGGGTGCCGCGTTCCTCGGAGAGGGAGGCGGCCACGGCTTCGATGCCGACGGGGCCGCCGTCGAAGCGCTCGATGATGACGGAGAGGTAGCCGCGGTCGAGCGAGTCGAGGCCCGCGTGGTCGACGGCGAGGCGATCGAGCGCCGAGGCGGCGATGTCACCATCGATGGAGCCATCGCGCTCGACGGCCGCGAAGTCGCGCACGCGGCGGAGGAGCCGATTCGCGATGCGCGGGGTGCCGCGAGCGCGGCGCGCGATCTCGTTGGCACCGGGGGCGTCGATCGTGATGCCGATGAGCGCGGCGGAGCGCCGGACGATCGCGACCATGTCGGGGAGATCGTAGTAGCGGAGCTGCCAGTGGAAGCCGAAGCGGTCGAGGAGGGGCGCCGACAGGAGCCCCATGCGCGTCGTGGCTCCGAGGAGCGTGAAGCGCGGGAGCTGCATCGTGACCGCCTTGGCGTGTGGTCCTTCGCCGATGAAGAGGTCGAAGCGGAAGTCCTCCATCGCGGGGTAGAGGTTCTCCTCGACGACCGGCGCGAGGCGGTGGATCTCGTCGATGAAGAGCGCATCGCCTTCGGAGAGGCCCGTCAGCAGGGATGCGAGCATGCCCTTGTGGTCGATGGCGGGGCCTGACGAGACATGCAGGTTGACGCCGAGCTCGTTGGCGATGACGTGGGCGAGCGTCGTCTTGCCGAGGCCGGGCGGGCCGGCGAAGAGAAAGTGATCGAGCGCCCAGCCGTTCTGCTTGGCGGCGCGGACCGACACCTTGAGGTTGTCGATCATGTCGCGCTGGCCGATGTACTCGTCGAAGTTGCGGGGCCGGAGCGCGGCCTGCCACGCCTTCTCGTTCTTCTTCTCGGTCGGGGCGACCTCGCTCGGCGCGTCGGGCGGAGGCGAGGCGTCGGTGTGCTTCTTCCGCGTCATCGGGGCATCTTTCGGAGCGCCTGCACGATCAGGGTCTCGAGCGTGGCGTCGGCGGCCACCTCGAGATCGGCGAGGGCACCCTCGGCCTCGGCGGGCCGCCAGCCCATGTTGACCAGGGCGCCGGCCACTTCATCGAGGAGCGGGTGGCGCGAGGACTTCGGGCGCAGGGCGCCGCTCGACGTGGCCACAGGGCGAATCACGCCATCAGCGTTCCACGAGAGGAGCAGCATCGCGCACTTCTCGTGGATCTCGACGCAGAGCAGCTCGGCGGTCTTCTTGCCGATGCCCTTGATCTTCGTGAGGCCGGGGACGTCCTCACGCGCGATGAGCGCGGCGATATCGCGGGGATTGGCGCCGCCGAGGATCGTCACGGCCGTGGTGGGGCCGACGTTCTTCACGTCGAGGAGCAGGTCGAAGAGGTCGCGCTCCTGGCTATCGATGAAGCCGAACAGCGCGATCGCCGTCTCGCGCACCTGGGTGTAGATGCGCAGCGAGACGCGCGCGCCATCCTCGGGCAGCTGGCTCGCCGTGTAATGCGAGCACGTGACTTCGTAGCCGACGCCGCCGACGTCGATGATGATGCGACGACCATCGCGAACGAGCGTGCCTTCGAGGCGGGCGATCATGGGGCTCGTCCCGGCGCGGCGACGATCGTGGCGCTGACCATGCGCGCGGCCGTGGGGCGCATCGTGCGGCCGTGCGTGATGGCGACAGCGAGCGCGTCCGTCGCGTCGGCAGTGGGGAGCGAGCGCAGGCCGATCAGCGCCTGCACCATGCGCGCGACCTGCGACTTCTCGGCGCGGCCCGAGCCCGACACGGCCTTCTTCACGCTCGCGGGCGGATACGACGCGACCGTCAGGGCGTTGAGGCCGATCACCGCGAGGGCCATGCCCCGCGCCTGCGCGAGCGCGAGCGCCGTCCGTGGGTTCTGATGACTGAACACGTCCTCGACCGCGCACACGTGGGGCGCCAGCTCCGCGATCACCTCGCGCAGGCCCCGCGCGATCTCCCCGAGGCGCTTCTCCATCGGCCAGGTCTCGGGCGCGGTGAGGACCCCGCACTCGACGTACGCGAGCGCCCCGTCCGTCTCGTCGATGACCCCGTAGCCGCAGACGCGGCTGCCCGGGTCGAGACCGAGGATACGGACCATGCCGAACGTTATCTCACCCGGGCACGGGTCCGACAGTGCGCTCGCCGAAGATGGCGGTGCCGATCCGGACGTGCGTCGAGCCAGCGGCGATGGCGACCTCGAAGTCCGAGGACATGCCCATCGACAGCACCGGCAACGGGATCCCCAGGTCGTCGCGCAGGCGATCCCTCAGCGCGGCCAGCGCGTCGAAGATCGGCCGGACGGCAGCGGGGTCATCCGACGGGGGTGGCAGGGTCATGAGCCCCTCCAGCCGCACGTTGTCGGTCTTCGCGATCGCGCGGGCCAGCTCGCGCGCTGCCGTCTCCGTGACGCCGCCCTTGGTGTCCTCGCCGCCGAGGTTCACCGCCAGGAGCACCGCCTGCCCGGCCGCCCCCGCGCGCTTGCCGAGCTCGACCGCCAGGTCGACGGAATCCACGGCGTGCACCAGGGCGACGTGGCCGGCGACGAGCTTTGCCTTGTTGCGCTGGAGACGCCCGATGTAGTGCCAGCGCGCTTGCCCAGCGAGGTCGGCGAGCTCGGTGCGCTTGGCCGCCAGCTCTTGCGCATAGTTCTCGCCGAAGTCGCGCGCCCCCGCGGCGAACGCCTCGCGCACGGCCTGGGCGGGGTGCGTCTTCGAGACGGCGACCAGCGTGACGTCGGTGGGGTTGCGGCCCACCCGCTCGCAGGCCGCATCGACCCGCGCTCTCACCTCGCGATAGCGATCGGCGATGCCGCTCGATCGAGCCGCTCCGCCATCTGGCGGCGCTTCGCCCGAGCGTCCGCCCGGGCTCGTCCGCCTCGCATCGCCATCTTCGCCCGGGCTCATACTGCTTGACCCGCGTCATAGCGCGGACCGGGGGCACCGGCAGCTACCAGCAGGGCGAGGACCTCGGCGAGCGGAAGTCCGATGACGTTCGTCACCGAGCCCCGCACGGCCCGCACGAACGCGGCCGCGATGCCCTGGATCGCGTACGCGCCCGCCTTGCCGCGCCACTCGCCGCTCGCGACGTAGCCCGCGATCTCGCTCGCGGACATCGGCACGAAGTCGACCTCGGTGACCGCGATGCCCTCCTGCAGACCGGTGTCCCCGACGAGGGCGTAGGCCGTCGCGCACGCATGCGTGCGGCCCGCGAGACGCGCGAGCATGGCCGTCGCCTCGGCTTCGTCCTCGGCCTTCGCGAGGATCACGCCGTCGATGGTCACGGTCGTATCGGCGGCGAGCACCCACTGCCCCGGCGCGCGCGCCACGCTGGACGCCTTCAGCCGCGCGATGCGACTGACGTAGGCGCGCGGCTCCTCACCTGGGAGCGGCGTCTCGTCCACGTCCGCGGGTCGCACCTCGATCGGCACGCCGACGCGAGTCAACATGTCCCGCCTCCGGGGCGACGCCGACGCGAGGAGGAGGGGGAGCACTAGCGGCTTCGCGAAGAGTGAATAGTGAAGCGGAACCTGAGTCTGGAAGTTCAGGATCCGTTCTAAGGCTGTTCGATCGCCTGGAGCGGCGCCGTGGCGAACTTGAGCGCGACCGAGATGCCGTCGACGAAGCGGTCCTTGCCGGCATCATCCTTCGCGAGCGCGCAGTGCATGGTGACCATACCCGCGCCGTTCTTCAGATCGAGGACCTCGGTGCCGTCGCCATCGATACAGGCGTCGACGACGCGCGGATCCGCGGCCGGGTTCGTCTCGCAGAAGGCCTCGTAGCCATCACCGTCCACGTCCACGTCGGGCGTGCGGCAGTTCGGGTACTTCGACGTCACTTCCATGCGGCGCGACTCGGGCAGCGCGATCAGATCGCCGAGCGCACCGGCAAACGCACCGTCGAGGAGGCTGTTCTCGGGGGTGATGCCCGCGATCGGGATGTCGAGCCCCCGGATGGTGTCGGCGGTCTTCGCGTCGAGGACGCCGCCGAGGATGCCCTCGGAGATCGAGAAGCGACCGCCGACCTCGGTGACCTTCGCCTCGATCGTCGCGCCGGAGATGCGCAGGTCGAGGGCCACGTCGTTGGTGATCGGCAGCGTGACCGAGAACAGCGACGGGCCCGCGTTCAGCGTGCGGACGCCAGCCTCGGTGGTGATCGTGCCGTCATCGAAGGAGATGAGCGGCTTGCCCGTGCCGTCGAACGAGAGGGGATCGATCGGCATCGTCGCCGGCGTGGCCAGCGAGAACGGGCTGCACGCGGTCGCGGTCGCGCCGCCGGTGCGGTCGCCCTGGCCGTCGCAGTCGTTGTCCTTGCCGTCGCCGCAGATCTCCGTCGCGCCTTCGTAGACGGTGTTGTCGGTGTCGTCGCAGTCGCCGGCCATCATCGAGACGCCATCGCCATCGCGATCCATCGTGTCGGTGGACGGAGTGCCCGGTGCGGCCTCGTCGGCCTGACCGTCGCAGTTGTCATCCTTGAAGTTGCCCACGACCTCGGCCGCGCCCGGACGGATGGTCGCGTCGGCGTCGTTGCAGTCGCCACCCTGCACCGCGGTGTCCTCACCGTCGGCGTCGGCGTCCTGCTTGTAGCTACCGAGGTAGAGCGCGAACTTGACGCACGTGTCCTCGGCGCCAGCGTCGTAGTCGAACAGCTCCAGCGCGATCAGGAGGTCGTACTCGTTGAGCGAGTCCTCGAGCGGACCGTTCGCCACGTCCGCGAGGCCCCCGAGCTTGTTGTCGACCATGTTGTCGCCGTCGAGATCGCGGGGACCATCGAGGTCGTAGCCCTCGCTGCGCTGGGCGAGCGCGAGGCTGCTCATGATCTGCGGCTGCGAGCCGGCGAAGGGGGTGATCGGGTCGCCGTCGCACTCGGGCTTGTCCGGGAAGAGCTCGCCGGCGTCGGTCCCGTTGTCCGTCATGTCGTCGGCGGTCTCGCCGTCGGTCGAGTCGTCACCACCACACGCCGCCACGAAGAGCGCGCAAAGAACCCAGGGGCGAAGCTTCCTCATCGCGCGGACCTAACCACGGGGGGTCTCCAGCGGTCAACGGCGACTTGCCCGGGCATGGCAATATCGCCCGGTGCGCTGGCACCTCGATCGGCCCGCACCGCCCTCCGGCGGTGCTTCGCGCCGCGCTCGCGCGGCCCTCGATCGGCCCGCACCGCCCTCCGGCGGTGCTTCGCGCCGCGCTCGCGCGGCCCTCGATCGGCCCGCAC
>JALHPV010000069.1 GCA_022842285.1 Kofleriaceae bacterium
CGTGGAGCATCTCGAGGGCGCTCGCGGCCGGCAGCGCGTGCTTCCGCGAGCCGCCGCAGGCCTCGGCCGCCGCGAGCACCAGGGCCGGGCGCAGGCGCTTGCCGGGGCCGAGCACCGCATACGCCATCGCCTCCACGAGCCGACCGGGATCGTCCGCGGGGACGGCGAGGCGCGCGGTGAGATCGGCATCGACGATCCGGCGCGCTTCATCGAGAAAGGCCGCGAGCTCGGTGGGCGCGCCGTGAGGGTCCAGGGTTGCGCTCATGCCACGGGCTCGGACTCGAAGGGGACCGCCTCGACGCCGTTCGCACCCGAGATGAGGATCTCCACGCGCTTCTCGGCCGTCGCGAGCAACTGCTGGCCGCGCCGCGCGAGCTGCACGCCCTCTTCGTAGCTCGCGAGGGATTGCTCCAGCGTCAGCTCGCCGGATTCGAGCTTGCCGACGACCTCCCGCAGCCGTCCCAGGATCTGATCGAAGCCCGCGTCGGGTGCTGGATCCGCCATCGCGGCGGCACCATAGCGCAAGGCGAATTGAAAAGTCAGCGCTCCGAGATCGCTTGACGAGTCGGGAGCTTGCAGGGAAAGTGATCGCCATGGCGGAGCGGAACGACTTCCGGCCCGACGACACGGTCGAGCTGAAGGAGCGGTGGAAGTCCTACGTCCAGGACAAACGCCTGAACACCACGTCGCAGCGCGAAGCGATCGTGGAGATGTTCCTCCGCACCCGCGATCACATCTCGATCGACGAGCTCCTCGCCAAGGTCCGCAAGCGCCATCCCAAGGTCGGCTACGCGACCGTCTACCGCACGCTGAAGCTGCTCGTGGACAGCGGCCTCGCGGTGGAGCGCCAGTTCGGTGATGGCCAGGCGCGCTTCGAGATCGTGGGCGATCACCACGACCACCTCATCTGCCTGAAGTGCAGCCTCATCCTCGAGTTCGAGGACGACGAGATCGAGCGCTTGCAAGAGCGGATCGCGCAGCGCCTCGGCGGTTTCAATGTCCTGCGCCACCGCCACGAGCTGTACGGCCTTTGCCCGAAGGCGGCCGGCGTGACGAACGGCACGTGTCCGCGCGACGTCGAAGCGGCCAAGAAGCGCTGATTTCCCTTTGGCCCATCCCGAGCCGGGGGCATAGTCCGCGGCCGATGCGCGCTGTATCCGTCGTCGTTCTCGCCGTCTCGCTCCTCGCCTGCGGAGGGGACGACGGCACCAGCGACGGCGACACGGACACCTCCGACGAGGCGGACATGGTGGCGCCCGACGCCGACGGCGGCGACGACGTGCCCCTCGAGCCCGAATGCGATCCGCTCGGCGCCCGCACGCCGGCCCTCGAAGCCTTCGTCGCTCCCACGGGCCTCCAGGCGCGCGTCGAGGACTTCATCGACGACGCGCAGGACACGCTCGATGTCCAGATGTACCTCTTCACCGTCAACGCGATCGCCTCGCGCATCATCGCGGCCAAGAACCGCGGCGTCGACGTGCGGGTCCTCCTGGACCCCGATCACAAGGGCAACCCGGACGTCCGCGGTGATCTGTTGGCCGCCAATGTCCCCACCCGCGACGCGCCGAACCTCTACGAGTTCTCCCACGCGAAGTACATGATCGCCGACGGCGCGCGGGCGCTCATCATGTCGGCCAACTTCAACGTCGACGCCTTCCGTTCCGAGCGCAACTACGGCGTCATCGACCGCGATCCCGACGACCTCGAGGATCTCATCGCGATCTTCAACATGGACTGGGCGAGCGGCGGCGGCGAGCCTCCGATGCCCGCCAACCTCTCGTGCACGCGGCTCATCGTGTCCCCGAATAACTCGTTCCGCCGCGTCATCGATCTGATCGACAATGCCGAGGAGACCCTCGACGTCGAGGCCCTCTACGTCTCCGAGACCGGCGTGCGTGAAGCGATCGTGGCCGCCAAGGGCCGGGGCGTCGCCGTGCGCGTCATCATCGAAGGCAGCGCCGACAGCTCGATGGCCGAGGAGTACTTCGAAGCGGCCGGCATCACCGTCCACGATGCGAACACCTTCTCCCTCCACGCCAAGCTCATCATCGCGGATGGCGTCGCCTTCATCGGGTCGCAGAACTACTCGACGACGGCGCTGACGCGGAACCGGGAGATCGGCGTGTTCGTCACCGAGGCGTCGCAGGTCTCGGTCATCCAGACCCAGTTCGACGCCGACTGGTCCAGCACGAACTAGTCCTCCGACCGGGGCTTGATGATTTCGGCGGGTGCGCGAGGCGCGCCGAGGGCGAGGCGCCGCCCCGACGCGCTACCGGGCGTACCGCGAGGACGCGGCAACGAAGCCATCGGCGATGGATCGCGCGCCCACGAGATCAGCAAGCCCCGGTCGGAGGACTAGGTCAGAACGAGGTCGGGCTCGTTCGTGCGCACGCACGTGCCCCGGAAGTTCTTGACGCCAAGACGCCGAGGAACGCCAAGGTCAGAAGCGATGTTGTCGGCGCTTCGCGCACCGCGCGTTTGCGGATGGGGGTCGCAGGGGTCGGCCGGTCGGCACCCTGCGACACGGTTGGAGATGCGTTCTAGTGCTTGAGGCGGCGGACACCGCTCGCCGTCCCGTAGCCGACGGTGATCGTGTCCTCGGTGTCCGGATCGTACGCGTAGGCGGCGCCGCCTGCGCTACTGTACAGCCCCTCGGTGAAGAAGTCGGAGTCGACCCAGGTCGAGCCGCCGTCATCGGTTCGGCGCACGCGCCAGTAGGTCGGGTCGTTGTGGCCTGGGTTGTCGATCTTGCATCGCCCGATCGAGTAGGTGCTACCACCGCGACCGGCTCCCATGTCGTAGATCGGGCCGAACACACAGGGCACGCTGTCGACGGTCGTCCAGCTGACGCCGCCGTCGAGGCTGCGACGCGTCCGCCAGGTGCGGTCGTCACGGCTACCGACAAAGAGGGCGCTGCCATTCTGGGTGCATGACGAATGAATGAGGTAGCCGTCGGGGGCCGCCCTCACCGAGTCGAGCAAGGTCCACGTGTCCCCGGCGAGCCGGTAGGTCACCCCGCTCGTGCCTTCGCCCGGCACGAGCGCGCTACCCACGGCGATGAGATCTGCGCCCGACGCACAGAAGTTGATGATCGTGACCCCGACCGGTGCCGCGATCGTAGTCCAGCCCGTGCCTCCTGGCTTGGACCGGCGGTGGAACCACGTCCCGTTCCGTGTTGCGGCCACGACGGCCTGCCCGTTGGACTGAAACGTCAGCGACCTGACGCTCCAATAGTCGCCGGGCGCCAGCAGCAGGTCGTCGACCGTCGTGAACGAATGGCCCCTGTCGGTGCTGAGGCGCGTGATGAAGTGCTCGCGATTGAAGCTGTCCTCCGCACGCCCGCTCACGAGAATTCGCCCGTTGTGGTCCACCGCGATGCTCTGTGCGATCGCCTCCTTGCCCGGGGCCAGCGAGAACGTGGGCCCGTTGGTCCACGTGACGCCGCCGTCGGAGCTGCGTCGAAAGGACCACGCGTCATCCGAGCTCGCTTTGCCCACCACGTACACGTCGTGATTATGGCCGAGCGGGCCGTTGGCGAACGCGACGTCGGTGGGAAACGCGGGCGCCCGCTGGGCTGTATCGGCATGGACCCAGATGTCGCCGTTCAAGTGGCTCTCGATGGTCGCCAGCTCGGGGTCTTCGAGGGCGCAGGCGGCCAGGAGGGAGCAGGCAGCCACGATCCAGCGCACGTGCTTCATCACGGGTAGAGGCGCCCCGGGACGGTTGTGACGTAGACTACCCGGATGCGTGCGGTGCTCGTGCTGCTCCTCGTCGGGGCCTGCTCCTTTTCGGGGAGCGCGGGCGGCGATGGCCAACCGCCCATCGATGGCCAGCCGCTGCCGTCCGAGCTCGGGATCGATGCCCCCGAGGTGATCGACGCGGCCCCCGCGCCCTGGCTCACCGGGTACACGCATCGCCGGCGCATCGATCTCCTCTCGCCGAGCGAGCCGCTGACGAACTTCGTGCTCCTGGTGCAGCTCGAGTCGGACGCAGATCTGCAGCTGGTCGCCGACCCGAGCGGCCAGTCGATCAGGTTCACGCTCGCCGACGGCGTCACGCTGACCCCGTGGGAGGTCGAGCTGTACGACGCCGACGAGGGCACGCTCGCGGCGTGGGTGCGCGTGCCACAGATGCGCGCCGGCGAGGCGCTGTATCTCTACTACGGCTCGAGCTCGCCGCCGGCCGAGCCCGCACAGCCGATCTGGGACGACAGCATCTACAGCCTCGTGATGCACTTCGCCGATCCGGGCAACGGGCCGTGGCAGAGCGCGACGGCAGACAACGACTCGATGGCAGTGCCGAGCGGTGCGACGGGCCCCGCGGGCGTGTTCGCCCCGATGGGCGTGGGCCGACGCTTCGGCGGCAACGACCGCATCGAGCTCGACGCGGGCGGTTCGGATCGCCTCCAGTTCGGCACCAGCTCGTTCAGCTTCTCCGTGATGATGAAGACGCCGACAAACCTCGGCCAGTGGGACATGCCCTTCTACAAGGGCGGCAGCAACGCCGGCCAGGCGGGCTTCGACATGGAGCTCGGGACGGGGCCGTGGCGTACGTGTATCTCCGACGGCGACAACCAGGGCGCGAGCTCGATCCTGTGCGCCGACTTCATCCCGGAGTCGACGCCGATCCTGGACCAGTGGCACTGGCTCACGACCGTCGTCAATCGCGAAGCCCAGAAGCTCCAGGCGTACCGCGACGGGATGCTCCAGGATGAGGTCGACATCACGGCCATCGGCGACCTCGACACCACCACGCGCCTGATGGTCAGCAACATGAACTACAAGTTCAACGGCGACGTGGACGAGCTGCGGGTGTACCGCTCGACGCTCACCGCGGCGTGGATCGCGACCGAGTGGGCGAACGCCTTCGACGCCGACACGGTGCGGCGGATCGGCGCGCCCGAGTCGCCGTGAAGCGCTGCCTCGGCCTGCGGCACCGCTCGCCGTAGAGAATGCTCGCCGTGCTTCCCGTCACCATGTACGGGAGGCCCAAGCGCGAACCCGGTGACCAACGGCGCGATGAGGCTAGGTGGCAGCACGCAGGAATACGCGACGAACGTGTGCAGCGACCTGCTCGTCGGTCCAATCAGGATGTTGGGCACGCTCGTGCGCGGCGCGGAGGTCGCGAGCCATCCGGTTGAGGGCATCGGCCTGGGCGAGCCGCTCGGCCGGCGTCATCGCGCGATAGATCGCGATCTGCTCGGGAGACGGCCGGTCGTCCATCGCGTCAGCCTACGCTTCCGCTTCGAGGCGCGCGATCTCGGCGGTCTCGGAGCGGGGGAGAATGCGGACGAGGCAGCGGCCGGGCTCGCTGGGCATGACCGCCACGGCCCACAGGAAGGTGTTCTCCCAGAACACGCGCACGCCCTTGGACGCCTTGGGCTTGCCGTACTGGCGGCGCATCCAGGTCTCGAGGTCGTCCTCGACGCACCCGCGCACCGAGAGCTGGATCTCGATGAGCCGACCACTGGGCTCCGTGCCCTCGAAGTAGAGCGTCATCTCCGCGGGCTTGCCGCCGGCGGTGACGGGCGGTGCGATGCACCAGTTCGCGGTGCGGCCGTCGGTGATCTCCGTCGGGCTGCACTGCCCGCTGGTGAAGTCCTTGCGGGTGGCCTGCGTGAACCTCCACGGGCCGAGCCCCCCTGGCTCCGACTTGCGGCCCTCGCAGGCACCGAGGAGAGCGAGCAGCCCGCAGGCCACGATCGCCTTCACGCGACCTTGCCCTTCACGCGGACCTCGATGGTGACCTCATCGCTCATCTTGATCACCAGGAAGCGCGGCGCGGTCATGCCGAGCTTGCGGATATCGAAGTCGAAGGTCGCCGACGCCTCGACGCTCGCATCGTCGAGCTTACCTTGGCCCTTCATCGTGACCATCGCTTCCTTGCCCCGCCACTTGATGACGCCCTCGGCGGTCGCGGTGAAGGTCGGGCCGGTGCGCACGACCTCGCGGAGGCTCCTCAGCTCGAACGTCGCGCGCGGATGATCGTCGAGGGCAAAGTCGCCGCGCAGCTTCCGGTTCCTGAGCCAGTCACCGGCATCGAACACGGTCATGTCGACATCGAAGCTCGCCGTCGCGCCGACGGAGCCGAGAGTCTCGGGATCCGCCGTGACGGTGCCGGTGACCTTGTTCCAGGTCGTGGTGGTGTCGTGGAGCTTCGACGTCGCCTTGACGACGAGCGTGCCGCCGTCGATGCGGTACGTCGCCACTAGGCCGCCAGACACTGCAGGAGCAGCGTCGTGACGTTGTCGGTGCCGCCGTTACGGTTGGCGGCATCGACGAGCTCGGCGACAGCGCGCTCGAGGGTCTTCGCGTTCGCTGCGATCTGACCGATCTGATCGTCCACCACCATGCCCGACAGGCCGTCGGAGCAGAGGATGTAGACGTCGCCGCTCTTGATCGAGTGGCTGCGGATGTCGACCTGCACCGTCTCGCGCATCCCGAGGGCACGCGTGATCACGTTCTTGTGGGGGAAGTTGCGCTCTTCCTCCTCGGTCATATCCGGCTTCGCTTCCTTGTAGTCCTCGAGGAGCGAGTGGTCGCGTGTGAGCTGCGTGATGGCGCCATCGCGCACGCGATAGACGCGCGAGTCGCCGACGTGCCCGATGTAGATCTTGTCGCCGGACACGAGGACCGAGACGAGCGTCGTCCCCATGCCCTTGTAGCGAAGGTCGCGGTTCGACGTTTCGAAGATGCGGAGGTTCGCGAGCTTCACCCCGCAGACCAACCGGTTCTCGATGTACGAGAGCGACCGGTCCATCTTGTAGGGCCACGTCGCGTCTTCGTCTTCACGCGTGCGCTGATAGAACTCGCCGATCGTCTCGGCGGCCATCTTCGATGCGACCTCGCCCGAGGCGTGACCACCCATCCCATCGGCTACGAGGAACAACTGCTCGTCTTCGATGAGCGAGAAATAGTCCTCGTTATGGGTCCGCTTCATGCCCACGTCTGTCTTGGCGGCGTAGCGGATCTTCATGGTGACGTTTCGGGGAAAAGTGTAGGCAGCGGTGCTCTTCCGCGTCAACCGACGACCCGATGCAAAGGGGACGATCTAACCGCTTCGCCCTCCGGCGCCGCTTCGCGCCACCGTCCGGTGGCGGCTCGTGCGCTATGGTTTCCGCGCATGCGCGCCGAGATCTTGACGATTGGAGACGAGCTATGCCGGGGGGAGATCGTCGACACGAACTCCTCGTACCTGGCGGACAAGCTCTGGGACCTCGGAATCACGACCCGCTGGATGACCAGCTGCACCGACGACGAACCGGATATGCGAACCGCGTTCGCCCAGGCCCTGGGCCGGGCTGACATCATCCTGTGCTCGGGGGGGCTGGGCCCGACCGAGGACGACCTGACCGTCGATGTGACCTCGGCCCTGGCCGGGGTGGCCCCGGTGGTCGATGAAACGGCCCGGGATCGTATGTTGGCGCGATTTGCGAAGGTTCCGGCCTTTCTTTCCACCACGGGCCAGGAACGAGACAACCTCCTGGCCATCCAGTTGCGCCAGGTCCGGGTGCCGACGGGGGCCCGCGTCTTCAAGAACCCGGTCGGGCTTGCCCCTGGATTCGAGGTGACCCTCCAGGGCATCCCCGTCATTTGCCTCCCCGGGGTCCCCCGCGAGATTTACGGGATCTATGACGCCGGCCTCGAGGCCCGGCTGGCCGAGCTCCGGGAGCAGGGCGAGCGCGGTCCGATCGAGCGCATCGCCCGCCAGATCTATCGCGTGTTCGGGCGCGGCGAGTCCCAGATCTCCCAGGCGTGCCGGGGGCTCGTCGATGGCGTCCCCGGGGCGTCGATCCACTACCAGGTGAAGTTCCCCGAGACGCTGGTGAAGCTCGTCGTCCGCGACCCCTCCCGGGAGGTGGCGGCGGCGCGCCTGGCCACTCTCGAGGCGGGCCTGCGGGAGCGGCTGGCTGGGGTCCTCTATGGAACGGGGCAGGAGAACCTCGTCGAGGTCGTGACCCGGCGCCTCATCGAGGGCGGCCAGACCGTCGCCACGGCCGAGTCGTGCACCGGCGGCATGATCGGCGAGCTGCTCACGCGGATGCCGGGCAGCAGCCGGGCGTTCCAGGGCGGCGCCATCGTCTATTCGAACGCCGAGAAGACCCGGCAGCTGGGTGTGCAGGAGGTGACCCTGCGCGAGCATGGCGCGGTCAGCGAGGCGGTCGTTCGCGAGATGGCCGCGGGAGCGAAAGCACGCTTCGCCGTCGACCACGCCGTCGCCGTCTCGGGCATCGCTGGCCCCGACGGAGGGACGCCCGAGAAGCCCGTCGGTACCACCTGGATCGCCGTGGCGAGCCCCGGCGGCGTCGTCACCAAGCTCGTGCAGTGGCCTGGCCAGCGCGATCAGAACCGGACGCTCGCCGCGTGGTGGGCCCTGAAGCTCCTGGGAGATGCGATCCAATGAGTGAACCGATTCAGCCTGCCGGCAAGCGCCTGTTCGTTGGCTTTCGAGTCGCGGTGCCGGCGGCGAACTCGCTCGCGTCGGCCGTCGAGACGCTCTCCCGGCGAACGCGCGAAGCTGGCCTTGCGGCCAAGTGGGTGCCGACGGCGAACTACCACGTGACGTTGAAGTTCCTCGGCTTCACGCGCCCAGAAGCCGTGATCGCGGTGCGCGACGCCGTCGAGACCGCGGTCGTTGGTACCCCACCGATGAAGGTGAAGATCGCCCGGATCGGCGGCTTCGCGTCGCTTGAGAAGGCGACCGTCATCTGGGCCGGCGTGGAGGACCTGACCGGTGGCCTCGCGGATCTCGCGGCACGCATCGATCGGGGGGCCGTCGCGCTGGGATACCCGGCCGAACCGAGATCGTTTCATCCCCACGTGACGCTCGCGAGGCTGCGCGAAAGTAGACCTGTAAAAGAGGCTGTGTTACCCCTAGCTGAACAAATGTTCGGGGATACGAGAGTCGAGGGGGTGGCGATCTTTGAAAGCGAAACCAAATCAGCTGGTTCCGCTTACAAAGAGCTCCATCGAATCGCTTTCAAAGTCGCCGGAAACAGCGGGTCCGGAGTGCCGGAACGTCAGACGGGAGCGGTAGACCTGGGCGCATCAAAGGCGCTTGGCGAGCCAGACACCGATGACGGATGGCCACGCGGGCACGTACCGAACGGATAGGGAGCAAGCAGCAATGGCGAACAAGGAAACGGCGACCCCCACGATGACGACCAAGCCCGCCGGGTCCGGCCCGGTTGCGGCCCCGACCCCGCGTCCGACGGCCCCTCCGGTCGACCCCGCCCGTGACAAGGCGATCGAGCTCGCGCTCGGCTCGATCGAGAAGCAGTTTGGCAAGGGCTCGATCATGCGCATGGGCAAGGACTCTGCCGCCGAGCGCGAGGTCCATGTCATTCCGACCGGCTCGCTCGGTCTCGATATCGCGCTCGGTATCGGCGGGCTGCCCCGCGGCCGCATCGTCGAGATCTACGGCCCGGAGTCGAGCGGCAAGACGACCTTGACCCTCCACATCGTTGCCGAGGCCCAGAAGCGCGGCGGCGTGGCCGCCTTCATCGACGCGGAGCACGCGCTCGATGTCGGCTACGCGAAGAAGCTCGGCGTGAAGACCGAGGAGCTCCTCGTCAGCCAGCCCGACTTCGGCGAGCAGGCGCTCGAGATCGCTGACATGCTCGTTCGCTCCAACGCGATCGACGTCATCATCATCGACTCGGTTGCGGCGCTCACGCCGAAGGCCGAGCTCGAGGGCGAGATGGGCGATGCGCACGTCGGCCTCCAGGCCCGCCTCATGAGCCAGGCGCTCCGCAAGCTGACGGCCGCGATCGCGAAGTCGCGCACGACGGTCATCTTCATCAACCAGATCCGCATGAAGATCGGCGTCATGTTCGGCTCGCCCGAGACCACCACGGGCGGCAACGCACTCAAGTTCTACTCGTCGGTCCGCCTCGACATCCGTCGTATCGGTGCCCTCAAGAAGGACGAGGACGTCATCGGTAACCGTACGCGCGTGAAGGTCGTGAAGAACAAGATGGCGCCGCCGTTCAAGGAGGTCGAGTTCGACATCCTCTACGGCCAGGGGATCTCGCGCGAAGGCGACCTCGTCGACCTGGCTTCCGAGGCGAACATCGTCGACAAGAGCGGTGCCTGGTTCTCTTACCAGGGCGAGCGCATCGGTCAGGGTCGCGAGAACGCCAAGCAGTTCCTCATCGAGCACCCCGACACGTACAACTCGATCGAGGCGAAGGTCCTCGCGCACCACAACGTGCGCCGCATCGGCATCGATGTGGCGCCGCCAGCGCCGACCGCCCCGGCCGGAGCGCCATCTGCGCCCCCGCCGTCCGCTGCCTCGAACGGCAACGGCAAGCGCCCCAACGCCTGAGGCCGTTGCATCGGGCGAGCACTTCAATAGGTGCCCGCTAGACAACCATCACGACAAGCGGGCACCTCACCGAGATGCCCGCTTCGCAGTTTCGGTGTCGCATGGCTGTCGCGATGCGCGACGCGGGGTTAGGTCCTCACCCGTGTCCAGCACTGTCGCGATGCTTGCAAGATCTGTCACGATCCCGATGAGATTTTGGCATCGTCCAGATCGCGCCGGCTTGATATTATCGCTGGTTTAGGCGATTACTCCCACGCCTTCAACGGGTTGTGCGACTCGGCGAAGGGTTCTTAGACCACTGTCTATCTCTGGGAGGCTCATCCATGTCCGTCATTCCCGTGCGCCGTTGGGCGCAGGGCGCCGTGCTCTCGGCTCTGGGAGTGTCCACGCTTGTCGCGTGCGACGATCCCGAGGCCAACACGGAGCTCCGTCCTGAAGGTCCACCGGTCGTCCTGTCGGTTACCGTTGGTAACGACCCGGGCGGTTTTGCGGAGACGGCAACGTATTGCCGTCCCAACGATCCCAAGCGTCCGACCTTCGTCGCCCTCCTCGGCGACGAAGTCTGCTCGGGCGAGGACCCGGCCGCCGGCGCGACGGAAGTGACGGACGCGGTGCCCACGTACCCGTACGTGCGCATCCAGTTCGACGAGCTCCTGGACAACTCGATCCAGACCCTCACCGAGGTTCTTGATCCCGAGACGGGAGAACCCACTGGTGTCTTTACCGGCACCGTGGTGCCGAAGGACCCCGTGACGCTGGAATGCGGCGGCACGGAAGTCACCTATGAAGGCTACTACCAGCCGGCCGGCAACAGCGTGACGTGGCCGCTTGGCCCCTCGCTCGTGATCTTCCCCGAGGATCCATCGGCGGTGGCAGCAGGCTCGTCGTGCACTCTCACGCTCAACACCGCCGCTGTGCTCGACAAGCAGGGTGAGGCGGCCACGGACACGGCGCCCTTCACCTTCGGTGTCGCCGGTCTCGAGATCGTCGAAACCGATCCGGAGCAGGCCGACGATCCGGCTGAAGCCGCCTCCATCACGGCCGACTCGGTGGTCTCGATCCTCTTCAACGGCTTCGTTGATCCCACGTCGCTCGCGGCCAACGAGGTCGTGCTGCGCATCGTGACGAGCTGCGCGACCCCGACCACGGTCACCACCGAGGTGGCGGCCATCGGCGGTGAGACCGGCGCGATCGAGATCACGGATGCAAGCGCCACGGCGCCCCTGGCGTTCGACCCCAACGTGTCCTACGTCGTCGAGTTTGCGGCGGGTGCGACCGTCACCGACGCGGCCGGAGCGACGCTTACGTTGCCCGGCCCGGACGAATTCTCTCTCTGCTTCACCACCGAAGCCCCGTAACGAAAGGACCCAACCACCATGAACAAGCTACTCAAAGGTACGTTTGTCGGAATCGCGGCGGTCGGTGTCCTCGGCACTGGCGCTCTCGTCGCTCCCACGGAAGCAATCGCGCAGAGCTCGGCCACCGTCGGTAGCCTCCGCGGGCAGATCCGGGACAAGGCGTCCGGCGACGGCGCGCTCGGCGCCACTGTCGTGGCGACGTCTCCCGCGCTCGTCGGCGAGCAGGTCGTCCTGACGGACGAGTCCGGTCTCTACTACATCACCTCGCTGCCGCCGGGCGTGTACACGCTCACCGTCTACTACGAGAACAAGACGTTCTCGCGTGGCAACGTTCTCATCCAGCTCGGCAAGGAAGCCGTCGTCAATGTCACTGTCGATCCCGCCGCCTCTGGCGCGGGTGGCGGTGCGGGCGGCGCGGGCGAGGTCATCGAGATCCAGGGCACGACGCCGATCGTCGACCAGGGGTCGACGAAGACTGGCGTCACGCTGACGGATGACTACGTCCGCAATATCCCGGTCGGTCGCACGTTCGGTGCGGTGCTCGAGTCGGCCGCCGGTTCGCAGGGTGACCAGTACGGCACCTCGTTCGCGGGCGCGACGTCCGCGGAGAACACCTACGTCGTCGAAGGTATCAACACGACGGACACGGGCTTCGGCGGCATCTCGTCGAACCTCCCGACGGAGTTCATCCAGGAGACCGAGATCATCACCGGCGGCTACAATGCCGAGTTCGGTCGCGCGACGGGCGGCATCGTCAACGTCGTGACGAAGTCGGGCTCGAATCAGCTCCGCGGATCCGTCTTCGGCTACTACCGACCGGGCGCACTCGTGTCGGACGCCGAGGTGATCGAGGCCGAGGGAACGTCGATCGAGACGGTCAACAACCTCGACTACAACTGGGATGTTGGCGCCGAGCTCGGTGGTCCGATCATCAAGGACAAGCTCTGGTTCCACGTCGGGTTCAACCCGTCGGGTACCAAGCGCACGGTCACCCGTAGCGTCTCGTCGCTTCAGGACAGGTTCAACGCGCTCGGTGAGGAGATGCCGGACAATATTCCGGACATCGACCCGACGACGGGGTTCTCGATCCGCAATCGGGTCGCCGGTACCGAGCTCGACATCGCCGACACGGCGCAGACCTACTTCTTCACCGCGAAGATCAACGGCGCCATTGGGCCGCAGCACCAGTTCCAGATCTCTACGTTCGGTAACCCGACCTCGCGCGATGCGGCGCTTGGCAACCAGGTTCGCAACCCGACGTTCTCGCAGATCGGCATCGACGACGGTGCATACGACGTGGCCGCGAAGTGGACGTCGAAGTTCAACGAAGGCAAGACGCAGCTCGATGCCGTCGTCGGTTTCCACCGTGGCTTCGAGAACACCGCGCCGCTGGATCCGAACCTCGACGTCCCCCTGATCCAGGACAACTTCTCTCGCTCGCTCTTCGACTTCGCCGCGGTCGAGAAGGGTGACCTGTCGATCTGTAACGACGATGCCCCGAATGATCCGTACCCGGGCATCACCAACTGCCCGGTGCTCGGCTACCGCGACCAGGGCTACGGGTTCCTCGAGGATCGCATCAACGATCGTACGTCCGCCATTCTCGCCGTCACGCAGCGCGTGAAGGCGGCGGGCTATCACACGTTCAAGGCCGGCGTGGATGTCGACTTGTCGACGTACGACTCGACGCGTGGCAACTCCGGCGGTGCAGCGGCCATCCGCATCAACACCCTCGGTAACTACCAGATCGCGCAGTTCCTGCAGATCAGCCGCCCACTCGCCGACGGCGAGGACCCGAACCTCATGGGGGACGAGATCCTCTGCGCGAACGGCAGCGCTGTCTGCACGCCGCGTGACCGGGTCACCGTGTCTTCGAACAACCGCAGCTACGCCGCGTACCTGCAGGACAGCTGGCAGATCCGCCCGAACTTCACGCTGAACGCCGGCCTCCGCTGGGAACAGCAGAACGGCTTCGTCGCGGAGGAGCTCCAGGGTCTCACCGCGCCGACCGGCGAGATCATCCCCGAGCGCGCCTACCAGCTGAACAATCAGTGGGCGCCGCGCATCGGCGCGATCTGGGATCCGACCTCGGAAGGTAAGGCGAAGATCTTCGGCAACTGGGGCCGCTTCTACGAGAACGTGCCGATGGACATCAACGTCCGCGCGTTCGGTGGCGAGATCCAGAATCGCGTTCGCACCAACCAGCAGCGGTTCGTCGAGGGCGACCCCGGCTTCGATCCGAACTGCACCCAGGACTTCACGCCTGGCCAGACTGACCTCGTGACCAACGTTCTCCTCAATTGCTCGAACTTCACGCCGCACCCGACGACGCCCCAGCTCGGTGGCGCCATCGAGTACGTGTCGCCGGGCATGAGGGGCCAGTTCACGCAAGAGCTCGTGATCGGCGCGGAGTTCGAGCTCATCCCCGACCTCAAGCTTGGAGCGACGTACATCCATCGCTCGATGCCTCGCATCATCGAGGACGTCTCGACCGACGGCGGTAACAACTACCTCATCACCAATCCGGGCGAAGACTTCACGGCTCAGGCGAACGATCTGCGCGCGCAGGCCGCCGCCTTCGAGGCCGCGGGTGACATGGACCTCGCGGACCTCTACAACGATCGCGCGAACCAGCTCGACTCGGTCAAGACGTTCGACAAGCCGGTCCGCAACTACGACGCAGTTCAGGTCATGGCGACCCAGCGCTTCACGCCGAACTCGCTGCTCCTCGCCTCGTACACGTACTCGGTCAGCAAGGGTAACTATCCGGGCCTCTTCTCGACCGAGACGGGACAGCTGGACCCGAACCTGACGTCGCTGTACGACCTCCCCGAGCTCATGGCGAACCGCTACGGCAACATGGGCCTGGATCGTCCGCACCTCCTCAAGGTCGACGGCTTCTACGCGTTCGACCTCAAGAAGGCTGGCATCGTGACGGTCGGTGCGAGCGCGCGTGCCCAGTCGGGTATCCCGCGTAACACGCTCGGCGCGAGCCCGAGCTACGGCGACGACGAGTCGTACCTCCTGCCGCGCGGCGACATCGGTCGTGCGCCCACCACGTACCAGCTCGACGCTCACATCGCCTACGGCTACCAGATCAACAAGTCGACCCGCCTCGAGGGCTTCGTTCGTATCTTCAACATGGTGAACTCGCAGAACCAGTTGGACACGGACGATACGTACACGCTCGACTTCGCGAACCCGGTGGTCGGTGGTTCCATCGACGATCTGGACCACGTTCGCGCGATCAACCCGGACACGGGCAACGACGGCAACATTGGTATCACGCCGAACAAGAACTACGGCCGTCTCAACGCGCGCCAGGCGCCGCGCAACATCCAGCTCGGCTTCCGCCTGACGTTCTAAGTCACTCTCGAATCCATCGAGACTGAGCAGGGCTCTCCATCCGGGGAGCCCTTTCGTGTTTGGGCGATCGATGTGCCGATGCGTGCCGGTCTCACCGCGGCACGCCGGTGTGCTCCTCGAGGCGGGTGAGGCGCGCATCGGCACCGCGGTCTCGCTCCGCCATGACGTGCAGGACGCCCGCGAACCCCGCCCGCGTTTCGGCTCGCAGGGTATCCATGCGACCGTCCAGGCTGTCCATGCGGCCGTCCAGGCTGTCCATGCGGTCGTCCAGGCTGTCCATGCGGTCGTTCATCGCGTCCATGCGGTTGCACAACGCGACGTTCATCGCGTCCATGCGGTCGTTCGTGGCGTCGATGCGCTCGTTCGTGGTCCGGAGGTCGGCGCGAATGCCGCGGACCTCGTCACGGATCTCGCGGAGGATGTGCGTGGTGATGTCGTCGGTCATCACGACTCCAGAGTAGCAGGCCGGGTGCCACCACAAGCCCCTGAAATGACGGGGGCCGCGAGCGACGTCCGGCCGGAATACGGACGGTTGGCCGGCTCTCGGCCGGACGGCGGGCGATGTAGGTGCGAGCGGCCCGCGAGGTTCTATGGGCTACGTAGATCGAATCAGCGGGGCAGGGCGTTGAACCCTCTCATGGACATTCGGTTCGGTGACCACGCGTCGTTTCACAAGGCGGCTGCCGGGATGGTGGGCGGTAGCCTCCTCGCGGCTCTCGCACTGCATCCGCTGACGCCCCTCGCTCCGTATGCGGCCGGGTTCGTCGGCATCGCGGCGGGCGCGAGCTTCGCGTACGGCAAGCCGGGGCTGCGAATCGCGGCCGCGGCGGCGGCCATCGCGCCGCTCTTCGTGATGACCGTGACCTGGCCGATGCTGGCGCTGTCGTCACTCGTGCTGGCGCTCGGCCTCGCGATCGGTGGGCCGAAGGGCGCGCGCGGCGTGCTCGGGATCGCCGTCGCGACGGTGACGTCGCTGGTGGCGATGTGGTGCGCGATGCGCGTGGTCGGTGCGCGCGAGACCCAGAGCTGGTCGGGGCTGATGGTGTCGGGCGTCGCCGGGGCGGCGATGGGCATGGTCGGCGTGATGGCGATGGTGCCGCGCCACCTGAAGCTGGCGCTCGACCCGGTGCAGACGGCCGTGAAGGCGCTGCCGACGGCGATGGACAAGGAAGTGCGTGACCTGTGCGACCGCGCGGTCGCGATCTGGGACACGACGAAGGAGCGCCTCGGGGATACGGATGCGGGCAAGTCGCTCGTGCGCGACGGCGTGTTGAAGACCCTCGAGGTCGCGACGAAGAGCGCCGAGGTGAAGCTCGCGCCCGGCAGCGGTGATGACCTGGCGAAGCGCATGGCCGAGATGGACGCGCGCATCGCCGCCGCGACGGACGACGAGGTAAAGGCGCAGTACACCTCGGCCCGGGCCGCGCTCGATGACCAGAAGCGCTACCGCGACCAGATCGCGAAGGGCAAGGAGCGCCTCGTGGCGCGGATGCACAACCACGTGGCCGCCCTCGAGAAGTTCCAGCTCGCGGCGACGGGCATCGAGGCGACTCGCATGAGCGACGCCGCCTCGACGACGGTGAAGCAGCTCGCCGAGCTCTCGCAGGATGTCGCCGCGTCCGGCGAGGCGCTCGCGGAGATCGAGCTGGGCGTCGCCGGCGCCCCCGTGTCCGCCAACAACTGAGTCAGCGCCGTTCGCGCAGCACGCCGAGCTCCTCCGGGGGCTCGTGGGCGTTTCGGACAACCCCACGGTGCTGCGACAGTGGCCGCGGCTCTCGACGGGGAGTGATACAATTGAAGCCATGCGTATCCTCGCTCGCTTCGCTTTCGTCGCGGTAACCCTGTTCGCGGCCGCCCCCGCGCTCGCCGGCGGTGACGCCGATGCGAAGTACAAGCAGGGCCTCGCCTACAAGCAGCAGGGCAAGGTCGACGAAGCGATCGCCAGTCTCGAGGCGGCGGTCGCGTCCGATGCGAAGCACGGCATGGCCTGGGCGTCGCTCGGTCACCTGTACAAGCAGAAGGGCGACGTGCCCAAGGCGATCGCGGCCTACGAGGCGGCGACGGGCGTCATCACGAAGGACAAGGTCCTCTGGGCCAACCTCGGGATGGCGTACTACCGCAACAACCAGATCGAGCAGTCGGTCGCGGCGCTCGAGAAGGCGTGCCGGCTCGATCCGAAGGACGCCGAGATCCGCGGCAACCTCGGCACGGTGCTCCGCAAGAAGGGCGACAACGAGGGCGCGATCAAGCAGCTCGAGATGGCGACGAAGCTGAAGCCGGACGAGGCGAACTACTGGAACAACCTCGGCGTCGCATACCGCGCGGCGAAGCGCGATGACGATGCGATCGGCGCGTACAAGAAGGCGACCGAGGCCTCGCCGAACGACCCGGGCTTCCACTTCAACCTCGGCGTCGCGTATCGCCGCAAGGAGCTCTACGAGGAGGCCGTCGTCGAGTACGAGAAGGCGGTAGGCCTCGATCCGACCCACGCCGACGCCTGGTACGACCTCGGCTACATGTACAAGGAGCTCCATTACGCCGACAAGGCGATCCAGGCGTTCGACAAGTACCTGGAGGTCTCGGGCAACAAGGACGCGACGGCGTCGAAGACGGCCAAGGAGGAGCGCGATGCGCTCGAGGCCGCAAACGGGGGCCCCAAGAAGGCCCCGCCCAAGAAGAAGAAGAAGTCCAAGTAGCGAGAGCGTCTGCTACGGTAGCCTGTGCGGATCAGCTGGCTCACGGCCGACGAGATCGCGCTCGCCCGGGAGGCCCTCACCGCCGGGGGCGCCACGTACGCGGACCACTTCGGCCCCGAGTTCCGGCCCCCTGCGGAGCCGGCCAACAACCGCCAGCTCGAGTGGGATCACCTGACCGAGCACGTCGCCCGGGCGGAGCTCGTCTCGGAGGTCGTGCGCACCGAAGGGATCGATGCGGCCCGGGCGAGGTACGGCGAGTCCCCGTATGCGATCGAGGCGGCCACGGTGGCCGCGGCGGCCTTCGAGGGCGAGCAGCTCGACCTCGATGTCGTGCGCCACGTCCTGCGCTGTCCCATCGACAGCTTCGTGTTCTATGCGCACTTCCTCGAGCTCCTCGTCGAGAAGGGCCGCAGTGACCTCGACCAGACCGTGGAGCTCTACGAGCGCTTCGCGACCAACTACCACCGGGCCCTCGCCCAGACGCCTCACGGCCTCGAGAAGGCGGCGGCGGTGCGCGACGGCCTCGCCGACTTCTACGTCTCGGCAGGGCGGCTCGACGAGGCCGAGGCGCTGTTCGAGAAGCGTCACGACGAAGATCGGAACGACGTCGCGGTGGCGCTGACCGCGAGTCGCGCGTTCCTCGCGGCGGGCTCGGTCTCGCACGCCGTGCGCTGGCTCGGGGTGGGCGCGACCCGAGCCCAGACGCTGGGCCGCGTGGACCTCGCGACGAAGCTCCGCGAGAAGCTCGAGCGCATCCGCGAGCGACTATCGTAGCGGGCCCGTCAGACCGGCGTGCTACGCCGGGCCCATGGCGAAGGTCCGCGCGCTGAAATCGAGGTACCGCTGCGAGAGCTGCGGTCACATCGAGCTCAAGTGGCTCGGCCGCTGCCCCGCCTGCCAGGCGTGGTCGTCGCTCGTCGAGGAGACCGAATCCGCGCCGCCGCCCCGCGCCTCGGCCAAGGGGGTCGCCGACGGGGGCGGGCCGGTCTCGATCGTCGACGTGCAGGAGATCAGCGCCGCGGATCGCATGCAGTCGAAGATCGCCGAGCTCGACCGCGTGCTCGGTGGCGGGCTCGTCGCCGGCAGCATGGTGCTGCTGGGCGGCGACCCGGGCGTCGGCAAGTCCACGCTCTTGATCCAGGCCCTCGCCGGTCTCGCCGCGGGCGGCCGCGTCCTCTACGCCACCGGCGAAGAATCCGTCGCGCAGACCGCCATGCGCGCACGCCGTGTCGATGCGGCCCGCGCCGAGGTCCAGCTCGTCGCCGAAACCGACGTCGAGAAGATCCTCGCGCACGCCAAGGCCACACAGCCCGCGATCCTCGCCGTCGACTCGATCCAGACCGTCTACACGCCGATCCTCGACTCCATCCCCGGCTCGCTCGCCCAGGTCCGCGAGTGCGCCTCGCGCCTCATGCAGTTCGCCAAGACGACGGGGACTCCCACGATCATCGTCGGTCACGTCACCAAGGACGGCGCGCTCGCCGGTCCCAAGACCCTCGAGCACCTCGTGGATGTCGTCCTCCAGCTCGAAGGCGACGGCGGCCCGTACCGCATCCTCCGCGCGCACAAGAACCGCTTCGGCTCCACGCAAGAGATCGGCGTGTTCGAGATGCGCGGCGGGGGCATGGCCGAGGTCGCCAACCCCTCCGCCCACCTCCTCGCCGAGCGTCCCATCGGTGCTCCTGGCTCGATCGTCGTCGCCTCGGCCGATGGCGCGCGCCCGCTCCTCGTCGAGATCCAGGCTCTCGTCGCGCCCGCCTCCGCTGGCGTTGGCCGTCGCACCTCCGCCGGTGTCGATGGCAACCGCGTCGCCCTCTTGCTCGCTGTCCTCGCTCAGCGCGCCGCCTGTGGCGTCCTCGACCGCGACATCTTCGTGAATGTCGCCGGTGGAATCCGGCTGAACGAACCCGCGATCGACCTCGGCATCGCCTGCGCCATCGCCTCGTCGGCCCGGGGCCGCGCCGTCGATGCGCGCACCGTCGTCTTCGGCGAGGTCGGCCTCGCGGGCGAGATCCGCGCCGTCCCTCTTTGCGAACAGCGCCTCGCCGAAGCCGCCCGCCTCGGCTTCACCCGCGCGCTCGTCCCCGCCCAGAACGCCGCCCGCCTCGTCACGAAGTCGCCCCTCGAGCTCGTCCCGGTCGACCGCCTCTCGACCGCCCTCGGCGAGCTGTAGCTGATCAGGGGAGCGGCTCGGTCGCCTCGCGCCAGGCCACGGGAATCGCATCGACGCCGGTCGCGAGCACGACGATGCCCCCCACGATGGCCGCGAGCGTGTCGCGGTCGCCATGGCGCGAGGCGGCGGTCCATAGGGCGTCCTCGTAGGAGTCGAGGTGGCGGGCGGCGGCCCAGATGCAGAACGGGACGGTGTCGTGAGATGCGACGTCGCGGCCGGTCCCGAGCAGCGTGCCCGCGGCGTCGGGATCGGTGGCGAGGTCGAGATCGGCGGCGCGCGCCAGGCCCTCGCGCGTCTGGCCCGGAGGTGTCACGGCGAGGACCTCGCGGACGAGGCTACTCGCCGTCGCCCGCCCCGTCGCCACCAGCGCGGCCGCTGCGGCCACGGCGACCGCGCCGGCGATGCCATCGGGGTGCGCGTGCGTGGGCTGCGCCGATCGCCTGGCTTCGGCGCAGACGCGATCGAGATCACCGGCGAAGTAGGCGCCGATGGGCGCGGCGCGCATCGCGGCCCCGTTGCCGTAGGAGCCTTGCCCGTCGAACAGCGCCTGCGCCTCGTCACGCCACGCGGCGCCGCGCTGGATGGCCTCGAGCAGCATGCGAGCGCCGCGGCCGTAGCCGCGATCGGGCTCGGCGGAGAAGCGGCGGACGAACGCCTCGGCCAGCGCATCGGGATCGATGCGATCGAAGCGGGCGAGTACTTCCACGACCGACAGCGCCATCGCGGTGTCATCGGTCCAGCGCCACGGGCGCCGCGGTGATAGCTCGCGCGCGACCGCTCGCCGCGTCGACTCGACCGGTTCGCCAAACAGCGTCTCGCCGAACGCATCGCCGACGACCAGGCCCTGGAGTGATTGCCGTGCCCGCTCGAGTGGCTTCACAGTGTCAATCGTACACCATTTGGACCCGCGCGCCAGTCCGCTCAGAGCAGGTTGAAGGTCGCCTTGAAGCCGGCGTTGTTCTGGATCTGGACCACGTCGATGAGCTGGGGTTGATGCACCAGCCGAAGCTCGTAGAGGACGGTGGCGCTCTTGCCGATCCGGTACGCCACTCCGAAGCGCACGATCTTGCTGGTCAGCTCGAGAGCGTTCCGGGTGTCGCCGGGCTGCGACGTCCGCACGAGGGGAATCAGGGTCTCGACCCCTGCATACGTCGAGATGCGCTCGTTCCACAGCTCCGCGCGGAACATGGCGACGGTCTCGAGCCCGGCCTCGACATAGCTACGGAGCGCGACGAGCTCGACGATGTCCTTGGTCTCTGGATCGTCGACGACGCCGAGCTGATCCTGGGCGAAGGTCTCGCGCACCCCGAACCCGACGCGGACATCGACGTCGTAGCGCTTGGCGCGGATCGGGTTGTAGAAGACGCCCGCGCTCTGGATCAGGGTCAGGGGGAGAAAGCGATCCGTCAGCCGGTACTCGGTCCGCGGCGTGGTGAGCGACATGTCCGGCAGCTCGTACTGGACCGCATTGGTCCGGAGGTCGCGGCCCAGGAACACCGAGGTCCGGAGCCCGGCCCGCGCGAACGGACCGAGCTTCGGATGAGCGTGGTACTGGTAGATCGACTCGAGCTCGATGAAGTCCGACGCCGGGACCCAGCGCCCCGTGTTCTGCGTCTTCACGATCACGGTGTTGGTATCGAGTCGGTTCCGGACCTCGTGCTTGCCGCAGGCCCAGTTCGCCTCGCCATGCACGTCGGCCTGAAAGCTCCGACTCGTGCCATCCAGCCGGCCCACGACCGAGCGGTTCTGACTGATCTGGAACACGCTGCCGAGTCGGAACCGGAACGTCCATGGTGATGGCTCGACCGGCTCCGCGGGCGGCGCCGGGGCGGTGACGGAGGCACAGTTGCAGGGCTCGTCGGGACGCTTGTTGGTCTGCTCTTTCTTGAGCAGATACTCGGGCTTCTCCTGCGCCAGCGCGGGGCGCGCGCAGAGGAGAGCGGCGGCAGCTACGATCGCACGTGAGATCGACATCACGGTGTCGATAACACGAACGAGGTGTGGCCCCGCTCGAGGCGCTAGCGGCCGGCGAGGCGGTCCGCGAGGCGGCGATGGTCGAAGCTGCCGATGATCTCGCGCGTGGCGGGGGGCAGGGCGGCGCGCTGCGTCGCGAAGGCGGCCTTGAAGGCGCGAATGCGCGCCGCCGATTCACCGATGCGCCGACGGAGCTCGCTGTCGGTCTCGGCGGCCTTCGCGAGGCCCTCGCGGGCGAGGCCGATGTTGGCCGCGTTGCGGCAGACGAGCACGAGATCGCAGCCGGCCTTGATCGCGGCGGGGGCGACATTGTCCGCTCCCCGGACAGCCACGGCTGCCATATCGAGGTCGTCGCTGACGATGATCCCGCGGTAGCCGAAGCGCTGGCGGAGCACGCCGTCGATGATGGGCTTCGACATCGTCGCGGGGACATCCGGATCGAGTGCCGGGTACATCACGTGCGCGGTCATCATCATCGGCACCTGCGCGTGCGCGGCGGCGGCGAAGGGAGCGAGCTCGATGGCCTCCAGGCGCTCCTTCGGCTGGCGCACCCACGGCAGCTCGAGGTGCGAGTCGGTGTGCGTGTCGCCGTGGCCGGGGAAGTGCTTGCCGCACGCGATGACCCCGGCCTCGGTCATGCCGCGCACGAAGGCGAGGGCGCGGCGCGCAACGGCGGCCGGCTCGGTCCCGAAGGCGCGATCACCGATGATCGGGTTCGCGGCGTTCGTATGCACGTCGAGGACGGGCGCGAAGTCGACATCGAAGTCGAGAGCCCGGAGCTCGGCGGCGATGGCGGTGCCGACGGCGTGCGCGAGCTCCTCGTCGTGGGGCGGGGCGAAGCGCTCGAACTGGAGCATCGGCGGCCATTGCGTGGCGGGCGCCTTCACGCGCTGCACGACGCCGCCCTCTTGATCGATCGCGATCAGGGCGGGCGTACCGTCGGGGGCGCGGCGATGCAGGCCGCGCGTGAGGTCGGCGAGCGCCTCGAGGTCCGTGGTCTCCTGCGGGAGCACGCCGGTACCCGCCTGCACGCGCTGCACGAGGTTGCGCTTGAACACCACCGTGCCGCCGACCTCGCCGGCGGCGAGCGCCGCACCGAGCTCGGCCGTCACCGTCGGGCCTTCGAAGCCGACCCAGAGGAGCTGACCGATATCTGCGTTCACGACCGGACGTTAAAACGCCTGGCCCTCGCCCGCCAGCTCCAGGCGCTGCGGGGACGATGGCGCGGCGTAGATGGCGATCGTCTTGGCCGTCGGGAACTTCAGCTGGACGACGATCTCCATGCGGCCATCGCTGTCGAGATCGAGGACGCCGAGGACGTCGAGCGAGATGCCAACCGCCGGGGCGAGCGGGATCCCGAACTGCGTGAACGACGGGGTGCACTCCGCGCCGACCTCGGCGCGCGCCGACCATTCCTTGGCGGGGCTGCGGTCGCCGTCGAGCAGGGACTCCAGGGCGAACAGCTCGAGGGCGCCGTCACTGTCGATGTCGACCGCGAGCGAGTCGCCCTGCAAGCAGACGCCGGAGACGCCGATCACGGGGAGCTCGGCCGGGTCATCCGCGCGGCCCACGACGCCCGCCGCGATGCCGCACCCACTCGCAGTGGGGCCGCAGGCAGGCGTATCGACGCGACCGGCCGATCCGCCATCCGACGTGCACGGGCCGGCACCGACGTACGCTCCCGACGCGACGGACACGCCCGGGGCGATATCGGCGAGGCCCATCGTGTCGAAGACGCCCGCCGTCTTGCCATCGGTCCCGTAGACCGCGAAGCGCTGGACAGCTCCGCGCTCGACGGCATTGGCGAGATCGGTCGAGGCATCGGTCCAGGCGATGACGCGCATGGCGATCGGGCTCACGGCCGGTCGGCCGCCTGCGCCCTGCGGACACATCTGACCGAGCATCACCTGATTGACGGCCCCGGCGCCGGGGCCGGGCCCCGTCGGTCGCCCGACGGCCTCGGGCGTCACCCCCGGGCCTTCGGGCCGGATGGTCGGGCCGCACGCAACTAACGTCATGAGCCAGGCAACGCCGAGTCGAAACACGCGGTCAGTAGGCAGCGCGACACCCATAGAAGGTTGCCTACCGCGTTTGACCGCCCGGAGTCAGCCTGTCTATAGTCCGCCGCCTTCCGGCGACTAAATCGCTCGTGGTTTCTATGCCTTATTCGACCATTCGTCGCCGTCGTCCCCTGTTCATCTCGCTCCTGTTGCTGGGCTCGACCGCCGCAGAAGCGCAGATCTCGCCGGGCGGCATGCCAGGCGGCGGCATGGGTGGCCCCCAGCAGGGCGAGGAGCCCAAGAAGGAGGGCGTCGCCGAGGCCGCGCCCAAGACCCCGGGCCTCCTCCCGACGACCCCGGCGCTCCCCGCGCCCAAGGGCCGGCGCAAGCGCTGGAAGCTGTTCGAGATCGACGGCTACTTCCGCACGCGCACGGACTGGTTCAAGAACTTCAACCTCGGGTTCACCGATGACCCCGCGCTCGGTGGGGCGCCGTTTCCGCGTGCGCTGGGCTGCGCCACCGGTGAGCTGACCGCCCCGTGTGAAGAGTCGCTGTCGAGCGCGACCATGCGTCTGCGCCTCGAGCCGACGATCAACCTCTCCGAGGGCACGTCCGTTCACATCCAGGCCGACCTCCTCGACAACGTCGTCCTCGGCTCGACGCCGCTGAACGAGATCTACAACGGCGGCTACATCAACAACGATCTCGATCTGACGAACGATCCGCCGCTGGGCGCGTTCAACGACAGCCAGGGCGTCCCCGTCGCCGGTCAGAACAGCGACCGTGACTCGATCCTGATCAAGCGTGCATGGGCGGAGGTCGCCCTGCCGCTCGGCGTCCTCAAGATCGGACGCCAGCCCAACCACTGGGGCATGGGCATCACCTACAACGGCGCGGCCTACGACCCGTTCAGCGGCAACTACGACCTCGACTCCGACTACGGGGACAACGTCGACCGCGCGAGCTTCACGGCGCCGATCCCCGGCACGCCACTCCGCGCGATGATCGCGACGGACTGGGCCTCGACGCGCTTCGTCTCGAACCAGACCAACGCCGGCTTCGGCCGCGAAGGTCACCCCTGGGACCTCGACGACAAGGACGACTCGACGGCGTACGTCGCCGTCATCTCGCGCCTCGACTCGCCGACCGAGTTCAAGGACAAGGTCGACCGCGGCGAGCTCGCGCTCAACTACGGTGTGTACTTCGAGTACCGCTCGCAGGAGTGGGACACGAACACCAACGGGGCGCAGGTGGGCAGCGCCCCGGACATCGATGGCGCCGACGACGACGTCTACGTCTTCCGCGGCATGAAGCAGTACTCGCCCGACATCTGGTTCAAGCTGGCCTACAAGCGCATCCAGCTCGAGGGTGAGGTCATCGCCCAGCTCGGCTCGATCGCGAGCCTCGACGACTACATCGACAACCTCACCAACGTCGACATCCGCAAGTACGGCGGCACCGGTCGCTTCACGTGGAAGGGCCTCGAAGGCAAGCTCCGCCTCGGTGTCGAGTCCGGCGCGGCCTCCGGTGACCAGTGGGACAGCAAGGTTCCCGGCCGCATCAACGTCGTCAACCGCAACGAGCTCGGCAACGGCGGTCTCAGCGACCGCAAGCTCTCGCAGTTCATCTTCGACCGCGAGTACCGCATCGACATGATCCTCTGGCGCCACCTCGTCGGCGGCGTGACCAACGCGGGCTACGTGAAGCCGTTCCTCGGGTACGACATCTCGAAGAGCATCGGCTTCAAGGTCGCGAACATCACGTCGTACGCGCTGAAGACGGTCGCCACGCCGGGCAACAGCCGCATGTACGGCACGGAGTTCAACGCCAGCATCGGCTACACGAACAACGGCCTGAATGCGTTCATCGCGTATGGCGTGCTGTTCCCGTTCGCCGCCCTGTCCCACCCCGCATCGACGGCCACGACCGACTACGGCTTCAGTAACGATGCCACGACGGGCGTGCAGAACGTCGGCGAGGCCTCCACGGCCCACATGATCCAGATGAATCTCGCCCTGATGTTCTGACGTAACCGGCGCTAGGCTTGGGCGTAGGACCCACGCCCGATGCCCGCCGACCCGATTACTCCGCGCGAGCTGTACCTCAACCGCCGCACCTGGCTGCGGGGGGGGCTGATCGCCGCCGGCATGGGCGCGACGGCGCTCGTGTACCAGCGTCTCAACGGCGTCGACCTCGTCGTCAGCGAGCAGCCCGCGCTCGAGGGCTTCGTGCCCGTGCCGCCCGATGGCCTCGCGCGCGGCTTCACGACCACGGAGCCCACGAACTCGCTCGCCGCGATCACGAACTACAACAACTTCTACGAGTTCTCCACGGACAAGGACGGCGTCGCCGCCGCCGCCAAGGACTTCGACACCACGGGGTGGAAGCTCGAGGTCGGCGGCCTGGTGACCAAGCCGCGCACCTACGACCTCGACGACCTGCGCCGGCGCTTCCCCCCGGAGGAGCGCATCTACCGCATGCGCTGCGTCGAGGCCTGGTCGATGGTCATCCCGTGGGCCGGCTTCCCGATCGCCTCGCTCCTCGCCGAGGTCCAGCCGCTGTCGTCCGCGAAGTACGTCGCCTTCGAGACGCTCCACGATCCGGCGCGCATGCCGAACCAGAAGCGCGCCGTCCTGCCGTGGCCCTACGTCGAGGGCCTGCGCATGGACGAGGCCATGAACCCGCTCGCGATCCTGGCGACGGGCCTGTACGGCCAGCATCTGCCGCCGCAGGACGGCGCGCCGATCCGCCTCGTGGTCCCGTGGAAGTACGGGTTCAAGGGCATCAAGTCGATCGTGAAGATCACGCTGACCGACCGACAGCCTCCGTCGACCTGGAACATCCAGGCGCCGGGCGAGTACGGCTTCTACGCCAACGTGAACCCGACGCACGACCATCCGCGCTGGTCGCAGGCCACCGAGCAGCGCCTCGGGGAATCGGGGCGTCGCGACACGCTCATGTTCAACGGCTACGCCGATCAGGTCGCCCACCTCTACGCGGGGCAGGACCTCCATGTCGACTACTGAACCGCTGGTGGAACCCGTTCCACTGGTAGACGCCCGCTTCGCGAAGCTGTTCGTCACGGCCTGCGCCGCGACGCCGCTCCTGATGCTCGGCCTCGATGCCTGGCGCGGCACGCTCGGCATCAACGCGGTGAACTACCTCATCCGCACGACGGGCATGGTCGGCCTCGTCTTCCTGTCGCTGTCGCTCCTGATCACGCCGCTCGTGCGCCTGACCGGCCTTCGCTGGCTCGTCGCCACCCGCCGCAACTTCGGCCTCGCCGGCTTCTGGTACATCCTGGGTCACTTCGTCATCTTCTTCCTCTACGACCGCGCTGCCTCGATCGGCAGCACCCTCGAGGAGATCATCGAGCGCCAGTACCTGTGGTTCGGTACCGCCGCGCTCGTGATCATGATCCCGCTCGCGATCACGTCCACGGACGGGATGATCACGCGCCTCGGTCCGCGCCGCTGGAAGCTCCTCCACCGCACGGCGTACCTCGCCGTCCTCGGCGGCGTGATCCACTACTTCCTCCTCGTGAAGTCCGACACGACGCAGCCGCTCGTCTTCGGCGCCATCTTCGGCGGCCTCATGGCCTATCGCGTCGGGGCCACCCTCGTCGACCGCCGGCGTACCGCGCTGCGCCGCGCCCGACCGCGCCGCTTCTGGTCCGGTCAGCTCCGCGTCGACCAGATCATCCCCGAGACCGCCGACGTGAAGACCTTTCGCCTCGTGATGCCCGATGGCGCGCCGCTCCCGTTCACCCACGTGGCCGGCCAGTACCTCACCATCACGTTGCCCGTCGGACGGCGCCGCTACACGATCGCGTCCTCGCCCATCCAGCGCACCTACTGCGAGATCTCGGTGAAGCGCGCCGGCGTCGCCTCGGGCTACCTGCACGACACGCTGAAGCCGGGTGATCTCGTCTCCATCGGAGCCCCCGGCGGCACGTTCGTCTTCGCCGGCGACGAAGCCGAGCGCGTCATCCTCGTCGCCGGTGGCGTCGGGATCACGCCCGCCATGAGCGTGGTCCGCTCCCTCACCGACCGCGCGTGGGACGGCGCCATCTACCTCCTGTTCTCCGTCCGCACGAAGGCCGACGTGATCTTCGCGAAGGAGCTCGCCGATCTCGAAGCCCGCTTCCCCAACCTGCACGTGAAGCTCGTCTACTCCTCGGAGTCCGGCCACCTGACCGCCGATGCCATCGCCGCCTTCGTTCCCGACTTCACCCGCGGCCCGGTCCTCATGTGTGGCCCGCTGGCCATGATGACCGCGCTGCGCGCCGGCCTCGTCGCCCGGGGCATCCCCAACGCCGAGATCCTCGAGGAGGAGTTCACCTCGCCGACCACCCGCGCGCTCGCCCCGGCCGACGCGTCCGAGCCCGCAGCCGCCATCGCCGCTCCGGTCGATGCCATGCTGTCCTTCCAGAGTAGCGGCACGACCATCCAGGTTCCGGCCGGCCTCACCATCCTCGACGCCGCCGAGGATGCCGGCGTCGACATCCCCAGCGACTGCCGCTCCGGCGTCTGCGGCCAGTGCAAGTGCAAGCTCGTCACAGGCACCGTCGCGATGGCCGCGCACGATGCGCTCTCGAAGTCCGATCGGGCCGCTGGCCTCATCCTCGCCTGCCAGGCGCGCCCGACCTCGGCGGACGTCACCGTCGATATCTAGGTGTCGCAGGGGTCGGACCCCTGCGACA
>JALHPV010000070.1 GCA_022842285.1 Kofleriaceae bacterium
GGACCGACGCGCAGCTCGATGCGGCCCTCGACGCCGGCGCGCGCGAGATCGAGCTCGACTGGATGGAGCTGGTCGGGCTGGGCAAGGCGGTGGCCCGGGCGAAGGCGAAGGGCGTGCGAGTCGGGGTGGCCACGGTGCGCGTGCAGAAGCCGGGCGAGGAGAAGATCGATCAGCACCTGGCGAAGCTCGAGCCGGACTTCGTGCTGGTGCGGAGCTGGGGCTCGCTCGCGTACTTCGCGGCGTCCGGCATCGAGCTCCATGGTGACTTCTCGCTGAACGTCACGAACTCGCTCACGGCGAACTGGGTGCTGGGGCGCAGCTCGGCGCTCCAGACGCTGACGGCCGCGCACGATCTGGATCGGGATCAGCTGCGGGCGCTCCTCGATGCGGCGCCGCGGGGTCGCATCGGCGTCACCGTGCACCACCACATCCCCACGTTTCACACGGAGCACTGCGTGTACGCGCACCTCCTGTCGACGGGCCGCGACTACAAGACCTGCGGGCGGCCGTGCGAGGCCCATCAGGTGTCCCTGGCGGATCGCGTGGGGCTCGTGCATCCCGTCGTCGTCGACGTGGGGTGCCGGAACACGGTGTTCAACGCGCAGGCGCAGTCGGCGGCGAGCCTCGTGCCGGTGCTCTTGCAGCACGGGGTGACGCGGTTCCGGATCGAGCTGGTGCGCGAGACGGCGGCCGAGACGGCGCGGCTCGTCGATGCGTATACGCGACTGGTAGCGGGGACGCTTCAGCCTGACGAGGTCGTCCGTCGTGCCGCGGTGCACGAGCAGTTCGGGGTCACGCGCGGCACGATGCGGACGCTCGCCGTCATTCGGTGATCACTTGCCCGGGATCGTCGAGAGCTTCGGCTCGTTCGTCAACCCGGCGCCGTGGACGAGCCCCGATGCGAGCGAGTCACCGAGGCTGTGTCCGTTCCGCAGCGCGCCGACGGTCTCCACCGTGCCGCGAACGGCCGCCCGCACCGGCGAGGCGACGATCCTGACGGCGCCGATGGTGGCGTCGCGCAGATCGCCCCAGAAGCCACCGCCGTTCACGGCTTTGAGGTTGTCGAGGTCGATGGTTTCGAATGCAGCGTGATTGGTCATAACGAGTCTCCTGATTAAGAAGAGCTGCCACCCGGAAGTGAGTGACTGTCGCTCTCGAGGAGACGTAGTGCAGTCGGCGTGCCCCAATGCGCGGCACGCGTTCTCGCGAGGTTCGGCGAGACGCGCGGGGTTTCCATGCGTCCTCGCGACGACGAAACGCAGACCGCGAGTAGCGATCGTGGGCTCGATCGACGAGAGGGCGACGGGCGGGGGTGGTGGGTGGTACGCCCGGGTAGAGCACGTGACGTGCCACCGCCGGGGCCCGGCCGGGGTGACCGCGGGCGACGACGGGCTCGGGATCGGTGGCTACCGAACGCGACAGCCTGCCTCCTCCGGGTGACGACCGATCTATGACAGAGCTGTCAGGAATCTCGCGGCACCCGGTGGAGTGCCGGTCAGGTCTCACCACCTCGTGAACGCCGACAAGCGCATGGATGACGAGAAGTTAGACCACTTTATCGACCTGGCATCGCGGGTGCTCAAGGACGCCGGCATGACCAACGCCCGTCGCGTGCTCTTCACGACCCTCATGCTCGCTGTCTCCGCCGGCACCGCTGTGGCGCAGCCCGGCCCGCAGGGCTCCGAGGAGATGCCGCCACCGGCCCCGGCCGATGGCTCGCTGGTCGTGATCACGCCCGCCCAGCCGGCGCAGACGCCCGAGGTCGTCGCCGTGGTCGCTCCGCAGAACGAGCAGTGGTCGAACGTCTCGCACATCAATGGCCAGCTCGTGAAGGTCGGCGAGCGCGGCGAGTACATGATCAAGCACAAGACGACCAGCATCTCGACGAACCCGATCGGCTGGATGTTCGGCTCGTACGGCGTGTCCGTCACGCACGCGCTCTCGCAGAACGTGGCGGTGCGCGGCGACGTGAACCTCTATCACATCGATAACGACGACGGTTACGAGGTCGGCGTGACGCTGCCCCTCTACTTCAAGCGCGTCTTCTCGGGCCCGTTCTTCGAGGGCGGCATCCTGAAGCGCGACTTCGACACCAGCGACATGAGCTCGGGCCTGATCGGCCCGCAGGCGCTCTTCGGCTGGCACTGGACGTTCGACAGCGGCTTCAACGTCGCGATGGCGCTCGGAGCCGCGAAGAACCTCAACAACAGCGAGTACTGCGACGACTACGGCTGCTACGACGACGAGATGGAAGTCGAGCCGCAGGGCTACTTCCGCGTCGGCTACGCCTGGTAGCTCTACGCTGCCGCGATGAACTGCGCGGGGACGTTCTTCGCGCGCGTCGACTCAGGAAGCATCGGCTGGATCTTCGCCGCCCAGCGCGTGCAGCAATCGAGTCCCTCCATGCCGGGGAGCTGCGCCATGCGCTTCTCGATGTAGCTCATGACCTCGAAGATCCGGTCCTGCGGGAAGAGCTCGGCCACGAGCCGGGCGCCCTCCTCGTCCGTCTTCACGCCACCCCCGACGGGTGCGTAGAACAGGTTCGCGATGCCGCGCGTGAACTTCTGGATCCACGGCTGGCCCTCGAGCTTGTCCTTCGCCTGATTGAAGTAATAGGCGAAGTGGCGACGCTCCTGCCGCGCGATGCGCTTGCAGAGCTCGGCGAGGACGGGGTTCGACGTGTTGCGAGCCAGCTCCTCGTACGCCTGCGTCGTGAGGCACTCCTGGAGCGAGCCCCAGAACATCCAGAGACCGATGAAGGTCTTCGGCATCGACCAGGCGATCATGCCCTGGCCGAAGTCCTCGAACTTCGCCTTGAAGCGCGCGTTCTTGCGAACCTCTTCGGCGCGCTCGCTGGCCGTCGGGACCTTCACGCCGCACTCGGTGAGGAGCCGCGTGATCGCGTAGGAGTGGAAGTACTCCTCGTAGTTCCACATCGTGAGGAACGTGAGCAACTCGGGGTCGCGCGAGACCTTCAGGCGCGAGACCTCGAGGAAGTAGTGGACCGTCTGGCTCTCGACGTCGGCGAAGTAGAGGAGCGAGTTGACCTCTTGCTGCGTGAGCCCGTGCGTGCGCGCGAGCTCCCAGTCGAGACCTTCGATATCGACCTTCTGCGAAACAGCGAGATGAGTAGCGATGTCAGACAAGGCTGGCCTCCCTAAGTACTACGCGTGATCAGCGGACCCGGATCGACCGGATCGGCCGGGCACCCTACACCAGGATCAGCCGGGCCACGGTACGAGAAACGACGAAATGGCCTCGGGATTCAGGGCGCCTAGGTCCTTCAGAAGCTCCAGCGCCGCCCCCGTGCGCGCCTCACCGGCCGGACCACCCTCGATGCGCCCGCGTCGTACCCGGCAGACCTGCAGATAGCCCATCATGCCCGTCGCCAGCAGCTGTTCCTCGGCGGCGAGGAGCTCGACACGGGCATCCTTGGATGCGCCCGCCCACGCATGCGCGGCTGCGCGGATCAGGTGGGCGAGCGCGGAGGCCCATGGCGCGCCTTCGGCCCCGAGCTCCTCCGCGATGCGACGGACCTCCTTCAGGCGCTCCTCGCCGCGGGTGGCGTCGCCGAGCAGGGCGCGCGCACGCAGGACGGCCAGCTCGATGCGCGGTTGCTGGAGCCGCAAGCATCCGAGGCGCTCGATGTGGGGCCACGCGGCCTCGAGGCGGGCGCGCGCCGCCGCGAAGCTGCCGGCGTACAGATCGAGGTTGACCGCCGCCGTGACGACCGAGAGGTGCGGCAGGTGAAACCCCGGCGAGAGCGCGGCCTCCGCGATGGCGAGCTGGGCGCGGGCCTCGTCCGGCTGGTCGTGGACGAGCCACGCGAGGTTGCAGCGTCCTATGCGGAGGTTCTGCTGCGCGACCGGGTCGCTGCGATCGAGCGCCTCGCGCAGGAGCGACTGCTGATGCTCTGCGAGCTCCTTCCAGGCCCCGAGATAGAACAGGGTCGCGAGCCAGAACGAATCGCCGAGGTCGATCTCCCAGCGCACACCGGCGCCGTGGTCCCGCAGCATCTGCAGGCCGGCCTCGAGATGCCCGCGCGCATCGCGCCAGCGCCCGCTCATGTGCGCGGCGATCCCGATGGCGGTGTCGGCGAAGCCGAGGAGCTGGCCGCCGCGATGACGCACCGCGATCCCCTTCAGGCGCTTGCCGACGGCGTCGACGGCGCCGCGATTGCGACTGCCCGCCGCGGCGGCGTAACAGACCTCTTGCGACAGCGCGAGGCAGACGCGCATCGGCTCGCCCGCGTCGAGCGCAGCCTTCATCAGCTCCGACTGGACCACACGACCGATCGTCGGATCGGCGAACGCGAGACCGCTGGCGATCGAGTACAGGACGTCGATCGCTAGCAGCTCGGCGCGTGGCACGTCACGCGCGTCGCGCTCGGTGAAGTCGAGACCGCGCAGCTTCATCTGCACCCACTGCGTGGCGAGCCGGGTGCGCGAGGCCCGGGTGCCGAGGGGGATGCGAATGCCGATCTGCGCGAGGAGCTTCTCGGCCGCAGGCAAGGCCTCGTCGAGCTTGCCGCGCCGCAGGACTGCTTCCACGCGCAGCCGCTCGAGGTCGACGGCCTCCGCGTCATCGACGAGCTGGGCGGCATGCTCGTAGGTGCGCGCGGCCTCGTCGAGCTGGCCGGCACACACGAGCGCGTACGCCTTGCGGCGCAGGAGGTCGCGCTGCCCCAGCGCATCCCAGGGGCCGAAGGTAAGCGCGATCTGGTAGAGCTCGGCCGCGCGCTTGAAGGCGAACGCCTCCTCCGCCGCGAGCGCGGCCCCGACGGCGTGGTGGGCCGCGTTCGCGGGATGGCCGGCGGCGAGCCAGTGCTCGACCACCGCCTGGGAATCGAGCTGATCCTCGCCCTGCACCGCCTCGAAGGCCCGCGCGAGCGTCTCGTGCCAGCCCGCCTTCGCCTCGGTGTCGAGCGTCGCGAGCAGGGCCGCGCGCACGTAGTCATGCGCGGGATGCAGCATGCGCTTGCCCGGGGCCGTCTCGCGGAGCGTCGCCAGCCGCTCGCCGACGAGCTGCATGGCGGCATCGAGCCCGCCGGCGACGCCGGCCGCGTGCGCCGCAATCTCCAGGGACAGGGGGCGGGCCGCGATGCTCGAGACCGCCAGCATCGCTTGCGCATCGGGTGACAGCCGCGCCATGCGGGTCCGCACGATCGCGTCGATGTTCACGACCTTCTCGTCGACGGGATCCCGGGCGACCTCCGTCAACACGAGCGGGTTACCGGCCGCGGCCGCGATCGCATCTGCGTCGGGCTCGCGCCCGAAGCTCTCGACGAGCCGGGCCGCCTCGCCGGGCGTGAACGGCACGACCTCGAGCTCGCGAATGTCCGCGCGCGGTCCGAATACCGGCGTCGCCGAGCCCCGGGGCGTCCCTGGTGGCCGCCGTAGCTGCGCGATCATGCCGAGATAGTCTTCGGGACGATGGGCGGCGAGGACGAGCACGCCCGCCTCGTCCCGGTGGATCAGCTCCGCGAGAAACCCTGCGCTGTCGGCGTCGCCCCAGTGCGCATCGTCGACGAACACCACCACCGGCTTCACGCGCGCGAGGCGCGCCACGAGCGCCTTCAGCGCATGAAAGCCCCGGCGCCTCAGCTCCTGCGGATCGACCGGCGCGTGGCTCTGTGACGACTGCTCCGAGAAGGTCGGCACCCGCCGCAGCACGGGGAACATGCGCACCAGCGATCCGAGCTCGCGCGGCACGAGCGCTTCGACCTCCAGAGGCGGCATCGCCACCAGCGCCGCCGCGAGCTGATCGACCACGCCGTCGAGCATCTTGAACGGAACCGCCTCGCGCTCGAAGCACTTCCCCTCGACGACCAGCGCCGCGTCGCCCAGCGAGCGCAGGAACTTTCGCACCAGCGTGCTCTTCCCGATGCCACTTGGCCCCCGCACCATCACCGCCACCGACCGCTGCTTCGCGTCTGCGAACGCTTGCGTGAGCTCCCCCAGCTCGCGCTCGCGCCCGACGAACGTGCTGCGGGCTGCATCCAGCCGCGTCGCCGACGGCCGCGCGCCGAGCGTCCCGAAGATCGTCGCCGCATCGGGGCGCTCGTCCGCCCGCGGGGCGAGGAGCCGCACGCACAGCGCCGTCAGATCGGCGGGCAGTGCTGGCGCCAGCTCCGTCGGCGGCCGCGGGATCTCCGTCTGCTTCCGCGTCATCACCTGCTCGGCCTCACCCTCGAATGGCCGGCGCCCTGTCAGCGCCTCGTACAGCATCGCGCCCAGCGAGTACCAGTCACTCGCCTCGGTCAGCGACTGATCCGACGCCTGCTCCGGCGACATGTACGCGGGTGTCCCGACGGCGAGCCGATCGGGATTCGCCTCCGCCAGACCCGCGATCAACCCGAAGTCGAGCAGCGCGAGGCGCCCCGCCTTCGTCACGAGCACGTTCGACGGCTTCAGGTCTCGATGCAGCTTCCCCGCGCGGTGCAGGGCACTCAGCGCGTCCGCCAGCTGCGGGAAGGCCGCGCGCAGCCGCTCCTCGTCGAGCTTGGCGTTCACGATGTCGGCGCGGCTGCGCACCCGGATGGGGGCCGTCGGCGGGCGCACCCAGTCGATGAACGACACGCCCTCGACGATCTCCATCGTGAAGAACCAGTCGCCGTCGACGTGATGCAGCTCGTGCAGCGCGACCAGTCCGGGATGCGCGATGTCGGCGAGCTCGCGAAACTCGCGCTTGAAGCGATAGAGGTCCCGCCCCGACGCCGTGCGCAACAGCTTCAGCGCGACCTCGCGTCCCAGCTGCCGGTCGTTCACGCGGTACACGACCCCGGCCCCGCCCGCGCCCAGCGTGCCGCGCACCTCGAAGCGGCCACCGCCCAGAGTCTGCGGGGTCGGCACCGCGTCCATCGCGCGAGCTTACGTCAGCGTCGACGAGGACGGGGACGGGGACGGTCGACGATCTCTTCGAGCCGACGCAGCGCCCACGTGCGAGGTGTGCTGACGTGGCCCTTGCGCGCGGGCGCTTTCGCGAGGGCGCCCCGCGATGCCTTCGCGACCGCGGTGGCCGCCGCGGGCGTGAGGGCCTTGCCCGGTGACTTCGTGAGGGCTGCGGCCACGGCGGTCGCCAACGCCGGACCTCGCGTGCGTGCGGGTGGCGCCTTGGCGAGGGCCTTGGCGAGCAGCATCGCGTCGGCGGCCTTGCGATCGGGCTTCCAGCGCAACACCCACGCGGCCAGCCCATCGATGGCCGTCGCCGGTAGCCCGGCGGCACGCGCATCGGCGTAGAGCGCCCCCCACGAGCGCTCGCGGTAGTGCCGCTTTCGCGCGAGCTCGACGAGCGCCGCCCGTAGCTTCGCCGACAGATGGGGGGCCCGCGCGATGCCATCACGGAGGTTCACGAGGGCATCGCTGGTCGCGCGATACCCGTACTCCGCGGGCAGGTGCGTCACGGCCACCTCGTCATCGGCGACGAGCTTCCCCGTCGCGAACGCCTTCCAGATCGTCCCGACGCCCTTCATCCCGAACGGCGCCAGCTCCGCCGCGCGCAAGGCCCCCATGCTCGCCGCTCCCCAGACCTCGATGCCGCGATCGATCGCGACGAGGATCTCCTTGTGCCAGACCGCGGCCATACGCTCGAAGTACCCGTCGACGATGGCGATGCGAGCGGGCGGCCGCCGGCTCATGGCGAGGCGCAACACCTCGCCCATCGCCACGGGCCCTCGCACGACGCAGCCCGCAAAGACCGCCGCCGGCAGGGTCGGACCGACGAACACGATCGTCTCCGGCCCCGCCGGGCGTGCGCGCAGCTTCGTGACCCGCGCCGCGGGTAGTGGACGTCGAACCGTCATCGCCGCACCGCCCCGATCGTCATCCGAGATACTCCAGATCGGTGGCGCGACCGGGGACCAGGACCTTCACCACCGGCACTTTCAGCGTCGGATGCGTCAGGTCCACCGCGAGCACCGGACCGGTGAGCTCGACGAGCTGTTCGAGGGCATGGCCGAGCGAGCGTGCCTCGAGCCGCGTCAGGTCGGCGTAGTCGACCGGGTCCTCGCACGGCGTGGCCAGGCGCTCCCATAGGTCCATCAGGATGTCGGGATCCGTCGCGCGGGCGTAGTCCTCGGGGAAGAAGTCGTCGCGGGCGCCGGCGATGTACGTCAGGCGGGTCTGCGCGGCCTCGGTGAGAGCCCGGGCGATCGCGATCGCGGGCTCCATGTGCGCGCCGAAGCCCTGATAGAAGCCCAGCGTGCGCCAGGCAGGCTGCGACGGGTCCTCCATGATGGCGGCGCCGATCGCGCACAGGCCGGCATCGCTGCCGAGGTCCCAAACGAAGACCCGCGCGCCGGCGGCGACGATCGTCTCGACGAGGCCGCGACAGGCCGGGTCGGTGATCGTATCGAGCACCACGCGCCGGTCGCCGCCGCTGCGACGCCACGCGGCCTCGGCGTCGCGCTCGAGGACCTCGCAGAGGCCGTGCAGGACCGCTTCGACGAGGACGTTGCCCGAGGCGAGGCCGTTCGAGGAGATGTCGAAGGTGGGCGGCCGGGTGAACGTCGTGTCGAGGGTCACGGACTGGAGGGGCACGAGGACCTCGCGGTTGGTCGGCAGCTCGCAGCCGCGCACCCAGGCGTGACGCGCATCCGGATCGAGGCGACCGCGTGGGCGCGGCAGGCGCTGCACGTCGGCGATGCGGCCCTTCAGGGCGCGTAGCGAGCCATGCACCGTGGGGACGGCTTCCTCGGCCGTCCATGTCTCGAGGCTCTCCATCAACGCCGAGACCTTGGCGGCGAGCGGGGTGAGGCCCTTGCCCTGCTGCGCGGACAGCGACTTTCCCCGCGGGCGGATCGCCGCGAACACGGGGACCCCGAGGGTGTCGAGGCCGGTCAGCTCGGCGATCCGGGTGATTCCCGCACGCCTGGCGGCGGGCGAGAAGCGCTTCCAGGTCTGTTCCAGCGTCGCCGTGCGATGGGTGCCCGCAACCAGGCGGGCCGGTGCATCGAGCACCGTGTCGAACATCGCGAGCGGCATGGCGCTACAATACGACCATGCGCGTCGTTCTCGCTCTGGTGGCGATCGCCCTCGCGGGCTGTCCACGCGCGGGTGGCGAGTACGCGCAGGGCGATCGGATGGGCGGTGCCGACCGCGGCGAGACGAACGGCCGCACGTTCGACTTCGCGTCCCACCGGTCAGAGGGCGACGACTGGCAGATCCGCATTCGCGACGACTCGATGTGGGTCGAGTACTCGAGCGGCGACGAGGTCGCCAAGGACCTGGGCACCAAGCAGCTCTCGGAGCGGGAAGCGCGGCGGATCTGGGATCTCATCGACACGGTCGAGATCTTCGAGCGCAAGAAGGGCAAGCCCAACGAGGAGGACGGCTATTACGAGCTCGTGCTGCGCGAGCCGTCCGACGACGAGGACGAGGGCCATACCCGCAAGGCGATCTACGTCTCGCGTGATACGGACGACGAGGATGTCCAGGCCCTGGCCGAATACCTCGTGAAGCTGATCGGCAAGTACCACCCCTCGTACAAGGACGACGAGGACGTGCTCTAGCGCTCGCTGGCGAGCGGTTTCGGCTGCTCGCTGGCGCCCAGCCTTCGTCTGACGGAGTGATTCGCCGTGAACCTACGGGCACATCCCTTGCTGAGCGGACTGCCATGTCCGCCGTGGCCGCCCCCGTGACCGACCCCGGCGCCGTCCAGGGGAAGCCATCCCGCAACCTGGGGATGCGCGTGTTCAACCTCGCCATCATGGTCGTCGGAGGCGTCGCGCTCTGGTGGATGATCCGTGAGACCGGCGTCGACGAGCTGAAGCAGATGATCCTGTCCGTCGGCGCCTGGGCGGGCCTCATCTTCGCGCTCGATGTCGCCGCCCTGTGCACCGATGCGGCGGCCCTGCACACCTTCATGCGGCCCGAGGAGCGGATGATCCCGTACTGGCGGGTCCTGGGAGCGCACGCGAGCGGCCGCGCGATCAACGTCCTCACGCCGGGTGGGGCCCTCGGCGAGCCCGTGAAGCTCGGCCTGTTGATGCAGCACGCGCCGCGGTCACGCGTGCTCTCGTCGATCGTCCTCTTCAACCTGACCCACGCCTACATCTCGATCGGCGTCATGATCATCGGCACGCCGATCATGCTCGTCGCCATCGACGTGCCGCCGGCCCTGAAGATTCCGATCTTCGTCGCGTTCGGCGTGATCGCCGCAGGCGCCATCGCGCTCGCGGTCGTGATTCACCGGGGCGCGGTCTCGACGGTCGTTGGCGCCATGCGGCGGGCGCGCTTCATCAGCGCCGAGCGCTCGACGCGGTGGAAGGAGAAGCTGGTCGACGTCGACCGGCACATCCGCGAGCTCCACACGAAGCGCTCGGCCGGGACGTGGAAGGGCATCCTGTGGATTGGCCTGTCGAAGCTGATCATGTGGACCGCGACCGTCACGCTGCTCCTCGCCGTCGATGCGGACGTCACGGCCCTCCTCGTGATCGGGATCCTCTCCCTCGGCGTCATCATCCGCTGGGTGTCATCGCTCGTCCCGATGGGCCTGGGCGTGCAGGACGGGAGCAACTACGGACTCTATGAGCTCCTCGGGTCGACGGGCGCCCTCGGAATGGCGGTCACCATGCTCGACCGGGTGCGCAGCCTCGCCATTGCCATGGCCGGCCTGGTCGCCCTCGCCGCCATGCAGTTCGACCGGTACCTCCAGAACATGAAGATCCAGCGCAAGATCCGCGAGCTCAGGCTCGCGCACACAGACGAGGCGGGGACGCGGTAGCATCCCCGTCATGGGTGCTGGCAAAGCTGCGCGCGCGGCTGTCCTCGGGCTCGCGTTGGTCGCTGGGTGGTGCGTGGTCGACTCCGTGATCGCCGCCGCGCAATCAGAGTCCGACGAGGAACCGCCGCCGGAGAAGCCGCCGGAGAAGCCGAGCACGGCCAAGGTCATCGCGGCGTACGTACTCGCTATTGGCGGCACGTGCGTGTGCGTGGGCGGAGCCGCCCTGACGCTCGGGAACCCGAGCTACGCCCAGGCACGCTTGACCATCGTGAACCTCCTGCGCACGAATCCGCACCAGGCCGAGCAGGTCGCTCGCACGACGAAGCACACGTTCTACGAGGGCATCACGGCGGCGATCAAGACCGCGGCGATGATGGGCACCAACGACCCGGCCGTCGTCCCGCAGGCCACCCTGCCCGCCTACGACGGCGCGGCCACGATGGTGAAGATGCACTGGGACTCGGTGATCCGCCCCGCGAAGATGGCCGCGATGGCGGTCGGCGGCGGCGTAGTCCTCGCCGTCATGTCCGACTTGAACGTGGTGATCTTCGTGACGCTCGGCATCGTCGCCGCGCTCGGGTTCGGCCGCCTCCTCCTGTTCAAGATGGAGGTCGAGAGCTCGCTGACCAAGGCCCGCGTCGAGGTCCTACCCGAGCTCGATCGCGCGATCATCGACGGCCGCTACGTGCTGCCGCCGCCGAAGTAATCAGTCCTCGGTGAGGATCAAGAGGCCGCGATTGAAGTCGGCCACGTAGATGTGACCGTTGGCCACGCGCAGGCCGACGGCGCCCTCGAACGTTCCGCCGTAGCCTTGCGCCCAGTCCCACGTGTTGTAGTGGGCCACCTCGACGGGGTTGGTCGGATCGGCGAGCGACACGACGCGGACGCCATCGTGGTAGTAGGCGATGTACGCCTTGTTGCCGACGGCGATGATGTTGTGAATGCCGAGCTGCGTGCGCGTGGCGTACGCGCCGACATCGTCGAGGAAGTTCGGGCTGGTGGGGTCACCCTCGAGGACGCGAAGGTGCGACCCCACCCGTCCATCGAACTGCATGCCCTCGTCGCCGTGGAGGATGTACGGGTGGCCGTTGATCTCGACGCGCCAGCTCGCGTGGCTGTAGCCGGTGGGCTGGGCCCGGCCGAGCGTCACCGGGTTCGTGAGGCTCGTGGAGATGTCGAGCGCGACGAGACCGTCGGTACCGTTGTTCGCGTAGACCGTGTCGCCGTCCACGAACAGGTCGTGCACGCCCGCCGGTTGCCCGCCCTGCCCGCCCGCGATACGCACGGCACCGAGCCGCGACGGCGCGATCGGATTCGTGACGTCGTAGACCGACATCGAGTTCGACTCGGTGTTCGCCATGTACAAGCGCGTGGCGCCGCCCGAGGTCTCGACGAAGATCGAGTGCGAGAACTCCTGCAGATCCGGCAGGCGATCGGGGTTCAGCGGATCCGTCACGTCGACCACGGCCGTCGCAGACGAGAACAGCGGCGACAGGAACACCACGCGCCGGCCGTTGCCCGCGACGAGCTTGCAGTCGTTGAAGTCACCCTCGACCACGGCGCGATGCACGGGCGCGGCCGGGTTCGTGATCTCGATGATGTCGAGGCCCTCCGGACCGCACACGTACGCGTAGTTCTCGTCGACGACGAGGTTGTACGCGATGATGGGCGACGTCTCTCCGGGGCGGGTCGTGACCGAGCCCGTGAGCGAGATGCCGTTGCCCTCCGCCCCAGCCTGCGCGACCTTCGTCCCCGTGAGCGCCTGCGACCGGGCGCCCCGATCGGTGTCGAAGAAGGTCTGGTTCACGGCGATGGTGCCGTCGGGCAGGACGCACGCCGCGAACGCCTCCACGAACTCGAACTGCTCCCGACCGAAGTACTTGCGGTACCAGACGCGCGTGCCGTCGTTCCACGAGTCCACGCTCTGGTAGCCCTCAGCGAGGGCCTGCTCCTCGAGGCCACTGCGCTCGAAGCCGGTCTCGCACGAGCCTTCGAAGGCCGGATACTCGAAGCTGAAGATCCGGTCGGGCACGCTCACGAACCAGCGACCGGCGATCGCGGCGATGCCGCCGGGCACGCACGTCGCGGGAAGCTCGAGCGCGAGCGGATCCGCGAGCGAGCCCGCCGTCGGAGCGGGCTTCGGCGTGCAGTCACCCCCGGGCGGCGCATCCTCCATCCCCATGTCCATGTCGGGAGGCGCGACGGGGGCATCGGGCGTCTGATCGCCGGGCACGTTGTCGCCGCAGGCCAGGACGAACAGAAGCGCGGCGCGAGCCGCCAAGCGTGGGACCATGGCGGCAGCCTAGCGTGGGTGGTACTGACGAAGCGTGGAGAGTTACGAGAAGCGCACATGGTGGTCCCAACATCGTCTGACCGAGCGCCTCGCCAGGTCGCCGTTTCTCGAGGCCGCGGTCACGGCCGCATTTCTCATTGCGGCATCTGACGGCAGCGCCAGCGAGCAGGAGTACGACGCCCTCCTCGATCGCCTCGAGATCCTGGGTGGCGTCAACCGCGATGCGATCGATCAGCTGCTCTCCAGCGCGGCCAAGGCGCTGGAAGAAGGCGGCTTCGACCCGAGTGTCGCGCATGTCGCAGAGCTCGTGGGTGATGCCGATGATGGCGAAGCGGTGCTCATGGTCGGCCTCGCCGTGGCGCTCGCCGATGACGACGTGTCGACGGACGAGCGCGAGATCGCCACGCAGCTCGCGAAGGCGATGCGCCTGGACATCGATCTCGAAGCGATGCTCGCGACGATCCGAGACTAGCGCTGATGTTCGAGCCAGGCCCGTAGCGCGTCGAGGGCGACCTGCGGGTCGGCGAGCTCGCGCTCCTGCGCAGAGCGGCCCTCGCCCTGCGAGAGGGCGTAGGTCACGGTCGTGCCACCCTCGGCGGGCTCGAAGCGCGCGTAGCCCGACACGGCATCACGGCGCCCGAGCTTGGGCTCCCAGCGCACCTCGCGGGCCGCCGGGTCGTACGAGTAGACGAGCGTGTAGGCCAAGGAGCTGGCGAACTCGAAGTGCACCTCCGAGGGGAGCCCCTTCTCCTTGGCAAGGACCTGCGCGCGTCGCAGGCCCGGGACCCAGGCGCCGAGCAGCGCGATGTCGGTGAAGAGCTTCCAGCAGGCAGCGGGATCACGCGTGACGAACGCGGAGACAACGACCACGGCAGCAACCTACACCATCACCGTGTGACGGGACGGTGAACTGAGCAATCGATCTCGGTCAGAAGGAGACCGCAGTCGCGAGCGTCCCGCGAACGCCGAACGGATCACCGGCGAGACCGGCGTCGATGTCGGCGGTTGTGACCACACGACCGGCCCGCCACTGCACGCGGACACCACCTGTCGCCCGGGTCGGGGCCTCGGTTGTCGGGACCGCGAGGGAGCCACGCACGCCAGCGGCGAGCCCCGCGGCCAGGGCGGCGAGGAGGGTCGTATCGCCGTAGACCTCGGAGTACGCCATGGGGGCGACGAGGGGGCCGCTCGGGGCGTGCTCGGCGTGGTCACCGGCGCCGCCGATGCCGCGCGCGTAGCCGAGCGTGACCGCGATGGTCCCGGCGGGAACGGCGAGCGCCCCCCAGGCCCCGCCCATCAACATCACGTGCCCCATGCCCAGGCCCAGGCCGTCATCTCCTGTGGGCAGCATGAGGCCGAGGTGTGGCCCGAGGGTGATGGGGCCGCGCGTCACCGCCGAGGCCATGCCGTGGATCATCGCGTCGCCCACGCCATCACTCGAGCGCCCATTGCGGTCGATGTGATAGCCGGCGATGGTCGCCGCGACCGCAAAGCGGTCGGCGCTGACGGTCGCGCCGAGCTGCGCGCCCGCGTACTCGCCCATGTAGAGCGGCGATTCGTAGGTGGCCGCGACGGCGCCGAGCGAGGCCGAGACCTCGATCGCCGACGGGGCGGCGGCGTCCGCGTGATGGTGATGCGAGTGATCAGCTCGGGCTGCCCCGGTCACCGCGACGAGGACCGCCGCTACTCCGGCATGCCGCACGCGATCCATTCGCCGAGCTGGTAGCGCTCTTCGTCGGTCGGGATGAGCCCCTCCGCCGGCATGCCCCGGTTCACCGCCGCGGGACCGGCGGCCGTCGTCTCGTCGATGTGATCGCTCACGGCCTTGATGCCGAACAGCGTGTCGAAGTCGTGGAACGACGGCGCGCCCTGGCGCTGCTCCCCGACGAGGTCGCTGTCGTGACACCGCGTGCAGTACCGCTCCATGAAGGGCTTGCCGAAGTTCTCGTACGTCAGCGCGGTGGGCGTCGGACACGTCGACTCCGTCGGCGGGCCGAAGAGCTCTTCGTCCGCTCCACAGCCGCCGCCATGACCCATCTGCGACGCCAGGACGACAGCACCGACGGCGATTCCAAGAAACCAGCGGGTTGCGCTCATTGCCTTCACTCCAGTTACATCGTGGTCGAGCTCGCCCTCCACCGTGATCGTGGTGAAGGGCTGCCCATGGTTGCAGAGCAAGCGGTGCCAGGACGGCGACCGATTCTCGAGGCGCGAGAGATCCGTGCGGACGGACGGCTCGGCCTAGAACGGCGGCTTCTCGGGCTCGCGCGGCGGGGCGGACGACAGCTTCATCGGCACGGGGGCCGCGATCGCGACCACGGTCACGTGCGCCACATTGTCGACGCGGTTGGCTACGGCCCCGGGGACAGGGGCCGGCGTGACGAGCTGGGCGTCGCCAGCGCACCGCTTCAGGGTGGGCTGCTCGGGTGTCTGACCGTTGTGATCGTCGCACTTGCAGGTCCGCTGCGCGGGGCAGCAGCAGTCGCGGTCGCCCGTCCAGCCAGCGGCCGCATACGCGGCCACCGATCCGCCCAGCACGCACAGCGCGGCGACGATCGGGAGGAGCCAACGCAGGAGCGGCACGACCTGTTCAGGGTACTGGCACTCCTCGGGGACGACAAGTACGGCCACGCGATCCGGCCGGGGGTTGCCTGGGGGCAACAGGTACGGCGGCTCCGGGGACCAAGCAGCATGACGAATCGGGTGATCGCCCTGCTCTGCTGCCTCGTACTGGGCTGTGCCCACGACCACCACGTGAGCATGGTCACGACCGACCCCGCGATGCCGACCGGCACCCTGGTGCTCCTGTTCTCGCAACCCGCCACCGACGTCTCGGTCGCGGTGAACGGTCACCTCGTGGCCCAGGCCGAGAAGACACAGCGCATCCAGATCGATGACATCCCGGTCGGAACCACGGATGTCGTCCTCGTCGCCAACGGCGCCGACCGCAGCTTCCGGTTGTGGATCGGCGATGAGTCGCCCGTCACGATGCCGCTCGGAATTCCTGATCAGAGCACGGGCTTCCTGAAGACCCTGCTCGGATCGCTCATCACGATCGTCGTCTACAGTCTCCTGCACTGATGGCGATCAATCGCGTGATCCGGTACGTGCTCGCTGCGTCGTCCCCCGCCGTCGAGGCCGCGATGTTCGAGTACGCGACGTACATTCGCGCCGAGCTCCCCGACTGTCACTGGTCGATGTTTCGCGACCCGGCGACCGCGGGGACGTACATCGCGCTCATCCGGTGCACGACCAGCGATGGTGACACGCGGCTCCGCACGTGCGCGGGGACGACAGCGTTCGAGGCCACGCTGGCCCCCTACCTCGCCAGCCCGCCCGACGACACGCAATGTGACCTCGTGACCTCGACGGACCTGGCGCCACGGCGCCGCGAGCCCGCAGGCCGGCGGCGGCCACCAAACCGGCGGCCTCGCTGATCGGTCACGGGCCCAGATGCTTCAAGGCTTCGCGCCGCGACAGCCCGCTGAGTCGGGCGGCGTTCGCCTTCACGTAGCGCTTCACCCACGCCGGGTCGTGCTTCGCGAGCTCGCGCAGCGCCCAGCCGATCGCCTTGCGGAGGAAGAACTCTGTCGACTCGATCGAGGGCTCGATGCAGGCGCCGAGGAGCTCGCGGTCGGTCTTCGTGCGGAACTTGAGCTGACAGAGGATCGAGGCGCGGCGCTTCCACATGTCGCTCGACGTGCTCCACACGCGCATCGTCTTCGTCATCGGCGCAGGGAACGCGGCGAGGAGCGGACCGACGCGGTTGGCCGCGAGCTCGTCGACGAAGTCCCACCATGCGCCGGTGACGATCAGCTCCTCGTACAGCGGCAGAGCAGCGAGGGTCTGGAGCGACTTTGCCCGCCGGTGCCCCGCGAGCAGCAGGGCGGCGTACCGCTCCTCGCGATGCACGGCGCCGTGCCACAGCGTGCGCACGTCGGCTTGCCAGTCCGCGGCGTCGTCGAAGGCATAGTCGGCGAACACCTCGCGGCAGGCCTCCTTCACGTTCGCGGAGCGCACGCCGAGAAACGGCAGCTCCGATTTCATGTAGGCCTGCATGCCGGCAGCCCGCTCCGGCTCGGCACGGCTGCGCAGCGCCGCCCGCACGGCTCGTTGCAGGGTCGACATGGCCGGCGATGCTACCGCCGGGGCCGGCGCGGGCGGTAGCGCAGCGCGCTTACGTCTCGCAGAGCCAGAGCCGGAACGGCACGTCGCGCGCGCTGATCGTGTTCAGCGTGTGCCAGCCGGCGGCGTGGAGATACGACTGCAGTGCGGCCGGCGCGTGCTTGTAGCAGTGCTCGGTGATGATCGGCTCGCCGGCATCGAACGCGACGACGGAGTTGTCGAGGCGCACCACCTGCTCGGTGCGGCTGACGAGGTGCATCTCGATCCGCGAGGCCTGGCGATTCCACACCGCGCGGTGGTCGAACGCGTCGAGATCGAACGTCGCGCCGCGGTCGCGGTTCAGGTGCGCGAGGATGTTCTTGTTGAACGCGGCCGTGACCCCTGCCTCGTCATCGTAGGCGCGCACGAGGCGGGCTTCGTCCCGCGTTGCATCGGCCCCGAGGATGAGGAGGCTGCGCGGCCCCGCCAGCCGAGCGAGACGAGCGAGGAACGCGGTCGCCTCTGCGGGCTCGAAGTTGCCGATCGTCGAGCCGGGGAAGAACACGACCGTCTTCTGGTGGCTGCGAGTGCTCGCCGGGAGGACGAGCGGCTTCGTGTAGTCACCGACGAGCGGGGCGACCTCGAGTCCGGGATGGTCGCGGCGGAGCCGCGCCGCGGTGAGCTCGAGCTGATCGGCGGCGACATCGATCGGGACATACGTCGCGGGGCGGTCGAGGGCCCGCAGGAGCAGCTCGGTCTTGATGCCCTCGCCGCTGCCGGGCTCGATCACCCGCGCCTCGGGGCCGACCTCGTCGGCGAGCATCGGCAAGTGCTCCTGCAGGAGCGCGACCTCCGTGCGGGTCGGGTAGTACGCGTCGAGCCGGCAGATGGCCTCGAACAAGGCCGCCCCGGCGGGGTCGTAGAGCAGGCGACACGGCAACCGCTTCGGCATCTGCGATAGCCCACCGAGCACGTCGTCGAGGGGGACGCCGGAGTCATCCAGCAGCGGGTCGCGAGCGGTGTGGCGGGCGGTCATCGGTTCCTCGCGAGCCGGGCGCCGCTCATCTGCCAGCGTGCACTCGGCGGAAAGAAGTTTCGGTAGCTCGCGCGGATGTGCTCCCGCGGGGTGAAGCAGGACCCACCGCGGAGCACCATCTGCCCCGACATGAACTTGCCGTTGTACTCGCCCAGCGTGCCCGCGAGCGGCGCGAAGCCTGGATAGGGGCTGTACGCGGACGCGGTCCACTCCCACACGTCACCGAACATCTGGGTGAGGCCCGTCCCGCGAGCTGCTCGAGGAGCGAGTCGATCATCGTCGGCCCAGTGGCCGAACGGAGGGACCGTGGCCGCAGCGACCTCCCATTCCTGTTCGGTCGGCAGTCGCGCCCCGAGCCAGCGTGCGATCGCGTCGGCCTCGTAGTAGCTGAGGTGACACGCGGTCTCCGCCGGCTCGACGAGGCGCGTGCCGGTCAGGTCGTAGGTGGTGAACCGATCGTCGTGGCGCTCCCAGTAGAGCGGCGCGGTCCAGCCCTCGGCACGCGCGAGCGCGTAGCCATCCGCCAGCCACAGCCGCGCGTCGTGATACCCACCGGCCGCGATGAAGGCGAGGACCTCGGCGTTCGCGATCGGGCGCGTGGCGAGCTGGAACGGCTCGACGTACGTCCGATGCCGCGGCCGCTCGTTGTCGTAGGCGAAGCCCGTCGGAGGCGCCCCGATCGCGAGCACACCGCCGCCGAGCTCGACGTAGCCGAGCTCGCTCACCTCGCCCGCCGGCTCGCGCTCCAGGTCCGCCCGGTAGGCCGACGGATACGGCTGCATGCCGAGGCCGTGCTTCACGTCGGTCAGGATCAGCTCCTGGTGCTGCTGCTCGTGGTGCAGTCCGAGCTCGACGGTATCCAGGGCCGCCGCGTCGAGGGCGTCCGTCTCGAGCGCGTGCGCCACGCGGTCGTCGACGGCACGCCGGTAGGCCATCACCTCGGCGAGCGTGGGCCGCGAGACCAGGCCGCGTCGCGCCCGCTCGGCGCGGGGACCGGCCCCCTCGTAGTAGCTATTGAAGAGGACCCGGAAGCGCGGATCGTGCGGCGGCTGACCGAGCGGTTCGAGGACGAAGGTCTCGAAGAACCAGCTCGTGTGAGCGAGGTGCCACTTCGCCGGGCTCGCATCGGCCATGGACTGGACAGCGTGGTCTTCGACGGAGAGCGGCGCACACAGGCTCGCCGTGCGTCCGCGCACGGACCGCAAGTGTCCGAGGAGCTTGAGGCCGCGCGCGCGCTGCACCGTCCCACTGTCTGCACTCACCATGCCGCCGCCGATGGTACGTCCGTTCCGCGGAGTGAACGATCGGGGATGCGGGAGTGCGCCCGCGGCGTGATGTCACGCGCGCGTCAGCGTGAACACGGCGACCGGGCGCGGCGGCGGCGCCAGCCCCACGCTCCAGCGATCCATCCGCACGCGCCAGCCATCGACCTCGAGCTGCTCGAGCATGCGGACCGTCGTCTCGCGAAACGGATCCGACACCAGCACGGTGCCGCCGGGCGCGAGGTTCGTCTCGAAGATGCGCCTGAGCTGCGGCTGCAGCGGCGTCGCGTACAGGACGTCCGAGCCCAGGATCACGTCGTACGCGCCCGTATCGGTCCACGCCGTCCAATCCGCGATGCGGTGTTCGATCGAACCACCCTGCCCTGCGGCCTGCGTGGCGATGCCGTTGCGCTCCGCGTTGCGCTTGCAGACCTCGAGCACGAGGCGCTGCCGGTCGGTCTGCACCACGTGTGCGCCGCGCGCCGCCGCGACGATGCCCGGCAGGCCGGTCCCGGCGCCGAGCTCGAGGACGCGCTTGCCCGTCAGCTCGCGGCCGGCGAGCTCGTGAGCGAGAGCGATGCTCGCGGGCCACAGCACGAGCCCATAGGGGCGCGGCGTCGTCTGCTCGCCCTGGAGGAACGCGACCTCCTCGGCCTTGCTGGTCACGGCCCCGGTATGCAGCACGGTCCACGCGCGGCCATCGACCTCCAGCACCACCTCTTCGAGGGGGAAGTCGCCGCCGGTCGTCTCGAGCACGCCGAGGTCGCTCATGCCCCCTGACGTAACACGGCACCGCATGTCACACGGGGCCAGGCGGCCTCGTCATGAGGGCAAACCTAGTGTGACTTGCCGACGGCCACGCCGGCCGGGCGCAGCGTCTCGTCACCGATCAGGTAGCCCTCGCGCATCACATCGACGACGCGCCCGTGCTGCGCCGGACTCCTCACTGGCACGAGCGCGATGGCTTCATGACGCTGCGGATCGAACGGGAGCCCGAGCGCGGGCGCGTGGGTGACGCCGTACTGGCCCAGCCGGGAGAGGAAGCTCCGGCGCACCAGCTCGAGCCCCTCGACGACGTCGGCGGACTCGGCGACCTTCCGCGCCGCGACCACGCCGCGATCGAGATCGTCGAGGACGGGCAGGAACCCCTCGAGGAACTTGCGCGTGCGCTGCTCCAGGTCCTTCTTGGCCGCGTTCGTGAGGCGCTTGCCCACGGCTTCGATCTCCGCATGAGCGGCGTCGGCACGCTGGTTCGCGGCGCGCAGCTCGGCGGCCTGCTTCGCCACCAGCGCCGTCAGTTCTTCGACCTCGCGTTCGAGGCCGCGGGCATAGCCCGCATCGGTGCCAGCCTCGCCGAGGATATCGTCGAGCTCCTTGGCCGCCGCCACCGCATCGAAGTCTTCGCTCATGGGACGGAGCGTAGCGTCTCAGGCGGCGTCGGCTTGCTCGATCAGGCGCATATCGCGAACGGGCATCGGCGACGCCCCGCTCTAGCGTGCCTTCAGCAGCACGTCGATCGCCTCCGCGAAGCCGTAGCCGTACGACTGGGTGGTCACGAAGCGCGGCGGCGGCGAGAGCTTGGGCAGGAACCGAGCGACGTTCGCGACCCCGATCGAGGCCGGAAAGAACGCGAAGGCCGCCTGATCGTTGGGCGAGTCCCCGATGAAGGCGTAGCTCGCCGCCACGTCCGCCGGCGCTTCCTCCCACAGGACCTCGGCGATGCGGGCCGCCATCTGGGCCTTGTCGGCCGTGTGGAAGCAGCCGTGCACGTGCACGCTCGACACGAGCACGCGCGCGCCGTGCGCCCGGCAGCGCTCGCAGATCGCCTCGATCTGCTCCGGCGCCAGCCGCTGGTGCTCGCCGACATCGAACGCCGCGTCCGTGACCCGCAGCGTGCTGTCGTCACTTTGCCGCGCGAAGGGAAACGTCGCGACCACGTCGTCGACGAGCGCGGCGAGTCGGGCCGCATCCGCCTTCGGATCGCCCGGGTCGAAGTACAGGCGGTGCACGCGCCCGCCCTGCTTGTAGTAACCGACCCCGCCGTTCTCCGCGATCGCCGCATCGACCGGCCACACGCTCGCGAGGACCTCCGCCCACCCCGCCGGCCGCCCTGTCACGAGCACCACCCGCAGCCCCGCGGCCTTCGCCCGCACGATCGCCTGGTACGCCTCCGGCACCACGACGCCCTCGTGCGTCAGCGTGTCATCGATATCGGAGAAGATGCCGCGCAGCGGGGTCGTCAGCTCGGCGACGGGACGCATGCCGTATCCTAGACCGCCTCGGCGCGCGTCTTCGCTGCTAGCACGCCCAGTACGACCGTGACATCGCGGCCAGGCGGCGCACCGTCGCGCTGCGATCGGCCTCGGCCGCCTGGAGTGCGACCGGAATGGCCTTGTTCGAGTCCGAGCCTACAAGACGATGGGCCGGGCGAGGTGCGCCCCGAACATGCGCTCGCGATGTGCGATCAACGCCGGCGAGATCAGCCCGCCAAATGCGGCGTGGGCCGACGCGAACGCCTGACGCAACGGCGGCAGGATGCCCGGACACTCGGCCTCCGTCAGCGGCGCCGCCACGGGCGTCAAGAACGTCGCGCAGTACACGTCGAGGGCGTTCGGCTCGGAGCCGCCGAAGTAGTCGCCGGTGAGGCGGTTCGCGAGGAAGGCGAACTGGGCCTCGATGCGCGGGCGCGCCTCGGCGATGGCCTCGGGCGAGTAGCCGTAGCGACGCCCGAGGAACTTCGCGATGGGCGGCGGGAAGCCCGCACCGGTGCCGGCCAGGCCGGCGTCGATCATCGCGAGGCGGGCGTTCCAGCCGATGCCGCCCTCGCCCGCGATCAGATCGAGGGTGCCCATGACGGCGGCGCGCGCCGCGATGTCCGTGGGCAAGAGGCGGCCCGGCGCGAGTCGATCCACAAGGGCCACGATCGCGGCCCAGTTGGTCCGGATCGGCTCGCGGTAGTGCAGCACGGCGGGCACGTTGTCCACGCCGGTCCAGGCATCGACTGCCGTCGCGTCCATCGAGCGGCGCACGACGAGCGCCGGGAGCTTCGCGAGCACGAACAGCCCCTTCATCGCCTCGGACCACGGGCTCGGCACCAGCGCGTTCACCACGAGGCGTGTGCCCTTCGCCGCCTTCGCGGTCTCGACGTCGACGTACTCGAGGGTCACGACTTCTTCGCCTTGGCCGCGCGCTGCTTGGCCGCCGGCTGCTTGGCCGCGGGCCGCTTGGCCGCGGGCCGCTTCGCCTTCTTCTCCGCGGCCGCCTGGTTCAGTGCGACCGCATCCTTCACGAGCTTCATGAGGGCCGGTCCGTCGACCGTGGCCCCCTTCCTGAAGTCGACCGCACGACGCAGGTTGCCCTCGAGGCTCGCGTTGAAGACGTGCTTGGGGTCCTTCAAGAACGCTCCTTTCGCGAACGTGAGCTTCACCCACTCCTTGTAGATCTCGCCGGTACAGATGATGCCGTCGTGGGAGAACACAGGCGTCCCGCCCCACTTGAGCTCTTCGACGACGTCCGGGTCGGCCACGTGGATCAGGGCCCGCAGCCGCGTGAACAGCTCCGCTCGCCAGTCACCCAGCTCGTCCATCTTCATATCGATCAACACCGAGGCATCCGTCTGTGCGGCCATGGTCACTCTCCTTCGATCTGCGAGATCTGGATGATGTGGGGGTGTACCTACGTGACGGACCGGCCGCGCCAAATGTGACAGGACCCGCGAAGGATTTCGGCCTACGAGCGCACGCCGGTCACGAACGGCACCTCACGGAGCCGCTTGCCGGTCAGCGCGAACAGGGCATTCGCGAGCGCCGCCCCCACCGGCGGCACGCCCGGTTCCCCCACGCCGCTCGGCGGCGCCGTCGAGGCGACGATATCGGTATGGATGCGGCGCGGAGACTCGTGGATGCGGACCACGCGTGCGTCACGGAAGTTCGTCTGGTCGACGACGCCCGCGGTGTGCGTGATGCCACCGTAGAGGACGTTGCTGATCCCCATGATCACCGCGCCCTCGAGCTGGCTGTGGACGCGCTCCTGGTTGACGACCATCCCCGCGTCCATCGTGATCCAGACGTCCTCGATGCGAAACCCGTGCTCGGGGTCGGCCACGACCGAGACCACCACGCCCGTGTAGCTCACGAAGCTGCGGTGTGCGGCCAACCCGAGGAACCGCCCGTTGCGATCGCTCCAGTTCGCCAGCTCCGTGACCCGCTCGATCACGTGGCGCAGACGGCCCGCGTCGACGGGATGTTTGTCGAGCTTCTCGCCGTAGTTGCGCAGGTTCTTGACGCCGAGCTCCTGGAGCGACAGCGCCTTCGCGGGCCCGATCACCTCGAGCCACGTGGCGCGCGGATCGGCACCGCGGGCGTGCGCGATCTCGTCGATGAACGAGCCGACCGCGAAGGCATGGAAGATGTTGTAAACGGACCGGTACCAGCCGACCCGCGTCCGGACGGGCGCCTTGCAGGCCTCGGCGCGCACGTTGGGAATCCCCCCCAGCGCGAGATCGGTGACGCCTTGCTGGAGGTCGCCTTCCCCGGGGCCATCGACGGCCAGGTTCATCGTGCCGCCGATGGGCGTCAGCGCCGTGCGGTGATGCCAGCCCGTGACCTGCTTGCCGGCATCGAGCGCCGCGCGCAGCCGCTGCGCATTGGCGGCGTTGTAGTAGCCGTGCTTCACGTCGTCCTCGCGAGTCCACTGCACGCGCACCGGCACGTTGTCGCCGAGCTGCTTGGCGATGTACGCCGCTTCGACGACGAAGTCCGACTTCGACTTGCGGCCGAAGGCGCCGCCGAGGAGCGTGACATTCACCGTCACCGCCTCGAGCGGCAGCCCGAGCAGCTTCGCGATGGCGTCGCGGTTCGCTTGCGGATGCTGCGTCGGCACCCAGACCTCGCACGTGTCGCCCGCGACGCGCGCCGTGGCCACGAGCGGCTCCATCTGGAGATGCGAGAGGTGGGGAACGATGTACTCCGCCTCGACGACCTGGGCCGCCTTCGCGAACGCCTGGTCCACGTCGCCGACGTTGCGGTGCGGCTCTCCCGGCGCGCGCACGCTCGCGAGCAGCTGCTCGCGATACGCGGGCCAGCTGTAGTCGGCGAAGTCGCCGTGCTCCCACGCGATGGCGAGCGCAGCCCGCCCCTTGAGCGCCGCCCACGTGTTCGTCGCGATGACGGCGACTCCGCCCCACGGCTGGAAGAGCCATGGTGGGGCGGCGGGTGGCATCTCGATCACGCGCGTCACGCCGGGCACGGCCAGCGCCTTGCTCGCATCGAGCTTCGCGACCTTGCCGCCGACGACTGGAGGTCGCGCGATGGCCGCGTAGACGAGGCCCGGTAGCGCGAGGTCGCCGCCGAACTTCGCCGTGCCCGTCACGAAGCCGAGCCCGTCGAACACCGGCAGGTTGGGGGTCGCGACGCGGGTCAACTCGGTCACCGGACGCATCACGACGGTCTTGGGGACGGGCAACTTCGACGCCGCGGCGACCACCTCTTCGAAGCCGAGCGACCGCTTCGACGCCGCGTGGACGACTCGATGCTGCTCGGCGGTACATGTGGCCGGCTTGACCTTCCAGCGCTTCGCGGCGGCCGCGACGAGCAGCATGCGCGTGACGGCGCCGGCCGTGCGCAGCTCGTCGTAGCCCCTGCGGATACTCGTCGAGCCGTCGGTGTTCTGGTCACCGTACTTCGCATCACCGACGGCCTGCTGCACGACGACTCGCTTCGGATCTACGCCCAGCTCGTCGCCGATCAGGACAGGAAGCGAGCTCCGCACGCCCTGCCCCATCTCCGAGCGATGGCAGACGATCGTCACGAGCCCATCGAGGGCCACGTGAACGAGCACGTGCGCGCCGAGGCCGTCTGCCGCTCGGGGCGTGACCGCCCCGCCCGCCTTGGGGATGAGCGCGACCGCGAGCCCGGCCCCGAGCCCGGCAATGAAGCCGCGCCGCGAGACTTCGAACCTCACGGATCACCTCCCGCGGCCCTCTTGATGGCGGCGCGGATCCGCGGATACGTCCCGCAGCGACAGAGGTTGCCGGCCATCGCCTGATCGATGTCCTCGTCGGTCGGCCGCGGCTTCGACCGCAGCAGCGAGGCCGCCGACATGATCTGGCCCGCCTGGCAGTATCCGCACTGGGGCACCCGCAGGTCGAGCCACGCCTGCTGGAGCGGATGCTTCCCGTCGGCAGACAACCCTTCGATCGTCGTCACGGACTTACCCTCGGCCCGCCGGACCGGCGTGACGCACGCCCGGACGGCCTCGCCGTCGAGATGCACGGTGCACGCGCCACACAGTGCTTCGCCGCAGCCGTACTTCGTCCCGGTCAGACCGAGGAGGTCACGCAGCGCCCACAGCAGTGGCATTGCGGGGTCGACGTCGAGCGTCTGCTCGACGCCGTTCACGGTGAGCTTCATCGGGTCTCCTCGGGGCAGTGCGCGCCGCTCTCCACCCACGCCGCCGTGAGGGCGCCGAACTGAGCCTGCGTGCCAGGTACGGGCTCGCGATCCGCACCGGGCTCCCATCCCCACGCCACGAGCTTGTCGTGCCCGGTGTGCTCGACAAGCTGCGCGAGCGTCTTGCCTCCGTTGCGCGACGGGTCCTTGAGCTGCTCGCAGATCGCGCGCGGCGACTTGCCGACCCACGCCATCTCGATCGGCGCGAGGTGCCAGTCCGGTGCGCCAGGCACGCGGGTGAGCTCCTGGTTGCGATCCTGATGACAGGTCGCGCACTGCATCCCCGCGACGCCCCGATTGTCCGGCCCCCGGACCACCGGTGGATCGTGGATCTCCATGTCCCGCTGGTGCGGCGTATCCCCCGCCGGATGACAGTTGATACAGCGGGCATGCGTGATCACGCGCGTCATCTCGCCGAACAGCGCACGCGAGCGCGCCGCGACATCGGGGATCACGTCGAAGTCCGCCACCGCGAGTAGCTCGCCGGGCGCCGCTTGCCGCAGCTCGCCCGCGGGAGGAGGAGGTGCCGGGGCTTGCTTGCCGCCACAGCCCGCCAGCGCGAGCGCGAGGATCAGCTTCCGCATGGGCGGAGCATCAATGGGGCCCGCCCGCGTGGCCAGGGCCGCGACGTTTCTTCTCGCGCAGCATGAACAGGTAGAGACTCTCTACCTTCTCGCGCGCCCATGGCGTCTTGCGCAGGAACTTGAGGCTCGATGACACGCTCGGGTTCTCGGTGAAGCACTTGATGCGCACCTGCTCGCCGAGCTCGGGCCAGCCAAAGAACTCGACGAGCTCGGTGACGATGCGCTCGAGCGTGATGCCGTGGAGCGGGTTCTTCGGCTGGTCGGCGCTCATCGGGCGAGCCACCTTACGCGCCGGCTCGGCCATCTGCCACTGGCTGGGACTCCGCCCCGGAGCGGCCGTATCCCGCGGCGTACACGCACTGAAATCACAGAGGTTTTCGTCGAGATCCGTACAACCCGCGCGGACAGGCGTCCCGGGCGCGCATGGCATTGCCACTGCACTACGTCCGGTCACAAGCCATGAAGACCACCGAGACCACCGAGTCCACCTTCGAGACGATTTCCACCGACAACCTAGCCGAGGCGATGGGGGGCGCCGGGACGTGGCGTCAGCTGTCGTCGTTCGCCCAGTCCCACGGGTTCCACGTGACGTCGACGACGGGTGGACACCACAAGGGCTGGGCGCATCGGGCGGGCCACGCGATCGATGTCCGCACGCGTGACCACAGCTCGGGCGAGGTGAACGCGTTCATGCGCGCCGCGCGGGCGCGAGGCATCACGGTCATCGACGAGCGCCACGGCGGCAACTCGGCCTGGAGTGGCCCGCACCTCCACCTCCAGATGTAGTCACGGGCGAGCGAGGATGCGCACGGGGCGCGGGCCGACACCGCGCAAACAACGCTAAACTCGGAGTCCGTGCCGTCCGACGCCGATGACCTGACGCAGGCCCAGCAGCACGTACTCCGGCGTATCGAGGCGGGCTGCTCGACGGACGAGCTGCTCGAGAAGCTGCGGGCCGTCTTCGCGCGGAGCAGCCAGCTCGCGGTGCGGCAGCGCTTCCTCGGCGAGCTCGATACCGCCACCCGCGCCCTGGCCGAACCGACCGCCGTGATGCAGACGACGGCGCGGCTCCTCGCCGAGCACATGGCCGTCGACCGCTGCGCCTACGCGAACGTCGACAACGAGGCCGTCTTCGACATCACCGGCGACTACGCGCGCGGCGTGCCGAGCATCGTCGGGCGCTGGGACGTCGCGGCCTTCGGGCCGAGCTGCGTCGAGGACATGCAGGCGAACCGGCCGTATGTCGTCGACGACACGGATACGGATCCCCGGATCGCGCCCGAGCTCCTGGCCGCGTACCGCGCCACGACGATCCGCGCCGTGATCTGCGTGCCGCTGCACAAGGGCGGGCGGTTCACGGCGGCCATGGCCGTGCATCAGACGCAGCCGCGGCGCTGGACGCCCCACGAGATCGAGCTCGTCACGATCGTCGTGGGGCGCTGCTGGGAGGCTCTCGAGCGCGCCGGCGTCGAACGCGCCCTCGCGGCGAATCGCGCGCGCGTCGACTACGCGGTGCAGCTATCGGGCATCGGCTTCTGGTACTGCGACCTCCCCTTCGCGGAGCTGATCTGGGACGCGCGGGTGAAGGCGCACTTCTTCCTGCCGCCAGAGGCGCGGGTCACGATCGACCTCTTCTACGAACGCATCCATCCCGATGACCGCGAGCTGACACGCACGGCGATCGACGCATCGATCACGCATCACGCGTCCTACGACGTGGTGTATCGCACGGTCCATCCGACAACGGGCGAGGAGAAGTTCATCCGCGCTCTCGGCGGCACCGACTACGCCATCGATGGCACGCCCCTTCGCTTCGACGGCGTCACGGTGGACGTCACGGCGCACAAGCGCGCCGAGGAGCGTCTGCGCGACCAGGATCGACGCAAGGACGAGTTCCTCGCCACCTTGGC
>JALHPV010000071.1:0-23782 GCA_022842285.1 Kofleriaceae bacterium
AACCGCAACCGCAACCGCAACCGCAACCGCAACCGCAACCGCGACCGCAACCGCAACCGCGACCGCAACCGCAACCGCAACCGCAACCGCAACCGCAACCGCGACCGCAACCGCAACCGCAACCGCAACCGCGACCGCGACCGCGACCGAGTCCGCGACCGTCACCGCAGCCGCGTCAGCAACCGCGACCGCGACCGCGACCGTAAACCGCGACCGTCACCGCAGCCGCGTCAGCAACCGCGACCGCAACCGCGACCGCCGCCACGGCGCCTTCCAGATGCGCACCAACGAGAGCGCTGGCGGACGGACCACAGGCTCAGTGACCGCCGCGCTCGCTCTCGCGGCTCGCCTCGTAGAGGAACCACGTGCGGCGCTCGGTCTCGTCGATCCAGTTCTCGACGAGGCTGGCCGACGCGATGTCATTGGCCTTGTCGAGAATGTCGTGGACCTTGCGCATGCGCGCGGCGACGGCCTTGTTGTCATCCTGAAGCTCGCCCAGCATCGCAAGGGCATCGACGTACGTCTCGTCGTTGTCCTTGATGCTCTGGAGCCGGCCGATGTGGCCGATCGAGCGGAGCGTGGTGCCGCCGATCTTGCGGATCCGCTCCGCGAGCGGATCGGTCATCGCGTAGATCTGGTCGGCCTGCTCGTCGAGAAGGAGGTGGTAGTCGCGGAAGTGCGGGCCGCTGATGTGCCAGTGGAAGTTCTTGGTCTTGATGTACAGCGCGAACGCATCGGCGAGCACGCCGTTCAGCGCGTCGGCGACCTTGGCCGTCTGCTTCGGATCGAGGTCCGATGGCGTCCGCAGGCGCGGTGCAGCGGGCTTCTTCGCCGCGTCAGCGAGGGGCTCGGCCTTCGGCGCCTCGGGGGCGGCCTTGACGGGCTCGGCCTTCGGCGGTGCGGTCTTCGCGGCCTTGGCCTCGGCCTTCGGGGTCTTGCCGTCGGCCTTCGGGGCCTTGGCGGGTGCGGCCTTGCCTGGTGCGGGCTTGGCGGATTCGGACTTGCTCGGAACAGACTTCGCGGCTTTGGCCATGATGATGGTGAGCTAAGCACCATCAGCGCACGGCGGAAGGCTCCGGGGTGGCTTTCTCGCTGTCGCCTCGCGGGGCTATCCGGCCGCGTGCTTCTTGCGCTCGTCGGGATTCTCGTCGAGCCAGGCGCGATGCGACTCCTCGGTGATCTCCACGACGACGTCCGCGTCGCCGAGCGGGCACTGGCAGGCCAGCCGGGACTCGGCCCGGACATCGAAGGCCTTGTCCATGATGTCGTTCTCCTTGTCCTGGACCTCGGGGAGCGAATCGAGCCCCTGCTCCACCCACACGTGGCAGGTCGAGCACGCGAGGTTGCCACCACAGGCGTGACCGACGCGCGCGCCGCACTCCTCGGCAGCATCGAGGATGCTCGTGCCCGGCTTCACATCGATCGACAGCGGGGCAATGACGGACAGCTTCAGCGGGTTCTTGAACGTGACCTTCGGCATCCTAGGCTCCGACCTTCTTCGCGGCCGCGTCGATGGTGACCCCGTGGAGCTGGGCACCGATCGCGCGATTCATGCGGATCTGCGCGAACGGCTTCGTCGCGAGATCCAGAGCTTCGATCGCGTGGCGGATCGCGAGGTGATCCTCGCCGGCCATGGCGGTCTCGAGCGTGGACATCGCGCCCTCGCCGGCGACCTTCACGTCCGGCGCGAGGAGTACGGCGTCGGTGATGAACGCCTGCCGGGTGGCAGCGAGGATGCGCTCGGCCTCGACGCGCTCGGTGAGGAGGTTCCGCTTCGCGAGATCCTCCTCGGCGTACTCGAACGAGTCCATGAGCATCTGCTCGACTTCCTCGTCAGACAGCCCGTACGACGGCTTCACCTCGACGGTCGTCTCGATCCCCGTCGTGAGCTCCTTCGCCATGACCTTCAGCAGGCCATCGGCGTCGATGAGGAACGTCACCTCGAGGCGCGCCATGCCCGCGATCATCGGCGGGATGCCCTTCAGCGTGAAGCGCGCCAGCGAGCGACAGGCATCGGCGGTCTCGCGCTCGCCCTGGAGCACGTGCACGTCGAAGCCCGTCTGGTTGTCGGCGTACGTGGTGAAGGTCTGCGACGAGCCGCAGGGAATCGTCGTGTTGCGGTGGATGAGCTTCTCGACGATGCCGCCCATCATCTCGACGCCGAGTGACAGGGGCACGACGTCGAGGAGCGTGACGTTCTGCGCGCCACCGGCGAGCACATCAGCCTGGACGGCCGCGCCGAGCGCGACGACCTGATCGGGGTCGATGTCGGCGAGGGGTTCGCGGTCGAACAGCGCCTTGACGTAGTCGCGAACCACCGGCGAGCGAGTAGAGCCACCGACGAGGATCACGCCATCGAGCTCGGTCTTGTCGAGACCGGCGTCCTTGAGCGCGCGCCGCGAGGCCTTGCCGGTCTTCACGAGGAGCGGCTGGGCGAGGGCGGCCAGGTCGGCCCGCGAGATCTCGCGTCGTAGGTCTCCGAGCACGAAGGTCGTACTCGCGCTCGACGTGAGGGCTTCCTTCACGCGCCGCGCTTCCACGAGCGCCGCCGCGAGGGTTCCCCCCGCGCTCTCGGCCCCCGCGGCCCATTCGACGATCGCGCGATCGATGTCGTCACCGCCGAGCGCCGAGTCGCCACCCGTGGACTTCACCTCGAAGACCCCGTCGACGAGCTTCAAGATCGAGATGTCGAAGGTGCCGCCTCCGAGGTCGAACACGGCGTACGTGCCCGTCGCGTTGCGGTCGAGCCCGTAGGCGAGGGCCGCGGCCGTTGGCTCGGCAAGGAGGCGCATCACCTCGAGGCCGGCGAGCCGACCCGCATCACGCGTGGCCTGGCGCTGCGCGTCGTCGAAGTATGCCGGGACGGTGATCACGGCGCCCTCGATGGGGCCGCCGAGGGCTGCTTCCGCGCGCGCCTTCAACTCCTTCAACACCTCGGCCGAGACCTCGACGGGCGAGACCGACTTCGAGCTGGTCTGGATCGTCACTGCCCGGTCATCGCCGGCGAGCTCGTAGGGCAAGAGCGCGCGGATCGACGCGAGGTCCTTCGCGCCGCGGCCGATCAGCCGCTTCACCGACGCGAGCGTGTCCTTCGGCGAGGACACCGCGTGAGCCTGGGCGGGACGCCCGACCAGCACTTCGCCGTCTTTGGCGTAGTAGACGACCGACGGGACCAGCGGTCCCCCCTCGCCGCTCAGCACGGCGGGCGAGGCGTCAGCGACGTGCGCCACCAGGCTGTTCGTCGTACCGAGATCGATACCGACGACGCGAGGCTTGCACGCCTCCTTGATGCCGGACTGTCCCGGCTCGGAGATCTGCAACAGCATGACTTACTCCTCGTCGATCTAGCCGCGTTGCCCTTCGGCTCCGCTGCCGATCCCCGGCTCGTCGTCGAGCGCAGCGTCGCACTCTTCGAGATACCGCTCCACGTAGCGCAGCAGGATGAGCTGCTGCTTGACCGCCTCCCAGTGTCCCGCCCCGAAGCCCGCCTTCACGGCCTCGAGCGCCCCCATCCGGCGGGCCCGCATCGCATCGCTCATCGCCTGCACGTGGGCGAGGTCACCGGCCACTCGCGCCTCCGCGAGGGCCTCACGCTCCTCGAGGAGCTCCATCACGAGCACGGGATCGATGCGCTCGTTGTCCCCGATCGTCAGGCCCTTCTGCGCGAGCAGATACTCGGCCCGCGCCGCGTCCTGCTTGAGCAGCGCATACGCGTCGTTCAGCGCGCGCGCCTTCGACAGCGCCGCGACCCGCTCGTTGGCCGGAGCCGACGCGAACCTGTCCGGGTGCAGCTCCTTGCTGCGCTCGAAGAACGCCTTCTCGAGGGCGCTCTTGTCCACGTCGTAGCGCGGCTCGATGCCGAGCAGCGCAAACGGGTTGGGACGATCAGAACTGAACAGACTCGCCACAGCCGCACGCGCCCTTGGCATTCGGGTTGTTGAACTTGAACCCGTGCCCCATCATGCCCTTCACGAAGTCGAGCTGCATGCCGCCGAGATAGACGAGGCTCTTCGGGTCCACGACGATCGACTCGCCGTGGCCGGAGAAGATCTTGTCCGTCGGCTTCACGTCGTCGGCCCATTCAAAGACGTAGGTGAAGCCGGTGCACCCGCCGCCGCGCACGCCGATGCGAATGCGAGCTTCGGGGGTCCCGCGCTTCGCCTTCTGCTTCGCGATCTCCTCGGCTGCATTGGCCGTGACCTCGATCTCCTTCTTGGAGATCGTGGGCGGAGCCGCAGCGGGAGTCTTCTGCTCGGTGGTGGAGCTCATCATGGTTATGCCTTGGCCTGCTTCTTCTTGTAGTCCTCGATGGCCGCCTTGATGGCGTCCTCGGCGAGAACCGAGCAGTGAATCTTCACGGGCGGGAGGTTCAGCTCCTGCACGATCTGCGTGTTCTTGATCTCGGCGGCCTGATCGAGGGTCATGCCCTTGATCATCTCCGTCGCGAGCGAGGACGACGCGATCGCCGAGCCGCAGCCAAACGTCTTGAAGCGCGCGTCGGCGATGAGGCCGTCCTTCACGCGGATCTCGAGGCGCATGACGTCGCCGCACGCGGGCGCGCCGACGAGGCCCATGCCGACCTCATCGGACGTGACGTCCGTTTCGGTCTTGAACGTCCCGACGTTGCGGGGATTCTCGTAGTGATCGATGACTTTGTCTGAGTACGCCATGGTTCATGTCCTCAGTGAGGGGTCCACTGAATCGAGTTGAGGTCGATGCCGTCCTGGTGCATTTCCCAGAGCGGCGAGAGGGTGCGAAGCCGCTCCACCGACTTCGTGACCAGGTCGATCACGAAGTCCACCTCGGCCTCGGTGTTGAACCGGCCGAGCCCGAAGCGAATCGAGGTGTGCGCGAGCTCGTCGCCGACGCCCAGGGCGCGGAGGACGTAGCTCGGCTCGAGCGAGGCCGACGTGCACGCCGAGCCCGACGACACCGCGACGTCCTTGAGCGCCATCAGGAGGCTCTCGCCCTCGACGAATGCGAAGGAGATGTTGAGGTTGCCGGGGAGGCGGTGCTCCATCGAGCCGTTCACGTAGGTCTCGGAGAGCTTGGCGGTGATGCCGCGGTGCAGGCGATCCCGGAGCCCGCGGAGGCGGATGGCCTCGGTCTCCATCTCCTCACCCGCGATCTCGCAGGCCTTGCCGAACGCCACGATCATCGGGACGGCGAGGGTGCCCGAGCGCATGCCACGCTCGTGACCGCCGCCGTCGATGATCGGATCGATGCGGACGCGCGGCTTGCGACGCACCCACAGCGCTCCGACGCCCTTGGGGCCATACAGCTTGTGCGCGGTGACCGACGCGAGGTCGACCTTGGCCTTCTCGACGTCGAAGGGAATCTTGCCGAACGCCTGCACGGCATCCGTGTGGAACAGGCACTTCGGGTTCTTCGCCTTGATGGCGGCGCCGATCGCCTCGATCGGCTGGATCACGCCAATCTCGTTGTTGGCGACCATGATGGAGACGAGGATCGTCTTGTCGGTCATCGCCGCCGTGATCATCTCCGGCGTGACGATGCCGTCCTTCTGCGGCGTGATGAACGTGACGTCGAAGCCCTCGCGCTGGAGGCGCTTGCACGCGTCGATGACGCTCTTGTGCTCCGTCTCGACGGTGATGACGTGGTTACCCTGGCGCTTCAGGAACGACGCCGCGCCCTTGATGGCGAGGTTGTTCGACTCCGTCGCACCGGACGTCCACACGATCTCCTTGGCGTCACCGCCCATGAGCTTCGCGACCTGACCACGTGCATGCTCGACGGCAGCCTCGGCCTGCCAGCCGAACGAGTGGTTGCGGCTCGCCGCGTTGCCAAAGTGCTGCGTGAAGTACGGCAGCATCGCCTGGACGACGCGCAGGTCGACGGCGCTCGTGGAGTGGTTGTCCATGAAGATGGGCAGCTTCAGCTCTGGCGCTGCCGTGACCTCGATCTTGCTCGCGTTGCTCATTCAGTTGCTTCCTTCGGTCGTCTCGCTGATGACCTTGAGCCGGACGGCACCGGCCGCCAGCGGCTTGGGAGAAGACAGTCCTGCAAACAGCGGCGGGGCTTCGCCGCGCTGGTGGCCGTGATGGTCGCAATCGCCGCACGAGGACGGCGAGTGCTCGTCCGTGCACGTCTGGCAGCTATCGAGGTACGCGAGGGCCTCGCCGAGGTCGTTCTCGATGACGTGGAGCTGCGTGATCTGCTCGCGGATCTGCGCGGACTTCTCCGCGAACATGACCCGCACGCGCTCCGTGGCCTCGCGCCCCGAGCCCGCCTGGCGGAAATCGCGGACGAAGCCCTGGATCTCCGGGAGCGTGAATCCAATGGCCTGGAGCTTCACGATCCAGTGAATCCGGTCGACCGCCTCCGGGCCGTACATCCGGAAGCCGCCTTCGGACCGCGACCGCGGCTCGAGCAGCCCGAGCTCTTCGTAGAGGTGCATCGCACGGACGGTCTTCCCGACCGCCTTGGCGAGCTCTCCGACGCGCATGAGCTTGGATTCGTCCTTCATTCTGCGACCTAACCCTTACGCTAACGTGAGGGTTGTGGTGAATGGCAGGACTATGTCGGCCCGCACGCTGCCTGTCAAGGCCGACTCTAACGTAAAGGTTCGAGTCGAGGTGTCGCAGGGGTCCGACCCCTGCGACACCCCGCTCCACGTCCCTCGTCCGGGCGGACCTTGGACCACCCGCCCTGCTCGGACGCCTCGCGCGAACCCTCGCGCTTGGTCGAGCGGAGCGGACGCGGTGACTTGTGGTCGTCATCGCGGGTACTGGCGTGAATCAACCGCCGCGTCGGGTGTGCCCTCGGGATCACTTGCGAGATCATGCGCGCGCCTTCGGCGCCGGACTCGGGACGCTGGGCGTCTCGGTCTCGGTGTGCCCGGTCGCCTCGCTCTTGCCGTTCCGCGAGACGCTCTGGCGCTCGCCGGCGACCCGCAGCGAGTTCTGCACGTCCTTCACACCCGCGAGGTGATGGACGCAGTCCTCGGCATCGCGCTTCATCCGGCGGTCATCGACGGTGCCGGTCAGGATGACCTCGCCGTTCTTCACGACGACCTCGACGTGTGTCGCGTCGACGTGCCGGTCGTGCTCGAGGGCTTCGCAGACGGACTCGCGGATGCGGTCGTCCGAGCGCTGGTAGCCCTTGGGCCCCTTGCCGCGGTGCATGGCGCGCACGTTGCGGTCGGTGCCGGGCTGCTGGTTCTGACTGTGAACGGTGTGGCCCGTGCCCGGGCCCTGGCCGTACATCGACTGATCCGCGCCGTACGAGGGCTCGTGGTCGGTCGAGCCGTAGCTGCTCCACTCGCTGCGATCGTGGGCACCGAGGTCGCGATCCAGCCCTCCGCGCTCGCGATCGAACGTCCGATAGGAGCCGCGCTCGCCGCCGGTGAAGCCCCGATCGCTGGTGTAGTCGCGGTGCGAACCCGTGTGCATGCCCCGATCGGGGTCGCGCTCGACGACGGAGTCGTAGCCGGGGCGGCGACCTGGCTGTGCGCCGCGGCTCTGGTTGTACTGCTGTGCGGGGCCGTACCCGGTGTCGTTGCGGTTGTGGCCGTAGCTCATCTCGTCGCGGCGGTGGTGCCCGCGATGGTCGTCGACCATCTGGCCGCCACGCCCGCTCCAGCGGTCATCGGTGTTGCCCTGACTCGTCGAGCGTCCGCCGTACTGCTGGTTGCGATTCGACTCGCCAAACGATCGGTCATCGCGCTGCCGGCCCGCGCCGTAACCGCTCTGACCTTGTCCCCACGACTCGGAGCTCCCCCGCTCGTCGTCCTCGGGACGCCAGCTGGCGCGGTTGTCGTCGTTGTGCCCCGATACATTCCGGTTGTTGCTACCCATGGCCGCGCGGTTTTGCATCGGCCGTGCCCCGGCATGCGAAGCGCTTCCGGGCGCGGGGCACGCCGAGCCCGCGCGCTGTGGCGACACGCGGGCGCTCTGCGCCCGGCGCCTCCGCACACTAATTCGCGGTCGACGTCGCTTCGAACGAGCGGATGACCGTGACCTTGATCTGGCCCGGGAACGTCATCTGATCCGCGACCTGCGTCGCGATCTCCGTCGACATCTCGACCACGCCCAGATCGTCGACCTCGCCCTCGCGCACGTACACGCGCAGCTCGCGACCGCCGTGGACCGCGTGCGCGTGCGCGACACCCCGGCGCTGGAAGCCGATGCGTTCGAGGTCCTCGACCTTGGCCGTGAAGCCCTCGGCGAGCTCGCGGCGCGCACCGGGGCGTGCACCACTCATCGCGTCCGAGGCGGCGACGAGGTACGCGTAGACGGAGTTCGCAGGCTCGTCGGCGTGGTGGCTGCCGATGCAGTTCGCGATCAGCTCCGACTCGCCGACGCGGCGCGCTACATCGGCGCCGATCACGGCGTGCGAGCCCTCGATCTTGTGGGTGAGCGCCTTGCCGATGTCGTGCATCAGGGTCGCGCGGCGGGCGAGCTTCTCGTCGAGGCCCATCTCGGCGGCCATCATGCCTGCGAGGTACGCCGCCTCGACGGCGTGCCACCACTGGTTCTGCGTGTAGCTCGTGCGGAAGTTCAGCGCGCCGACGAGCTCGACGATCTCGGGATGGGCCTTCGGAATCTCGAGGGTCTGGAAGGCGCGCTTGCCGAGGGTGCGCAGCTCCTGGGTCATGTTGTCCTTGGCGCGCGCGGCCCAGGCATCGGGATCCTTGCGCGCGTCGTCGATCGACTCCGGCTTCTTCACGAAGCGATGGAGCGCCCGGCGCACGAGCTCCTTCCCCACGCCGTCGAGGCTATCGAGGCGGAGCGCGTCCTTGTCGTCATTGACGTGGATGGTCACGCCCGACGCCGTCTGGATCGCGGTGTGGAGGGCGGCGTTGTTGTCGAGCAAGAGCGCGACGAGGTCCCCACCCACCCGCAGGTGGTTCTGGGCCCGCTCGGTCAGGTAGTGATGACGGAACCGCGCGCCGGCGATCTCCATCACACGCTTCGCCTCGCGATCATGCGCCGGGTCGGCGGCGGTCTGCTCGATGGCGCGAATCTGGGCGGCGGCGCGGGCGCGCGCTTCCTCGAGCCAGGTGCGACCGAGGCGCTCGACGAGCTCCGCCGCACCGACGCCGGCCAGCTCCTCGAGCTTGCTCCGGGCCGATGCACTTCGCTGGGCGGCATCCGTCTCGAGGCCCGTCGCGCGGTCCCGGCGGGCCTGCACGTCCTTCTGCGCCGCGTCGATGGCTTCCTCGCGGGCCGCGATCGCGTCTTCGCGGTCGGCGATGATGCCCTGGCGACGGAGGACGGTCGCTTCGCGCTCGTCGAGAGCTCGCTCGTCTTTCGCGAGGGCCTCCTCGGCCGCGGCGCGCTCCTCGAGGGCGGCGGTGCGCGCGGCGGTCTCCGCCTTGCGCTGCGCGGCCAGCTGCTCCTGCTCCGCCGTCCGCACCGCAGAGGCGGCCTCGGCGCGTGCGCGATCCAGGGCGCCCTGGGCTTCGCGAGACGCTTCGAGCGACGCCGCGCGCTGGGAGACCACCGCGGCGACGACCGCCACGGCGAGACCTGCGAGCACGGCGAGCAGCATGGCGAGCAGGATACCGGATCTACGATGATCCGTCCGGACGAGAACCGCTGCGCTGGTTGCGTCGATGGTGGTGCCTGCAGACGTGTGTGGTCGCCGACCTCGACGTGGTGTTCGGCTGCGCCGATCGAGTCGCGCTGGCGCCGGACCTCACTCGGGGCGCATCAAGCCCGCCCCCGTGTCGTCGCCGGCGCGAGGTCGGCGCGAGCCCCCCGGCTTCTTCGTCAACGGGACATCGATCGATAGGTTCGCGGCGGCCCGGACGGTCGTGTCCTTCTTCTCGTAGCCAGTCTTCGTCAGCTCGAGGGCGAGCTCGGCACCGATGGCCGCGTCGAGCTGGATCTCGCACGGGGTGCGCGGACACACCGTGGTCCCTCCGATGCGGACCTCGGCGCCCGCCGGGTGCGAGGTGATCGCGACCTTGATCGGCTCGCGGATGACGCCCGCATCGACGGTGGTGGCTGGGGCGGCGGCGTCGACGCCCGCGTCATGCGCGAGCCCCGCATCGATGCCTCTCTCCTCGCCGACGGTGGCGACGGGGGCGGCATCGACGGCGCCCCCGCCATCGATCGCGCTGGTCTCGCCAGGGCCCGGATCGGTCGGGGCGTCGATCGGCGGCCTGGCATCCATGGGCACCACGGCGGACCGCACCGCATCGGGCGGCGCGACCGTCCGCACCTGGCGGGCCGCGGCTGCCCGCTGGCTCCGGCGCATGAGCACCACCGCCGTCGCGCCCGCGCCGAGGCCGAGCAGAACTCCGAGTACGAGCGCGAAGGGCCAGATGCGCTTCTTCGGTCGCGAGATGTACCCGGCCGGCGTCGCGATGCGCATGGTGTTGTGCTTCGGCGGCTCGGGCTGCGCCAGGCCCGGCACCGGGTTGCGCCCCGTCCCCGCCGCGGGGTTCGGCGACGCCGCCCGGGCCCGATGCGTGGCCTCGATGTGCGCCGCGAGCTGCTTGGCGTCGAGGCGGGACTCACCGGGGGCCACGCTGCGCGCCGGTGAGATGGGCGGCGAGGCCCGGAGATAGCGCTCGGGATCGACGAGGGCGGCCCGCAGCTCGGCCATCGTCTGGAAGCGATCGGCGGGCGACTTGGCGAGGCAGCGCAGCACGACTTGCTCGACGGCCGGGGGCACGATCGGGTTCAGGCCGCGGAGCGCCGGGGGCAGCTGGCGAACCTGCGCGATGAGGATCTCGCCCATCGTGTCGCCCGTGAATGGCAGCTTCCCGGTGAGCATCTGGAACAGCAGGATCCCGAGCGCGTAGATGTCCGTGCGGTGATCGATCTGCCGGCGGCTCTCGCACGCCTCCGGCGACATGTACTGCGGCGTCCCGAGGAGCACGCCGTGCGCGGTCTGCACGCTGCTCTCGCTCGCGAACATCTTGGCGAGGCCGAAGTCGAGCACCTTCACGAAGTCCGGATCGCCGAGCCGCGACATCAGCATGATGTTGTCGGGCTTGAGATCGCGGTGCAGCACGCCCGCGTCGTGCGCCGCGCCGAGGGCACTCGCGATCTGCGCGCCCACATGGAGCACGCGGACCGGATCCATCGTCGTCTCGCGCGAGAGCACCGCAGCGAGGGTTCTCCCCTCGAGGTACTCCATGATGTAGAAGTGGTCGCCCTCGGGCGTCACGCCGAAGTCGTGAATCTCGACGATGTGCTCGTTGCCGATCGCGTTCGCCGCGCGGGCCTCCTGGAAGAAGCGCTGCACCACATCGCGATTACTCGCGAGCTCGGAGTGCACGACCTTGAGCGCGACCTTCTTGCCGATGAGCGGGTGCTCGGCGAGATACACGGCCCCCATGCCGCCCGTGCCGATCTTCGACAGGATGCGGTAGTTGCCGATGGTCTGACCGGCGACGATCACCGACGACAAGCATAACAGTCGTCGCTGATCGGTATCGAATTGCGGTCCACCCCGTCACCACACGTGGGGCATTTCGGATCGCGCCGCAGCTTCAGCTCGCGAAAGCGCATGTCGAGCGCGTCGTAGACCAGGAGGCGACCGACGAGCGAGGTCCCGAGGCCGAGGAGCAGCTTCACCGCCTCCGTCGCCTGGAGCACGCCCATGACGCCGGGCAGGACGCCGAGCACACCGGCCTCGGCGCAGGATGGCGCCTGCTCCGGCGGTGGGGGCTCCGCGAAGAGGCACCGGTAGCAGGGTCCGCCCGTGGCCGGGAACACGGTGAGCTGGCCCTCGAAGCGGAACACCGAGGCATGCACCACGGGCTTCCCCAGGGCGAGGGCGACATCGTTCACGAGATAGCGCGCCGCGAAGTTGTCGGCGCCGTCGATGATGAGGTCGTAGCTCGCGCACAGCTCGCGCGCGTTGGCGGCGGTGAGGCGCGTGCGATGCGTCTCGACCCGCACGTCGGGGTTGAGCCGCCGCAAGGTCTGCGCCGCGCTCTCCACCTTGGGCATGCCGATGCGATCGGTGCCATGCACGATCTGGCGCTGGAGGTTCGAGGCGTCGACGGTGTCGTCATCGACGAGCCCGAGCGTCCCGACGCCGGCCGCCGCGAGGTACATGCTCGCGGGCGAGCCGAGCCCCCCCGCGCCGACGAGGAGGACGCGCGAGGCGAGGAGCTTCACCTGCCCCGCCGTCCCGATCTCGGGGATCAGGGTATGCCGCGAGTAGCGCTGGGCCTGGTCGTCGCGCAGCACGGCCGGCTGCTCCCATGGGAGCCCGGCACGCTTCCACGCCGTGAATCCCCCGGCGAGCGAGCGCACGTTCGCGTAGCCGAGCTCGGCGAGGCTCCGGGCTGCCAGGGCCGATCGCGCCCCGCCCGCGCAGTAGACGACCACGGCCTGGTCGCGCGCGGGGACCGCCTGTTCGACCTTGCTCTCGAGCAGGCCGCGCGGGATGTGGAGGGCCCCCGGGATCGCCCCCTGGCCGTACTCGTCGGGCTCCCGGACATCAAGAATCAGCGCGCCAGGCCCCTCCCCCGCCAGGGCGGGCGGGTCGACCTCGCGGATTCGCCCCTTTACGTCACGAAGCAGCTCGGCGAACGTCTGCGGCACCGCGTCAGATTGCCATGACCCTCACGTGAGGGTAAGGTGCTCACTCGGGAGACGTACATGACTGACCTCGCAACAACCGCTACTTCCACCGCGCCCTCCATCCCCCCCATTGATCCGGCCGGTCCGGAGTCCCTGGTGAAGATCACCGAGGGCGCCTCGGTGAAGGTGAACGAGATCCGCCAGACCGAGGGGATCGAGGCCACCATGGCTCTCCGCCTCCGTGTCGTCGGTGGCGGCTGCGCCGGCTTCTCGTACGACCTCTACTTCGACGAGCCCACCGAGGTCGACCGCCAGTGCGACATCGCCGGTGTGAAGGTCGTCGTGGACGAGATGTCGCTGATGTACCTGGTCGGCACCGAGATCGACTACGTCGAGGGGCTCCAGGGCGCGGGCTTCAAGTTCAACAACCCGAACGTCAAGTCGACGTGCGGGTGCGGCTCGTCGTTCTCCGTCTGATAGATTCGCGCTCGCAATGAGCGATGACATCGTCGGCGTCCTGGAGCGCGAGCTCGGCGCCGGCGCGATCGTCGGGCCGGGTCACGAGCGACTCGACGACTACGGTCGCGACGAGAGCCCGCTGCCGGAGTTCTATCCGCCCCTCTGCGCGGTCCTCGTGGAGTCCGTCGACATGGCCTCGGCGGTGCTCCGGATCTGCGCCGAGCGGAAGGTCCCCGTCACCCCGCGCGGCGCGGGCAGCGGGATGTGCGGCGGGGCTCTGCCCGTCGCCGGCGGCATCGTGCTCTCGACCGAGCGCATGAAGAAGATCCTCGAGATCGATGCCGGCGATCTCATCGCGCGCGTCGAGCCCGGGGTCATCACCGGTCACCTCCAGGAAGCGGTCGAGGCGCAGCAGCTCTTCTACCCGCCCGACCCCGCCTCGCTCGAGTACTGCTCCATCGGCGGCAACGTCGCCACCAACGCCGGCGGCCCCCGCGCCTTCAAGTACGGCGTCACGCGCGAGTACATCCTCGGCCTGGAGGTCGCGCTCATGGGCGGCGAGGTGCTGCGCTGCGGCCGCCGCACCGCCAAGGGCGTGACGTCGTATGACCTCGTCGCCGGCTTCGTCGGCACCGAGGGCACCTTCGGCGTCATCACCGAGCTGCTCGTGAAGCTCCTGCCCTACCCGCCCGCCGCCGCGACGATCCTCGGCGTCTTTAGCGATGTCCCCACCGCAGGCGCGGCGATCAACGCGCTCCTGCGCGATGGCCTGCGCCCCCGCGTGCTCGAGCTCGCCGACAAGAACTCCGTCGACTACGTCCGCCCGAAGACCCGCTACCGGTTCCCGGCCAACGCGGGCGCCATCGTGTTGATCGAGGTCGATGGCGAACCCGACACGATGACCATGCAGATGGAGAAGATCGGCATGCGCTGCGACGACCTCGGCGCGATCGATGTCCTCGCCGCCACCGAGCCCGCCGAGCGCCGGGCTGTCTGGGAGGCCCGCCGCCTGATCAGCCCCGCGCTCAAGGAGGGCTGGAAGATCAAGGTCAACGAGGACGTGTGCGTCCCGCGCGGCCGCATCGTCGAGATGCTCGCGCGCGTCGATCGCGTCTCCGCCGAGACCGGCATCGCCACGGCCGTCTTCGGTCATGCCGGCGACGGCAACCTGCACGTGAACCTCCTGTCGAACGACAACCCCGACGACCCGGACGTGCGCGCGAAGATGTGGGCCGCCGCGGAGCAGGTCTTCATCCACTGCGTCGCTCTCGGCGGCACCCTGTCCGGCGAGCATGGCGTCGGCCTGACGAAGCGCGACTACATCCCGCTCGAGCAGAGCGAGCAGCTCATCGGCTGGCAGCGCAAGTGGAAGGCGATGTGGGACCCGCAAGGGCTGCTGAACCCCGGCAAGCGCCTCCCCCTGCAGCGCAACGCATGCTCGGAGTGACGTTCTCCGCCGATGACCTCCGCGTGCTGCTCGCACGCACCGATGCGGCCACCGTCGCGACCTGGCTCGCACCATCCGCCCTCGCGAGCGCGATGCTCGGCGACACGACCTTCGCCGCCGCGTGCCTCGAGACCCTGCGCGTCCCCACATCGCCTGCGGCCATCGCCGTCACCACCGCCTTCCCCGAGCTCGGTGCCCTCGCCGCCCCGATGCCGACCCAGGTCGAGCACGCGACCGGCAGCGACCGTCCCCTCCTCGACCACGTCGCCACGCGCGCCCTCGGTACGCGCCTGTCGGCTCTCGAGGCGAACGCGGCCCCACGCTGGCCCGAGCTCTCACCGAGAGCCTTCGCGGGGCTCGCGGCCGAAGCCACCCAGTTGCTCGCCGCCGGCCATGGCCCCGCCCTGCGCCTCGCCCTCATGCACCTCGACATCGCGAAGTCGACGAGCGCCGCCCACCGGGCCGCGTGGGCCGCGCAGAACATCTCCCTCGAGGTTCACAACGAAGCGGCGGCCGCGATCCTGCGCGCCGCGCAACGCCCCGCCACGTGGCCCCTCTCGCCCGCCCACGCCGAGCTCGCCCTCGCCTGGATCGAGGCCCACGGCCTCGCCGGTCAGCACATCCGCGGCGAAGGCCCGCTCGCGATGCTCGCGCCATTCGTCGACCGCATCCGCACGCTGGGCATCGCCCCGGACATCGCGCTGACCGGCCTCCACATCATCAATGCGTGCGACACGGCGGCCGTTCGCGGCGGCCTCCTCGACGACGCGCTGCTCGCCAAGCTGTCCGCCATCCGGACATGGATGCTCGCCCGGACGGGGTCAGACACAAGTTGCACAAGTTCTACAAGTTCCCCGAGGTGCGAGCACGGCAACGCGGGCGACGCGTGCGACGCGTGTCTGACCCTCCGGCTCCGCGCGCTGCGGGCTGGCCGCCAGGCGCACGGCGAACCGGTCGCGGCCATCGAGAGCGCCGTGGCCGCGATCGGAGACACCGAGCGCGCGGCGTTCCTGCCCGCTCTCGCGACGTGCCAGCTCTGGTACTGCGAGGCCGCCACGTCCGCGCTCTCGCCCTCGGCCCAGCTCGGGGTGCTCGCTGCTGCCGTCGGGGCCGCTCGCACGATGGGCGTGGACACGACGAGGCCTTGGCACGCGCAACTACGCCCCCTCGTCGCGCGGCTCCATGGCGAATCGGCGCCGGCCCGGTACCGCGTGCGCCTCGTCGAGGCGGCGCTCTCGGCGACGCCGCTACGCGCGCTGCTCACCGGCAACGCTCGCCTCGGACCGCTCGGGGCGCTCTCGGCGCGGCTCGCCCATCCCACCGACCCCGATGCGATCGTCATCGACTACGTCGACACCGAGGAGAGCGCGGCGCTCGTCACGCTGCTCGGCCTCTACGAGACGCGCTCGCAGATCGCCTTCCACACGATGCTGAAGGCGCTCTGCGACCTCTACGGACTGCGCAAGGACGAGTTCGATCGCGTGGCCAACGAGGCCAACTATCTCGCCACGATGAACGCGGCCCGCTCCGACAAGGAGCGCATGCTCGACTACGTCCGGCCCGGGACGATCGTCGAGATCGGGCCCGGCGGCGGCGTCGTGCTCGACCTCCTCGAGCAGCGCTTTCCGGCGTCGCGCGTGATCGGCGTCGACCTGTCACGCGAGGCGGTGGCGGCCCTGCAGCAGAGGGCACGCGCCGGCGGCAAGCGCTGGTCCGTGGTCCTCGGGGCCGCGGAGGACCTCGCCCAGCACGTGCCGGGGCCCGTCGACACCGTCGTGTTCTGTTCGATCCTTCACGAGGTTTACTCGTACACGGAGCCGAAGTTCCAGCTCGCCTCCGTCGAGGAGGTCATCCAGGCGGCGTTCGCGACGCTCGCCCCCGGCGGACGGATCGTCATCAGAGACGGCGTGATGCCCCCGCCCGGTACACGTCGGATTCGCCTCCTCGCGCCCGAGGCCCGCGCCACGCTCGACATGTTCTGCGATCAGTTCGAGGGCCGCCGTATCACCTACCGCGAGCTCGCGCCCGACCGCGTCGAGATGACCGCGCCCGACGCGATGGAGTTCCTCTACACGTACACGTGGGGACCGGCGTCGTTTCCATACGAGGTGCGCGAGCTGTACGGCATCCTCCCGTACGCCGAGTACACCGCGGCGCTGATCCGCTGGTGCGGCGGCGAGGAGAAGGCACGCGTCGTCGAGAACGCGCTGGGCTCGTATCTGCAGCCCGGCTATCCCGCCGCACTCGCGACCAAGATCGAGCTGACCGACGAGCACGACCGCACCGTTCCCCTGCCCGACTCGAACTGTCTCATCGTGATAGAGAAGCGGGCATGATCCGCCGTGGCAGCTGCCTGTGCGGCGCACTTCGGTACGAGATCGAAGGCGACTTCGACGGGGTATGGATGTGCCACTGCTCCAACTGCCGCAAAACGAGCGGTGGGCTCGGTAACACGATCGTGATCGTGCCGCGCGCGCGGTTTCGGTGGCTTGCGGGCGAGGACCACCGCACGACGTACGCGGTCCGCCCCACGTACAGCATCACGCGCTGCCAGACCTGTGGCACCCCGCTCCCTGCCGAGGAGGACGACACGAACGTCTACCTCACCGCCGGCACGCTCGACGATGCGCTCGGCGCTGCCATCACGAACCACATCTTCTACGGCTCGGTCGCGGACTGGGCCCACGACGCCGAGGGAGTGCGCTACTTCATCGAGCGCTCCTCGGGCCCCGAAGCGCCACGCTGAGCGACCTCACGTCGCGCGGATCACGACATCAACCGGCATCCAGCCCCGCGCGCGACGCGCCGTGCGTGCGGCGACATCCTCGGAGTCGTAGGTGGTCAGGTCGACCGGCACGGCCGTGAACTCGGCCCGGCGATCGAGTGACTCGATGTTGAACACGCCCCGCTCGGCGTCCGCGGCGCCGATGAACACGCCGCAGGTCGCGCACACCAGGAAGTCGGCGAGCTGTAGACCGAAGCGATAGCGACTCGCGCTCGTCGCCAGTTGCATGCGAACGGTGGCGCGCCCCTGTGGGGCCGATGTGTAGCGCGGGCGGTGACGCGAACAGAACTGGCAGCCACAGCGGCGCACCGGCAGCTCGGCCGGCGAACGGGTGACGACGAGCTCGACCCGCAGCGCACCGCAGTGACAGGAACCGTGCAAGACGTCCACGGCCAACGCTACCGCGACGGCATGGCGTCCTGGATCTGATCGCAGTCCGCGTCGCGCGTCTGTGCTGGTGCTCGGCACGAGCACGCGTCAGGCCATGCGCAGAGGCCAAGAACGGATCCCGAAGCCTGCGCGAATGCAGGGCGGCGCCGTAGATCACGGCCGACCGAACAGGGATAGGGAAGCGGAGCCGAGAAGGAGCACGGCGCGGTGGCCGAAGTTTCGGATCCGTTCTTACTCGCCGCGCACGAACGACGTGATCTTCCAGCCGCCGCGGTCCTCGAGCACGAGCTGGTACTCGCCGATGACGGGCGGGCCCGCCGGGCACGTCACACGCTTCGCATCGCCGCCACACCCGATCACCTCGGGCTTGCCGTCGGCGGCGGGCGCGCTCGGCACGATCAGGCCGAGCATCGTATCGAGCAGGTTCGGATCGGCCTTCCACATGACGAGCGCGATATCGCCGCTCGGCTCCGCGCCGAGGTCGAACACCACATCGTCGGCCATGTACGACCGGAGCGCGGCCTCGTCGCGCCGGACGAGCGCGTCCTTCAACTTCGCGAGCTGCGCCGAGGCGGGGGCCGGAACCCCGGCGAACGTGTCGGGCGCCGTCACCGGGATCTTGTCATCGGGGTTCTCCGGCGGCAGCTCCTGTGGCATCGGCACCGCGTGCTTCTGCAGCCGCTTGTAGATCGCCACGCGTAGCGAGTCGATGCGTCCATCGAGCCACGTCGGCCGCGCCGCCCCCACGAGCGGCGTCGGCAGCGCATTGCCGACCTCCATGACGGCCGCATGGCCGACGACGCGCACGCGCCACGGCCGACCACCGAGCACCGTGATGTCGAAGCGCACGTACTGCCGGTTGCGGGCGATGCGCGACGGCATGCCCGTGGGCGAGCCCACGCCACTCGACTGCGCCCCGACGACCTGGCCCGTCGACTGCCCCATCTGGTTCGTCCGCACGGCCTGGTCGTCGTCGTCCGCGAGCGGCACCGGGTGCCACTTCGTGCGGACCATGCCGCGGCGGGGAAAGTCTTCGCTCTCGGGATAGAGATCCTTGGTCGCGGCGAGCGCGGCCGAGTACACGACGGCAAAATCCGTGTTGTAGAGCGACGACTTCGCCGCCTGGATGTCCTTCTTGCTCGTGCAGCCTGTCGCGCCGGCGATGGCCCAGACGAAGGCAAGAGCCCAACAAATGATACGGTGCCGCGCGAGCATGGGTCGACGCCCTCGCAATAGCACGCCCGAGACGGCCGCGGAAATCGCTTCGTCGCTGGGTTCCATCTGGCCCGACGCCGTCGTCGAGCTCGACTTCGAAACCGCCTTCCAGCTCCTCTGCGCGACGATCCTCGCCGCCCAGTCGACGGACAAGATGATCAACACGATCACGCCGGCACTCTTCGCGAAGTACCCCACCGCCGAGGCGCTCGCCCAGGCCGATCCCGTCGAGGTCGAGCCCCTCATCTTCAAGTCCGGCTTCTATCGCAACAAGGCGAAGGCGCTCGTCGGCATGGCGCGCGCCCTCGTCGAACGCCATGGCGGCCGCGTCCCGGAGACGATGGAGTCGCTGGTCGCGTTGCCCGGCGTCGCGCGCAAGACGGCGAACGTGGTGCTGGGCTGCGCGCTGGGCACGCCCGCCGGTGTCATCGTCGACACCCACGTCACGCGCCTGTCGCAGCGGCTCGGCATGACGACCGAGGAGGATCCCGTCAAGATCGAGCAGGATCTGATGCGGCTCCTGCCGCGCGAACAATGGACCCCGTTCGCGAATCGCCTGATCTGGCACGGGCGACGGGTGTGCATCGCAAAGCAGCCGCTGTGCGAGCAGTGTGGGCTGGCGCCGCTGTGTCCGTCGGCGCAGATGCCGGGCACGGCCGCCGCGAAGCCGAAGGCGAAAGCGAAGCCGACGGCGAAAGCTCCGGCGAAGCCGAAGGCGAAAGCTCCGGCGAAGGCAAAGGCGAAGCCGGCAACCAAGGCCACACGCTAGCCACGGAGGCGGATGTGAGCCCCACCATGGCTGTCGGCGGCATTGTTTTCGACGAGGACGGACGCGTCCTGATCGTCCAGCGCGGCAAGCCCCCTGGCGAAGGACTATGGACGGTCCCCGGCGGCCGCCTCGAGCCTGGCGAGACCATCGAACAGGGCGTCGCGCGCGAGGTGCGCGAAGAGACGGGGCTGGTCGTGGAGGTCGGCCCCCACGCCGAGACCCTCGAGCGCGTCGGCGAGGGTTACCACTACGTCATCCACGACCACGTGGCCCGCGTCCTCGGGGGAACGCTCCGCGCCGGCGACGATGCCCGGGCGGTGAGGTGGGTCACCGCGGCCGAGCTCGCGACACTACCGACGACCGAAGGCTTACAGCCCGTCGTCGAGCGGGCGCGTGCTACATACGGCGCGTGGTGCGCCTGCATGTAGTTCCCTCCGAGCAGCCTCGGCTCACCGGTTCTGTCCGGCGCGCGGACGTCCCCGATGCGCAATGGTTCGACTGGCGCTGGCAGCTCGGCCACATGCTGCAGAACGCCGCGGATCTCGCCCGCGTGATCGAGCTCGCGCCGGCCGAGCGCGAGGGTCTCGCCGCCTCCGCGAAGCTCTTCCGCGTCGGGATCACGCCGTACTACGCGAGCCTGATGGATCCGGCGCACGCGAGCTGCCCGATTCGTATGCAGGCGATTCCGAACGCCACGGAGGCTGACATTCGCGACGAGGAGCTGCGCGATCCGCTGGGCGAGGACTCGCACAACCCGGCGCCGAGCGTCGTGCACAAGTATCCCGACCGCGTGCTGTTCCTCGTCGTGGACCGCTGCGGCATCTACTGCCGGCATTGCAACCGGCGCCGCCTCGTGGGGGGCGACGAGCCGCCGACCACCGCCGATCTCGAAGCGGGCCTCGCGTACATCGCGAAGACCACGCGCATCCGCGACGTGCTGCTCTCGGGCGGCGATCCGTTGCTGCTGTCGACCCGCCGCCTGGGTTACCTGCTCGGTCGACTGCGCGCCATCCCGCACATCGAGACGATTCGCATCGGCACGCGCCTGCCCGTGGTGTGCCCGATGCGCATCGACGCCGAGCTGTGCGCGATGCTGAAGCAGCACCACCCGCTCTTCATCAACACGCACTTCAACCATGTCGTCGAGCTCACGCCCGACGCGCGCGCGGCGTGCGAGCGGCTCGTCGATGCGGGCATCCCCGTCGGCAATCAGACGGTACTCCTGCGCGGCATCAACTCGTCAGTGCGCTCGCTGCGGGCGCTCATGCGCGGGCTCCTCAAGTCGCGGGTGCGCCCGTACTACCTGTTCCAGGGCGATACGGTGATCGGCACCGATCACCTGCGTACCTCCGTCGAGGACGCGATGCGGCTGTACCAGGGCCTGCGCGGCTGGATGAACGGCATGGCGGTGCCGAGCCTCGTCCTCGACGCCCCCGGCGGCCACGGCAAGGTGCCCATCTTTCCGAACTACATCGAGTCCCTCGGGGAGCACGAGGTCGTGGTCCGCACCTACCGGGGAGAGCGCATCACCTACCCGCAGCCGCGCGTGCGCGACCCGTCGGTCGCCTACGATGACATCTACTTCGCGGAGCAGCCCGCCGACGACGATCGCGAAGGCGCGGCAGAAGCCGACCTCCCGTGAACCTGGCGGCGATCGCACGCGAGCTCGGCTTCGCGCGCGCGGCCGTCATCCCCGTCGAGCCGCCACGGCGGCACGCGCTGTACACGAGCTGGCTCGCGGCCGGTCATGCCGGCGAGATGACCTACCTCGCGAGCCCCGAGCACGTCATGGCCCGTGGCGATCTGACGGCCCTCCTCGGCGAGGCGCGGTCGCTGATCGTCGTCGCGCTCGCGTACGACCGCACGGATCCGATTCCGCCCGACCAGCTCCTGCGCGGGCGCATCGCCCGCTACGCACGGGGCGACGACTACCACCTCGTGATGCGGGACAAGCTCGTGGCCCTCGCCGATCGGCTCGCCACCGAGCTCGGCCGTCCCGTCGCGAGTCGCCCGTGCGTCGACAGCGCCCCCGTCCTCGAGCGCGAGTGGGCGGAGCGTGGCGGCCTGGGCTTCGTGGCGAAGAACACGATGCTGATCGCACCCGGCCTCGGCAGCTACGTCGTCCTCGGCGAGCTCCTCGTCGATGTCGAGCTCACGCCCACGCGCGACGAGCCCGCGACCACGCGCTGCGGCTCCTGTCGGTCGTGCCTCGACGCCTGCCCGACCGGCGCCTTCGTCGACGCGTTCGTCCTCGACGCGCGGCGCTGCATCTCGTACCTGACCATCGAGCATCAGGGCCCGATTCCCGTCGAGCTCCGCGCCCAGATCGGCACCTGGGTCGTCGGCTGTGACGTCTGCCAGGAGGTCTGCCCCTTCAATGCGGGCAAGGGCAGCGCCACGCCGCCCGCCCTCACGCCGCGCACGCTCGAGCACGCGCTGCCCGACCTCGCCGGCCTCGCGCGCAAGGGCGCGAACCAGCTGCGTCAGTTCGTGAAGCGCACCGCCATGCGACGCATCGCGCAGCCGACGCTCTTGCGGAACGTCGCCATCGCGCTCGGCAACACGCACTCCGCGGCCGCCATCCCCGCGCTCGTCGATCTACTTGGGCATGCCTCGCCGCTCGTCCGCGGTCATGCCGCGTGGGCGCTCGGGCAGCTCGGAGCGACGAGGGAGCTCGACCGCGCCCTCGCCACCGAGACCGACGAGGCGGTCCGCGCCGAGCTCACTTCCGCTCGGACGCAGGCGCAGCCGGCGGCGCCAGAAACTGCTCGCTGACCACCCAGGCGGCGAGCGCATCGGCCTGGGCGTCGGTGACGAGGCCCTGAAACGACGGCATGGTCTTGGTCGCCGACCCCTGGAGGATCTGCTCCTTGACCCGCGCCTGGGTGAGCGTCGCCCGCACCGCCGGGTCGGTCAGATCGCGGACTTTCAGGGACTGCGCCATCGAGTCCGAAGGCTTGCCGGTCGCGCCATGACACTGCGTGCAGAGCTTGGCGAAGAGCACCGGACCCTCGGTCGAACCGCCGGTGGGATCACTACATGCTCCGACGAGGATGCAGGCTGTGAGGACGGCCTTCACCCATCAACTATGGCGCGCGGGCATCGCCAGGTGGCCCATGTTAGTGTTTCGCGCATGCGGTGGATTGTCCCGGTCCTCGTGGCCTCTCTCGGTACGGCAGCGTGTGGTGGTCCCGATGTCCCGACGCACAACGGATATCGCTCCGAGAAGGCGACGCCCTGGAAGAAGCCGAAGACGCTCTCGTGGAACGAGAAGTTCGAGGCAAAGGCGGAGGACGACCTCTCGTATCCCGACCAGCGCCGGGCGAAGTGGTACTCGGTCGATCTCCCGCGCACCGGTGAGCTCGCACTCCGCCTCGAGGTCCTCCCGCCCGATCAGGCCAGCGAGGACTTCGACATCGGCTTCGAGATCCTCGACGACGGATTCCGCTCGCTCTACAAGTCCGATCTCGAGGACGACGAGGCGGGCGAGACCACGAAGCTGAAGACCTTCTCCGAGCTCCCCGGCGGCCGCTACCTGATTCACCTCTACCTGCAGGGCCGGATGGATGTCGGCGAGTTCACGCTGCGCGCCGCGTTCAAGGCCGCGCCGACCGCCGAGGTGAAGAGCGACTTCCCGTCGCAGGTCGCGTTCCTCGATCCGCTCCCTGTCGTCCCCACCACCGACGACACGCCGAAGGGCGCGATCGTGAAGACGCCGCCGCCCCCGACGGGGAAGAAGCCGAAGACCCCGAAGGGCCCCGGCACCCCGCCGCCTCCGCCGCCCCCGACCACGAACACCACCGTCACCGCACGCGTGATGGGGAGCTCCGTCAGCGGTGGCAAGACGGTGATCACCGTCGGTCGCGGCACCGACACCGGCGCCTCCGATGGCATGAAGGCCAAGGTGAAGGGCATCCCGGGCACGTACTCGCTCTATGGATGCAACGCGCGCGCGTGCAAGGCGACCGTCGATGCGACCCCCGACCAGATCAAGGCCGCGGGGAACTCCGTGACGATCACGCCATAGCTGCGCTCCCCTCTTGAACTGGCTCCCGTTCCCGATAACACTCCAGACATGCTCGGGAAATCGGTGGGGGCATGGATGGTTGTGGTCGCGCTCTGCGCGCTCACCGCCTGCCCCTACAACGTCAAGCAAGACAAGGCATCCGGCGAGGACGCCAAGTCCACGGGGGCGGTCGAACTGGTGC
>JALHPV010000071.1:23792-28291 GCA_022842285.1 Kofleriaceae bacterium
GTCACCTACCCCGGCGGTGATCGCGCCGACTGGAAGGTCATCGAGCTGCCCGAGAAGAAGGTCGGCAAGATGGACATCAAGCTCTCCTGGACGCCGCCGCGTCCGGGCCTGCAGCTCGGCTTCGACGTGTTCGACGAGTGGGGTGGCATCGTCTTCACCGACGAGGGCAAGGGCAAGGGCAAGAAGAGCAAGAAGAAGAAGCGTGGCGCTCGCCGCTCCGTCTCGGCCGAGATCGAGTCCGCGAAGGGCAAGTACTACATCCGCGTCTACGCCAAGGAGCGGGGCGATGCGGGCAAGTACCGCCTGAACATCGAGTGGGCCGAGACGGTGATCGTTCCGGACATGGGCTTCGAGAGCGTCGAGGTCGCGGATCCACCACGCCTCCCGGACCTGCCGGAGATCGTCGTCGCGTGCGTCGCGCACGATCCGAACAACCCGTCCTGCCTCACCGTGTGCGCGCCGGGGGCGCCGCCCGAGCACCCGCCCTGCGCGGGCAAGTGCAACCTGACGGCAATCGACCCGGAGCTGCCGGACTGCCGGGAGAAGGCGCCCTGCCCCAACCCGCCCGACATCAACTTCAAGAAGTGCCGTCCCATCGAGAAGTTCTGGAAGCCGTGCGACCCGGCCAAGATCGATCCGGACAATCCGCGGTGTTGTGGCGTCAACAAGGCCGGCGTCGTCGGCCGCGTGATCTCGAAGAGCGTCGTCGGTGGCGTTACCACGATCATCGTCGGCGTCGGGTCTGATCAGGGGATCGAGGACTCCTATGACGCCGAGGTGCTCCAGGGCAACGCGGGCAAGAACAGCGACCCACCGCTCTCGGGCGGCAAGGTCACCATCGTCTCCATCGACAAGAAGACCGTGAAGGGCACGGTCACGCTGACCCCTGACCAGGTCAACTCGAACAAGCGGGTTCGCTTCAACGCGCCCAAGACGTCGCCCGCGTGTAAGAAATGAGCAACGACCCCTTCGTTGGTCGCGTCATCGACGGTCGCTACGAGATCCAGCAGCGCATCGGCGAAGGCGGCATGGGCGTGGTCTACAAGTCCCGCCAGATCTCGATCGACCGCATCATCGCGCTGAAGATGCTCAATCAGCAGATGGCGCAGGACCCGACGTGGGTGCAGCGCTTCTACAACGAGGCGAAGGCGTGCTCGCGCCTGCAGCATCCGAACACCATCCGGATGTTCGACTTCGGTCAGACGTCCGACGGTCGCCTGTTCATGACGATGGAGTTCCTCGACGGAATGTCGCTCCGCGACGCTCTGGCGAAGGGGCCCCTCGCGCCGCAGCGGGTGGTCAAGGTGCTCATCCAGTGCTGCGCCTCGCTCGCCGAGGCGCACTCGATCGGCATCATTCACCGTGACATCAAGCCCGATAACGTGTTCCTCCTGAACATGGCGGGCTCGCCCGACTTCGTGAAGCTGCTCGACTTCTCGGTCGCCAAGCTCCTCGAGGGCGATCGCATGAAGACGCAGGCCGGTGTCGTGTTCGGCACGCCGCAGTACATGTCACCGGAGCAGGGCCGCGGTCTCCCGCTCGACGCGCGCTCCGATCTCTACGCCCTCGGCGTGCTCGCGTACGAGATGCTGACGGGCAACGTTCCGTACAACGACGACAACCCGATGACGGTGATCCAGATGCACCTGTCGGGTCAGGTCCCGGCGATGCCGGATTCGATCCCGTACTCCGTCCAGCAGATCGTTCGGCGCGCGATGGAGAAGGACGCGAACCGTCGCTACCAGTCCGCTGGCGAGATGATGCAGCACTGCCAGCAGGTGTTCGCCGAGGTGAGCGCAGCGGGGATGTCGATCGGCGCGGGCGGAATGCCGAAGACGATGATCGCCCCGCCGCCGGTGGTGCAGGCGCCTCCCGTCGCGGGCATGGCGCCACCGCACATGCAGAACCAGCCGCCGCCTGGAATGCAGCCGCAGCAGGCACCAGGGGGAAGCCCGTCGCAGGGCTACCAGGCCGCCTCGCCCGTCCAGAAGACGATGGTCGCGCAGGTCAGCCCGTTCGCCGCGGGGCAGCCCCAGCAGCAGAGCGGGCTCGCCGCCGGTCCGGGCCAGTTCCGTCCTGCGGACGCGAACCAGAAGACGATGATCGCCGGTCAGGCGCCGGTCCTTCCGCCCCAGGGCGGCATGCCACAGCCCGGGCTACCGGGGATGATGCCACCAGGTGGCATGCCGCCGGGCGGCCCCGGTGCGCCCCCCCAGAAGACCGTGATGCTGCAGCCGAGTGATGGCCTCGTGTCCGCTGCCAAGCAGGGCGGCATTCCGGCCGCCGTGCCAGCGGCCCCCATGCCGGGCGCGCCGATGCGCTCGGAGCCGACGGGCGTGGTCGAGCAAGGCGCCTCGACGCTGTTCTGGATCGTGTCGCTGTTCATCGGCGTCGCGCTCGGCACGCTCGCTTACGTCATCGTGCTGCAACTCTAGAGGCGACCATCATGTCCGAGGACGACGAGAGGAAGGCGAAAGACGCCGTCATCGATCCGGCCATGCGTGCCGAACTCGAGCGATGGTTCGGTCTGCCGTCGTTCGGCGATCTCGTGGCGAGCGCCGCCACAGAGCCTGCCGAGGATCCCGGGATCAAGGCCGTCCGCGAAGCCCAGGAGCGCGCGATGGCGGCCGTCGATCCCGCGCTGCTCGCGCGCCACAGCTCGGTCTACGACGTCCAGGACGCGCTCCTCAACTTCAAGGAGACCTACCGGTCCGTGGTCGATCCATCGATCGCGCGGTTCGACGCGACAATGGTTCGCGACCTCGCAGAAGAGCGCCAGTACGAATGGCGCGACGACATCGCGGACGCGATGAACGAGTGCGCCCCGCAGGCGATCCTGCGCGATCTGCACCGGGTCGAGAGCCACTTCACGATCGCTCTCGAGAGTCCGTACGTCGAAGCCCAGCCCCCCCCCATCGGGTCGTCCCTCGCCCGCGAGGTCATGGCGATGGACTGGCATGCCCCCGTCTCCCCTACATCGCCCTCCGCGGAGGGCTGGGCCGCGCTCGCAAGCCTGCGAACGGACCGGTACCAGGACATCTCGAGCACCCTCCCCAACATGCCAAACCGGCGGGTGACCGAATGAGGAAGCTCGCCCGCGCCGCCGACGTAAACCTCTGCGGGGCTCATCCGTCGTGACCGAACCGCGCCAGATTCCCGTCGAGCGGTTCCTGCTCCGCGCTGTCGGACGCACGGACGTCGGAGCCGCGCGTACGCAGAACGAAGACGCGATGTACTACGACGACTTCCTCGGCGTGTACGTGGTGTGCGACGGCATGGGAGGTCACGCCTCGGGCCAGGTCGCCTCCGATATCGCGATCCGCACGATCGTACATGCGCTGAAGACCAACGAGCCTCCGCCCGCCTATGGCCAGGACCCGCTCGTGGCGGCGATGCGCGCCGCGAACGCCGCCGTGTACCAGCGCTCGCTCATGGACCCGACCTGCCACGGCATGGGCACGACCGCGGTCGGGGTGCGATTCGAGGAGAACCTCGTGCACATCTGCCACTGCGGCGATTCGCGCGCATATCTGCTGCGGAACGGGCAGCTCACGCACCTGACGCGCGACCACTCGCTGCGGAACCTCTATCAGGATCGCCCCGACCTCATCGGCACGATGGGTCCGGCGACGTCGAACGTCATCATTCGTGCGATCGGGCTCGATGCGAACGTCGAGATCGAGCACAACGCGATGACGCCCGAGCACAACGACATCTATCTGCTCTGCTGCGACGGTCTCAACGACCTCGTCGACGACTGGATGATCCGCGAGATCATGACCTCGGGTGATTCACTCGAGGTGGTCGCCGAGAACCTGATCCGCGCGGCCAACAACAACGGCGGCACCGACAACATCACCGTCGTGCTCGCGCAGACGTTCGTCGATCCGCTCTGGATCCCGCAGCAGCAGTACTCGCAGTCGGTAACCGGCTACTGAGGGCGATCCGGCTTCGACGAGGCGGCCGCAGCCTTCTTCAGCTGTGCCGCCATGTCCTGGTAGCGGTTCAGCCGGGCGTACACGCGCGCCAGGCCCGATGCCACGCGCACCTCGAAGCCTGGGGTCTGGGCGGCCATCTGGAACGCTTCCTCGGCGCCGAAGAAGTCGCCGCCCAGCACCAGGACGTCGCCGAGCGTCGCGTACATCGCGGCGGACGAGACCTTGGAGAGGCAGCGCGGGATGCCGTGGCGAAGAATCTGGGCGGCGCGCGGTGCGTCCCCCGCGCGGGCCAACGCGACGGCGTAGGCGACACGCGCGTTGCCGAACCCGGGCGCGAGGTCGAGCGCGGCACGCAGCGCCTCTTGCGCTGACTCGAGATCACCGTTCTCGAGCGACTGCCGCCCGCGGTCGTAGTAACGCCGAGCGACCTGACTCATCAGTCGAGCTCCAGGAGGCCGAACCGCGTGGAGCTGTCGTCGCCGGCGTCGCCGCCCTTGTCGTCCTTGGGCGCGGCGGCGGCCGCCGGAGCCGGGGCCGGCGCGGCGGCCGGGGGGGCGGCGG
>JALHPV010000072.1 GCA_022842285.1 Kofleriaceae bacterium
CTCCACCCGCGCCCCCCATGGCCGTACCGCCGCGGCCGTTCGTGCTGCCCGCCTCGGCGCCGGCCTCGCCCTTCGGTGGCCCGCTGCCGCGTCCCAAGACGCTACCGCCGCCGCGCGCAAACAAGCCGACGGTGCCGCCCCTCAAGGGCGTGGTCCCGCTGCCCGCGCCCCGCCCCGTCGCCCCGCCGAAGCCGCCGGTGATGACGAAGCTCCCGACGAGCGGCCCGGGTGCAGCTCCGCCCACGCAGCTCCCCGACGCGTCGCGCGACTCGGCGCTGCCCACCGGCATGTACCGGGACGAGCAGGACGCGGACGGGACCGCCGAGAACGAGCTCGCCGTCGGCGACATGACGACCCCGAGCCTGGACATCGACATGCCAGCTGGCGACCTCGACGCCCCGATTCCGCCGCCGAGCCCCGACACGGGCGCGGCGATGATCAGCGCGACCGACGCGATGCCGGCGCCCACGTTCGGCAGCGCCCCGACGATCACGAATTCGATGCCCGCCGTCGGGGGGCATACCGACGTGATGGCGGCCGAGCGGGCGCCCCGTACCGATGTCGTGCCCGTGCAGACAGGACCGCGCACCACCGACGTAGTGCCCACCCTCGCCGGTCCCGTCTCGGTACCGATGCCCGCGGTGTCGGTCACGATGGTCACCGTCACCGCGCCGCCCGATCTCCCGCCCCCGCGCGACTCGGAGACCGCGAGTGCTGGCCCGTCACCGGCGTGTCCGCAGTGCGAAGCGCCGATGGCGTGGGTCGAGGCGCACCTGCGGTTCTTCTGCCGCAGCTGCAAGATGTACTTCTGAGCGGCGCTAGCGCTTGCCGATGGGGCCGTCGAGCGGGCGCGGCGGGACGAGGAAGTACACGTCGCGCGTGTCGAGCTGCGTGACGCCGTCGCCGTAGACCGCGACGGTCGCCTTGAAGAGCTGCGGCTGGTCCGTCGCGGGGACGGTGGTGTTCTGCTTGCTGACAACCTTCCAGCAGACGGGCGTGCCCGCGCGAACCTGGACGAACTGGTCCGCGAACGAGTCGGCGTTGGTGTCGATGGCGGTCAGGCCGTTCGCACACTCCGGGGTGCCGAGCTGCAGCGTCTCGAGGTGGTCGACGAACGCGGCCACGGCGTCGACGGCATCGGCGGCGTCATCGACGGTCACGGCGTTGATATCGATCGGGAGGCCGGCGGCGAGGGTGCGGATGCCGTTCTCGATCGCCGTCGAGGCGCCGGCGCCGAAGCCGTTGAAGACGAGCGGAGCGTTGCCGTTGCCAGCGTCGACCGCGCCCGTCGCGGTGGCGATGGAGCGCAGATCGTTGCCGACCGAGGCGGGCGCGCCATCACCGAGGATGCCGACGACGCGGGCCGCGCGCGTGGTGTACTGCGGCGCCACGACCGAGGCGAAGTTCGGGGTCGTATAGGTGTCGCCCGACGAGATGGGCGGCTCGTCCGTCGCGAGGAGCACGACGGGGAGGGCCGTGGGGCGGAAGCACCCGTAGCCGAAGCCGGCGGCGCCCGCGGGCGAGCCAGCACAGGTGGCGCGTGCGGGGACCGACGACAGACCGTACGCCGCGCCGCCCTCGCCGGTGATCGCCGCGAGCAGCGCGTAGTTCGTGGCCTCGCGGGTCGAGCCGCCCGGCGGTTCCGACGTGACGACCGGCGCGAAGTTCGCGTTCGGCTGCACGTCGACCCAGTTCTGGAACGCCTGCGCCCCCGACGACGAGTAACCGAAGGTGGCGGCGCCGGCCCAGAGATCCGGGATGCAGTTCGGCAGGCCCGAGGAGCACGAGAGGTTCGCCACGACCGCGGAGAGGTTCGCCTTCACCGACGCGATCTCGGCGCTCATCGAGCCCGAACGATCGAGGAGCACGTAGATGTCGACCGCCTTCAGCGAGGTCGAGAAGTCGAGGTCGTCTTCCGTCGGCGACTGCGGCTCCTGGTACGGCTCGAGGAAGACGAAGTCACCGTTGGCCTGGGGGTTCGAGCTCGGGTCGGTCGGATCGGTACCGGCCGCAGTCTCGATGAGATCGCTGACGCCGTCGTCATCGGAGTCCTCGTCGGAGGCGCTGCTCTCACCGCCGTCGACCGCGCCGTTGCAGTTCGCGTCCTCGTCGCCATCGGCGATCCCGTCGTTGTCGCTATCGCGATCGACGAAGTCCGGACGGCCATCCGCATCGGTGTCGGCGGGCGGCGTCAGACCGCGCGCTTCCGCCTGATCGGGAACGCAATCGCCATCGCTGTCGGAGTCGAGGTAGTTCCCCGCGCCGTCCATGTCGAAGTCCTGCGCGGTCTCGTCGACATCCTTGATGGTGTCGTTGTCGGAATCCATGTCGCGGAAGTCCGGGGTCCCATCGCCATCGCTGTCGATGGGGTTCGCCACGTCGGCGCCGAGCTCGAGCGTGTCGCCGATGTTGTCGCCATCGTCGTCCTGATCTGCGAAGTCGCGCACGCCGTCGGCATCTTGATCCTCCGCGCCGTCGTCGGCGTCGGATCGCCCGTTGCCGTCGCTATCGAGATCGCGGAAGTCCGGCGTGCCGTCGTTGTCGGAGTCCGCGGGATCGGTGTCGACGTTCGCGTCACCGGCTTCGATGTAATCGGGGATGCCATCGCCGTCGGAGTCGGAGTCGGAGAAGTCCGGCGTGCCGTCACCATCGGTGTCGGTGCCGTCCGGCTCTCCTTCATCGTTGTTCGAGATGCCATCCATGTCGGTATCACCCGACGTGTCCGGCCCCTCGTCTCCCCCATCGCCCGGCCCGGTCGGCCCACAGCTCATCACCAGCGCAGCGAGTACGGATGCGACGCCCAGCTTCATCGTTGGCGACGGTACCATGCGCGTAGGTGGGAACTCTCTATCTGATCCGTCATGGACAAGCGTCGTACGGTGAGACCGACTACGACCGTCTCTCGACTCGCGGCGAAGAGCAGGCGCGCGCGATCGGAAGACATCTCGCACACGCACGCCTGGACGCGCTGTTCGCCGGACCTCTGCGCCGGCAGCAACAGACGGCCGCGTTCGCCGCCGAGGCGGCGGGCATACCCTTGCCCACACCGACGACCCTGGACGGCCTCGCCGAGTACCCCGCCTTCGAAATGCTGAAGCACTTCGTGCCGATGCTCGTCGCCGACGATCCGAAGTTCGCCGAGCTCGAGACCGCCCCGACGCCGCGACTCCTCGACGAGGCCTTCAAGGAGGTGCTCGGTCGCTGGGCGCGGGATGAGTGGAGCGTCGCGGACGCGCGACGCGAAGCGCCGCCGGAGGGCGGTGCGGGTGGATCGAGCGTGGAGGGGCTGGAGCGCGCCGCCGGCTTCGTCGACCGGGTGCGGAGTGCCTACGACATGATCATCCGGGCCGCGCGCTCGGGCGCACGGATCGGCTGCGTCACATCGGCGGGTCCCATCGGGGTGGCGATGGGCCTGGTGTTCGGCCTCCCGGCAGAGCGCATGATCCGCACGAGCATCGTCGTGCGAAATGCATCGATCACCGAGCTGGCGTTTCGCACCGGCGACTTCGCCTGGCACCCCGACAAGGTGTCGCTGGTCACGTTCAACACGACCGGCCACTTGCCACCAGAGCTCGTCACCGACCGGTAGGATTCCCTCCTCCATGGACTTCGATCCTCCCGCCGCGGTGCGCCCCCTCCTCGAGCGCTACGAGCGCTTCGTCGCCGACGTTGTCATCCCCGCTGAAGCGGAGGTGCTCGAGCACGGCTTTGCCGCGTCCGCCGGTCGCCTCGCCGAGCTGCGCGCCGCCTGCAAGGCCGCGGGCCTCTGGGGACCGCAGCTCCCCCCGGAGCTGGGCGGCCTCGGGCTCGGGCTCGTCGAGCACGGCCTCGTCTCGGAGCGCCTCGGGCGCTCGCCGCTCGGTCACTACGCCGCGGGCTGCCAGGCCCCCGACGCCGGGAACATGGAGATCCTCCACAAGTTCGGCACGCCCGCGCAGCAGGCCCAGTGGCTCGCGCCTCTCTCGAAGGGCGAGATCCGCTCCTGCTTCTCGATGACCGAGCCCGAGAACCCGGGCAGCAACCCCACGCTGCTGTCGTGCCAGGCGGTGAAGGACGGAGACGACTACGTCATCGACGGGCACAAGTGGTTCACCACCGCCGCCGACGGCGCCGCCTTCGCGATCGTGATGGCCGTGACGAACCCCGAGGCACCACCGCACGCGCGCGCCTCGATGATCATCGTGCCGACGAGCACGCCCGGCTTCGAGCGCGTTCGCAACATCAAGATCATGGGCGAGGCCGGCGACGGCTGGGGCAGCCACTCGGAGATCTGGTACCGCGGCGTGCGCGTGCCGCAGGCGAACCGCCTCGGCGGCGAGGGCCTGGGCTTCATGATCGCGCAGGAGCGCCTCGGCCCCGGGCGCATCCACCACTGCATGCGGTGGATCGGCATCTGCGAGCGCGTCTTCGAGACCACGTGTCGTCACATCACACGCCGCAAGATCGACGACGAGAAGACCCTCTCGACGCGCCAGATCGCGCAGTCCTGGATCGCGGAGGCGCGTGCCGAGATCGATGCCTCGCGCCTGATGGTCCTCCACGCTGCCTGGACGATCGAGAAGAAGGGCTTCTCCGCCGCCCGCGATCAGGTGTCGCTCATCAAGTTCTACGTCGCCGACGTGATGCTGCGCCTCGTCGACCGCGCCATCCAGCTCCACGGCGCGCTCGGCATCACGAGTGACACCATCCTCGCGCACTACTACGTCCACGAGCGCGGCGCGCGCATCTACGACGGTCCGGACGAGGTCCACAAGATGGTCGTCGCGAAGCGCCTCCTCGCGAGGTACCAGTGACGTTCGAGGCCGCTTCAGGCGGGGCTCACCCCGCCTTCGATGCGCCCCGCGCCGTGCGAGCGGGCGAAGAGCTCGACGCGGCTGCGCTCACCGCGTTCATCGAGCAGGAGCTGGGCGCCCACGGGCCCATCTCCGTCCAGCAGTTCCCCGGCGGCCACTCGAACCTGACCTACGCGATCACTCACGGCGATCGCGACTACGTCCTGCGCCGCCCGCCCTTCGGGTCGAAGGTGAAGTCCGCGCACGACATGGGCCGCGAGGTCGCTGTCCTCTCCAAGCTCGCCCCTGTCTATGGAAAGGCTCCGCGCGTCCTCGCATTCGACGAGGCCGGCACCATCCTCGGCGCGCCCTTCTACCTGATGGAGCGCCGCCGGGGCGTGATCCTCCGCCGCGGCCTGCCCCCCGCCCTCGCCGCCGACCACGCCGCGATCCAGCGCATCTGCGAGCTCCTCGTCGACGCCCTCGTCGAGCTCCACGCCGTCGACTACACCGCGGCCGGTCTCGGCGACTTCGGCAAGCCCGCCGGCTACATCGAGCGCCAGGTCACCGGCTGGACCGAGCGCTACACCAAGTCGCAGACCGACGACATCCCCGCCGTCACCGAGGTCGCCGCCTGGCTCGCGCAGCACCGTCCCGCGGACGGCGCCCCCGCACTCATCCACAACGACTTCAAGTTCGACAACGTCATCTTCGATGGCGCCCTCGAGTCGATCACTGGCGTCCTCGACTGGGAGATGACCACCATCGGCGATCCACTCATGGATCTCGGCACGACCCTCTCCTACTGGGCGCAGCAGAGCGACCCACCCGCCTACCACCAGCTCCCCTTCGGCCCGACGGCCGCCCCGGGCATGCTCACGCGCGACCAGATCGCCCGCCGCTACCTCGAGCGCTCCGGGCGCCGCGCCGACTCGCTCGTCTTCTACTACGCGTTCGGACTCATCAAGACCGCCGTCATCGCCCAGCAGATCTACTACCGCTTCAAGCAGGGCCTCACGCAGGACCCGCGCTTCGCGGCGATGATCATGGGCGTCCGCCTCCTCTCCGAGCAGGCCCGCACCGCGATCGACAAGCAACGACTTTGATCGGTCGCTCCCCGGCGCCAAACAGCTCCTTGGCTGGCCACGGCGTCGAACCGATGCGTTCTCGCGCTCGCTGAAGTCGTTGATTTCCCTGGAGCAACGGCCCTCGAAAAAAAAGTCGGGGGCCGTGTCGGAAAGTGAGGGGGTGCTGCGCTCTCGAAGGGAAGGCGAGTCCTTCCCAGGCCCCCCACCCACCTCACGAGAGAGCGCACCGTGCCCCAGATTGAACCCAACTTCCTCGCCGTCGGCATCGCCGTCGCAGTCAACTTCTTCGTCGGCTTCGGCTGGTACTCCTTCGCCTTCGGCAAGGTGTGGCTGCGTGAGCTCGGCTTGCCAGCAGGCCACGCCGAGACCGGCGCCTCGCTCGCCAAAGGCCTCGTCGCAAACATCGTTGGCTGCTTCGTGCTCGCACTCGTGCTCGGCAACAACATCCAGGCCTGGACCCCGAGTGTCTGGGGGATTCCCGGTGCAGACCCGGGCGCGATCAGCCAGGCCATGCAGGCTGCGGTGTTCACGTTCCTAGGCTTCTTCCTGCCGCCGCTGTTGAACGGCATCGCATGGGAGAAGCGCAGCATCACGCTCAGCGCCGTCAATGGCGGCTACTCCCTCACCAGCCTGATCATCGCTGCGCTCATCATGACCCACATGCGCTGAGTCGCTTGCGGCCACCACGCTTTGCTCCTGTCCACGTTCGCTTCCCAACGGAAAGGTTTGTGTCCCATGCCAAAGTACCTGTTGATCTATCGCACCCCCGCCATGACCGAGGCCCAGATGCCGTCTGCCGATGAGCTTCAAGCCATGCTCGCAAGCTGGCAGGCCTGGAAGGCCGCCTTCCCGGCCCAGATCGTCGACATGGGTGACGGTCTGTTGCCGACCGGCCGCACGATCAAGGCCGGCGTCGTCACCGACGGCCCCACGATCGAGTCCAAAGAGCTCGTCTCTGGCTACTCGATCGTCGAGGCGGCGGACTACGACGCCGCGTTGCTAGTCGCGAAGGGTTGCCCGGTGCTCTACGTGCCAGGCGCCAGCCTCGAAGTTCGTCAGCTGGCCGCCTACTGATGTCGGACGAGGCGATCGGATTCGTACTGCGGCACGAATACGGTCGCCTCATCGCGGCGCTCATGCGCGAGTTTGGCGCGCATCGAATCGCGACCGTCGAAGACGGCCTGTCTCAAGCGATGGTCGAGGCGACCATGCAATGGCGCACCCGAGGCGTCCCTGCGAACGCGCGCGCGTGGATCCACCGCGCTGCCCGCCACCGCATCATCGATGCGCTGCGCCGGACCCGACGCGAAGACGAGCTCGATGACGGTGCCGACCTCGGCTCGTACACTCTCCCCGAAGCCGCCCTCTCGAGCGACCTGCACGACGACGAGCTACGCGCACTGTACGCCTGTGCCGAGTCCTCGATTCCTCTGCCCTCGCAGATCGCCTTCGCATTGAGGACGCTATCCGGCTTCTCGATCAAGGAGATCGCGACTCGGCTCGTGACGTCTGAAGAAAACGTGCAGAAGCGCGTTGAACGCGCCCGCGAAGCGATGCGCCATGTCGACCTCTCGCAGGACCTCGAGCCGACGGAGCTCGAACACCGAACCGAATCGGTCCTGCGCATGATCTACGTACTGTTCACCGAAGGCTACTTCGCTTCGACGGGGGACGCCGTGCTTCGCCTCGAGCTGTGCGAGGAAGCCATCCGCCTGGGAGGGCTCGTCGCCCGCCACCCGCGCACCCGATCGCACTCGGCGTGGGCGCTGCTTGCCCTCATGCACTTCCATCATGCACGGCGTGATGCGCGGACCGACGTCGACGGCCTACCGGTGCTCCTCGAAGACCAAGATCGGACCCGCTACCGCCAAGCCGAGTTGCAGCTCGGGTTCGATGCGATCCGGCGGATCCCGCCAGACGCCGCTCCGACCAAGTACACGCTGGAAGCCGCGATCGCGGGCGAACATGCCTTCGCGCCGACGTTCGCCGAAACGAGATGGAGCGTGATCACCCAGCACTACGATCGGCTCCAAGCACTCGAGCCGTCGCCGCTGCACGTGCTCCATGGCGCGATCGCGCTGTCCTACTCCTCGGGCCCACTGGCGGCCCTCGCGAAGCTCGATGCCCTTGCACCGCCCACGTGGCTTCTCGGCTCGCACTTGTGGCTCGCGACGTATGCGGACCTCGCCCGCCGACTTGACCGACGCGATGACGCGATCCGCTACTACGAGCAGGCCATCGCTCTCGCGCCGGCATTCGAGAAGCGTGTGCTCGAGCGGCGCTTACGCGACTACCGCGCGAGCGGAACCGAAGTGGGCTGAGCCGCAGCCGTCTCGATTCAAGGGCCCCCACGAGCTGGCTGCCGCGACCCGAGCGCAGCGCCCCCCCTCAGCGCAGGCGTGGGAATAGCAGGCGTGGCTCGATACGTTCGCTCGGGATGCGCGCCCCCCTCGTGCTCTGCATCGCGCTCGTGGCGGCGCTGGCCCATCCCGCCACCGCCACCGCCACCGAGCCGCCGTGCGACTTCCCTGCGTGCATGACCTCGATCGCGGGCGTAGGCACGCACAAGCGCGTACTCGTCTCCTCTGACAAGCAGGTCGTCGTGCGGCTCGTGGAGGCAGACACCGGCGCCGTCCTGGTCGAGATCGTGCGCGCAGGGTCCGCCGAGACCATCCTGGCGACGCTCACGCGCCGCAGCGCGCCCGAGGAGCTCGTCCCGCACGCCCCGACGGTGAAGGTGCTCGTCACCCTCGCGACGTCGCCGTGGAATACGGCCGTGGCCGCGACTCTGTCCGACGGGACCGCGCTCGTGTACGACGCGAAGGCAACGCGCAAGCTCGACCGGCGCGCTCTCTTCAAGCGGTACGAACGGCACGAGCAGCACGTGTATGCGCTCCAGGCGCAACGCTCCACCGAGGAGGCGATGGCGAAGGAGATGGCCGCGCTGAACCAGGCGTGCGGCACCCAGCTCACGCACCGCCTCGACTTCTCCAGGCTCCCCGACGCCACGCTCGCGCAAGGCTCGAGCTCCATCGAGCACCGCTGTCAGATCTCGTTCGTCCAGTACGTCGAGCAGCACTGCCAGGCGCCCGCCGGCAAAGTGGCCATCGCCACCAAGATCAAGACGATCGTCTGTCAATACCGGCCCCGCGGCGCAAAGGGCCCGACGCTCGCAAAGGACGGCACCCTCACGTTGCCGGCTCCTGTCGAGATCAACAGCAACTACCGCCAGGGTGACCGCACGATGGCGTTCCTCGAAGCGCTCTTTGGCACCGACTACTTCGCGCACTGATCGTGCGGGGCCCGCCGTGGGGAGCGCTCAAGGCACCTGCGTGAACACGCTGTTCACTTGTTCGCAACGACAGCGGGCCACGTAGAATCATCCCGGGCGCTCGGGCGTTCCATCCTCGATGAGCGAGCCTGCGATAGCTGCGTCTGCGAGCCCGGGGGTGCCCAAGGCCCCGCGCGCTTCCTCGCGGCTGCTGCGGTGGGCGGTGCGGTTCGCGACCATGTTCGCGGGCCTCGCTGTCGGTCTCGTGGTCGCGGAGCTCGTGTTCCGGGCGCGTGATGACGGCGCGTTCCCGCACGTGAACTTCTACGTGGCCGATAGCGTGCTCGGCGTGCGACTCGAACCCAACGCCGAGGAGAAGATCGCGTTCGGCGGCAATCCCGTCACGTCGGTGCGCACGAACAGCAAGGGCTATCGCGGGACCGAGTGGCCGGCTCCGGGCCCGGACGAGATCCTGGTCGTCGGTGACTCGCAGGTGTTCGGGCTCGGTGTCGAGGAGGGCGAGACGTTCTCGGCGCAGCTCGCCAAGGCGACGGGCCGCCCCGTGATCAACGCGGGGGTGCCGACGTATGGACCTGCGGAGTACAAGGCGGTCATCGCGGAGCTGATCGACCAGCGCAAGCCGACCACGGTCGTGCTGACGCTGAACATGGTGAACGACCTGTTCGAGGAGCATCGGCCCAACCGGGACCGCCACGCGGTGTGGGACGGCTGGGCCGTACGCACGGAGAACGCGCCCACCGCGACGACGGACTTTCCGTTTCGCGCGTGGCTGTATCGGCGGTCGCACCTCGTGTTCGCGCTGCGGAAGTGGCTGCACGACGGTGACCCGGTCGGCAATGCGGGGCTCGGGAGCGAGGGCAGCTGGCACGATCTCGTCGTCGCCGGCGAGGGCATCGCGAAGTCGCGCGCCGCCCGCACGGAGCAGATGCAGGCCCAGGCGGCGGCGCGGCGCGAGGCCCTGGCCAAGCTGACCGCAGCCGACGCGGAGCTCGAGCCGGCGCTGTACCGGGCGAAAGAGATGTACGGCGTGGGGGCGTGGGCCGACGGCATCTCGGACGAGCAATGGGAACGGGCGTACGAGGAGAGACGCGCCGCCCAGCATCAGTTCAACGCCGCCCGCGCCAACGTCGGGGACATCGTCGAGGACACCTACGCCGAGGGAGCTCGCGGCATCGTCGTGACGACCGAGCACATTCGCAAGGGCGTGATCATGCGGGCCCGGCTCCGGGCGAAGCTCGCGGAGGCCCTGAAGGACAGCCCGCGCACGGAAGACCAGGCGATCGCGGCCACGCTCAGCGAGCGCGAGCAGGCCTGGAAGACGATCACGGCGCCGGAAGTCGCGGAGCTGCAGAAGCTGCTCGATCCTCCCCTCGCCGCCTACGTGCGCGAAGTGCAGGCGCTGGTGACCAGCCGAGGCGCGCGGCTCGTCGTGGTCGTCCTGCCCATCGACGTGCAGGTCTCGGAGACGGAGTGGGCGAAGTACGGGTTGCCCGTGACCGACATGAAGCCGACGCTCGCGTACACGGACGAGCTCGTCGCCGCGACGGAGGCGATAGGCGTCTCGGCGCTCGATGCGTTACCGGCGCTCGCCGCCGCCGAGCCCGGCGCGTTCCTGAAGGGGGACATCCACATGACGGCGAAGGGACACGCGGCACTCGCCGTCGCGCTCGGGAAGACGCTCCAGAACCCAGCCCCGACGGTCCCTGCCGCGCCGGTGGTGCGCTCGCCGGTGCCCCTGCCGCCCGAGTGGCGCGAGGCGAAGGAGATCATCGTCGCGGGCTCGACGTCGGCGGGTTGCGAGACGAAGCGGGTGCGCGAGTGGGTGCGCATCCTGTGCGGCCGCACGGTGAAAGGTGACGATCCGTCGCGCGTGACGGTCGCCGTCGATCCCAGCCGCGAGACGCTCGCGCTGACGGTTCCGCATCAGACATCGGTGGTGACGCCCGTCGAGGCTGGCCGAGACGTCATCATCGACTTCGCGTGGGTCTCGCACGTGCGGCGTCTGAACATCTCGTGGCCCGTGGGCGCCGCGAAGCCGACCATCGCCTTCGAAGAGCCGGTCCCCACCGGCAAGGAGAAGCAGCCGTACTACAACAGCGGCTACTACGAGCTCTCGCAGGGCCCGCCGGCGTTCCTCTCCTCGACGGAGGAGTTGATCTGCGACTGCTGGAACCAGCTCTTCGGCGGCCTCCGCCTCGAGGGCCGGAACGGCGAGCCGGACCGGTTCACGTGCTCGGGCGCCTACGGCGCGTCCGATCCGGCCTGCACCACCACGTACGTCACGGACTGCACGCGGATGCTGGAGTGCACGCGCCGCGATCCGGCGAGCCCGCCCGCGCCATGACCACCCTGGTTCGCCTCGTCACGCCGCTCGTGTGGCGGGTCCCGGGCCACGGGGCGCGCAAGCTGTTCGGCTTCGCGCGCGCGGAACAGGGCAGCCGGATCGATCTGCTCCAGGCGGCACGCCTCACGACCTCGCTCGGGCGCAGGGCGCAGTACTTGCGGCACGCGGCCGACGAGACCCGCCATGCGGCGCTGTTCGCACGGCGGTCGACGGAGCTCAGGACGGATGCGGGCAAGGCCGGCTACGGTCCGCCGATCGCCGACACCGAGGACCTGTTCGAGCGCCTGGGCGAGGTGCGGTTCCTCGCCTTCGTGCATCGCGGCGAGGCGCGTGGCCGGCGGCAGTTCGAGGTCTACGCGCAGCACTTTGCCTCGCGTGGTGACGTGCGTACCGAGCAGCTGTTTCGGGGCATCCTCGCCGACGAGGCGCGCCACGAGGACTACACCCGCACGTTGCTCGTCGAGCTGACGGGCTCGGAGGAGGCGGCCCGTACCGAGCTGAGGCGCGCGGCGCTCTGGGAAGCGTGGCGGACGTGGCGACGCGCCGGGCGAGCGATCGCCGGCCTCGTGTTCGCGCTCGCGATGAGCGTCGTGTATCTCGTCGCCGCCCCGCCGACGGCCCTCGTCAGCCGGCTCGGGCGCGGGCGAACGAGGCGCCAGCGGCGCCAGCGGTATCTCTCGCTATGAGCGCCGTGCTCGGCATCTCCGGCACGTATCACGACGCGGCGGCCGCGCTCGTCGTCGACGGTCACGTGGTAGCGGCGATCCAGGAAGAGCGACTCTCCCGGCACAAGAACGATCCCCGCCTGCCCTTTCACGCCGCCGAGGCGTGCCTCGCGTACGCCGGTCTCGCGGCGGCGGCTCTCGATCGGGTCGTCTTCTACGAGCAGCCGTTCGACAAGCTCGAGCGCGTCCTCGTCTCGACCCTCGAGGTCTTTCCCCGCTCGCTGCGCCAGTTCCCCCGGGCGATGGCCTCGCAGCTCGGCGACAAGCTGTGGGTGATGGATCAGCTCGCGGAGCGCCTCGGGGTCGATCGCGCGAAGGTCACCGCCGTCGAGCATCACCGCGCCCACGCCGCGAGCGCCCTGTTCGTCTCGCCCTACGAGCGAGCGGCGGTGCTGACCGTCGACGGCGTCGGCGAATCCGTGTCGACGGGGCTGTGGCGCGGTGACGGCCGTGAGCTCACGCCGCTCGGGCGCATCGAGTATCCGCACTCGCTCGGCCTCCTGTACGCCGGCCTCACCGCGTACCTCGGCTTCGAGGTCAACGAGGGCGAGTACAAGGTCATGGGACTCGCCGCCTACGGCGAGCCTCGCTTCCGCGACGAGCTCGCGAAGCTGATCCGCGTCGAGCCCGACGGCTGGTTCGAGCTCGACCTGTCGTACTTCGGCAAGCTCGCCAATGCCGACCTCGGCTTCGGTCCGAAGCTGGAAGGCCTCCTCGGACCGCGGCGTCCACCTTACGCGCCCTGGGATCTCTCGACGGAACGCGACCAGCGCTACGCCGACATCGCCGCGACGCTCCAGCTCGTCACCGAGGAGACGTTGCTCGCCCTCGCCCGGGAGGCCCAGCGCCGCACCGGCTTCGATGCCCTCTGCCTCGCCGGCGGCGTGGCCCTGAATGCCGTCGCGAACGCGCGCCTGGCGAAGGAGGCCGGCTTCCGCCGGGTGTTCGTGCAACCGGCCGCAGGCGATGCCGGCGGCGCGCTCGGTGCCGCGATCCTCGGAGCGCTCGAGCTGGGCGATCCAAGGCCCGGTCCGCTGACGACGGCCGCGCTCGGCCTCCCCGCGGATGCCGCCGCCGCGATGGCCCTCGCGGGCGAGCTGGGCTTCTCGGTGAAGCGTTCCGACGACATCCACACCGTCATCGCCGAGCGCATCACTCGCGGCGAGATCATCGCGCTCTGCACGGGCCGCTTCGAATGGGGGCCGCGCGCGCTCGGTCAGCGGTCGATCCTCGCCGACCCCCGCGATCCGGACAGTCGCGAGCGGCTGAACCGCGCCATCAAGCGTCGCGAACCGTTCCGGCCGTTCGCGCCCGCCGTCCTCGCCGACGCCGCCGCGCGTTACTTCCCCGGCGCCCCAGACGACATGACCCCGTTCATGACCACGGTCTGCCCGTGCCCCGATCAAGCGTTCGCCGCCGTCCGCCACGTCGATGGCACCGCGCGCGTGCAAACGGTCACCACGGCGACGCCGGCCTTGTATGCGATCCTCGAGGCGATGCGCGCGCAGAGCGGTCATCCCGTCGTGCTCAACACCTCGTTCAACGGCGCTGGCGAGCCCATCATCGCGAGCGAGGTCGACGCCCTCGCCTTCCTGCTATCTCATCCGATCGACGGCCTCGTCGTCGACGATGTCCTCATCACGAAGCGGCCCGGATGAGCGCCGCGGCCCGTACGCGTCCCAGCGCGATTCGATCGAGACTGGGAAATCGCCTCCGCACCATCGGCCGCCTCCTGGCGCACTTCGCGACCCGCCAGAAGTGGTTTCTCCTCCCGCTCGTGCTGGTGCTGCTCGTGTCGGCGGTGCTGCTGGTGGCGACGAGCGGGCTCTCCTACGTCGCACCGTTTGTCTACTCGATCTTCTGATGATCACCACGCGTGATACGTGTAGTCGGAGCAGAACACGGTCGACCCGCCTCGGCACACCCACGAGTTGTCCGGCTTCACCGTGCAGCCCCTGATGAACGAGTTCGCGTTACTCCACCCCTTCTGGTCTGGTACCCCGCTGTCGCAGTACGCGAAGTAGCCGACGTAGTACTTGTGATTCCGGCAGGCCTCACGCGCGAGCGCGCGAGCGCCTTCGATGGCGCTGATACGCGCCCATTCCTGACTGCCGGCGTACCCGTCGGCCTCGCGGGTGAACAGGGTATCTCTGCACGTGGCGGCGGGCGGCGGTGGCTCTCCACCCTCACCACACAGCTCCGGCGACGCTGCACACGGATCGGAGGTGTCGGTTCCGCCGTCGTCATCCCAACCGTCGTCACTCCAGTCCTCGTCACCCCAGTCATCATCACCCCAGTCATCGTCATCCGATGCGTCGTCGTCGGATGGCTCCTCGGTATAGACGCAGATGACCTCCTCACCGTTCTCGTCGATGTACGACTCCGTGGAGCCATCGCAGCCATCGAGCCGTTGCGTGACGGAGCCGAGCTCGGCGTCGACACACGAGGCGACGAAGGAGATTCCAGCGAGCAATGCAATGAGTGAGCGACCGAGAGTCATGGTGTCCTTTCTTCGAGTGACGAGCGGTTGTGACGGGTGCGATCGACGCAGTGGGAGACCACCGCACGTGCCCCCCAATGATGCGGATGAAGTTCGGAGTACCGCTCGAGAGCTCGCCGAGCGCTCCGACAGCGACCGCGGGCGGCGAGTCCCAGGGCGCGTTTCTCGTCGAGCGCGACGAGCGGAAACAGCGATGCAGCAGTATCGAGCTGCGCCTCCCAGGCCGCGCTGCCGGGCCGATATCGATCGAGCGAGCGCGGGCTCGCGACGATGAACGCCGCCGCGCGCAGGACACATACCGCGACCAGCAGGGAGGCGAGCACCGCCGCGATCAGAGGCCGGCGAGGAGGCCCGAGCTCGACGGGCCCCGGTGCGCTCGCTCCCACGAGGACTCCGAGCAGGGCCACGCACTCCGGGCGCACGAGCAAGGGATCGAAGAGGCCGATGATCATGGCCGCACCGAGCGATGCGACAACGACCGGGCGATGCCGCGCCTGACGAATCGCGGCGATCAACGCCACCAGCACGGCGGCGATTCCGAAGAGGCCCTGCTCGACGAGGATTCGCAGCGGCTCCGAATTGGGCACGGCCGCGCCACTGAACCGAGGCGCCAGCTCGCCCCCCGCGACGGCGTACTCCGCGCGCACGCGTTGCCATGACCCTGCACCAAAGCCCACGAGCACGGCGGTCGGATGCGCCTCGATCGCGGCCAGACCAACCGCGTGTTGCCGCAGCCGATCGGCCCCCGTGCCCTCGGTCTCCAGTACGCGAGTCGCCGTGCTGGCGATCGAGCCGTCGAAGCTCACACCGGGCCACGGCATGAGCCCGAGCGCGGCGCCGATGCCGAGCGCGCCGATCACCGAGCGCAATCCGGGCCGTCGCCACGCCATGACCGCGAGCAACCCCAGCGGCGCTCCGAGCGCGAGGTACGCGCCCCGACACCGTGCGACGATGATGATGGTGGTGGCGAGGGCGAGGGCGAGGCCCGCGTGTCGACGTCGGTTCGCCGCCGCACTCACCACGACGGGAAGGGCAATGACGAAGAACTGGGCGACGTGGTTGCGGTTACCGAGCGTGCTCGCGGGGCGCCGCAGCGATGCCCACGGCAGCTGCATGCCCAGGAGCTCGAGCATCGCGATGGCGGCGACGCCGAGCACGCTCAGCACCACCGCACGCTCGACGACCGACCACGCGGGCGTGTGGGCCGCGAGGACGCGCGGGAGGATCGCGAGACACGAGAGTGCGACCAGCACGGGCACCGCCGTGGCGATCGGAGCACCCGCGATCACGGTCGACGCCACCGCCCCGATCGCGAACGCCCGGAGCGCCCACTCGCTCAGGCTCGCCCGCGCCTGGAGCCTGGCGCCCAGCGCGAGGCCACCGGTCGCGAGCGCGAGCACGGCGAGCTTCAACGAGGCATGCGCCCCTGGGTCGACCCGGGCGAGCGGCACGACCATGACCGCTGGCCCGACGACGGCGAGCGCGACGAGCCGCTCGAGGGCACGGGGGGACCAACACCTCGCCATCAGCCGCACGAAGTGCAACCGGCGCGCCCGCCCCCGAGGCGAGACTCATCCCTACGTTGCGCTCACTCCGCGCCGGGGCTGTCGCCCCCGTGGCTACAGCGGCGGCGTCTGGCGGGCGACAGCTCAGCGTATTTCGATCTTCCACGCATCGTGTTCGGTGTCCTCGCGGACCTCGACGCGCGGCAGACCGTCTCGGAAGATCAAGATGCGCTGGCCGTCGTCCTCGCTCGGTCGCGGCTCGCCCCACTTGTGCGTGAACAGCTGGAGCAGGGTGTCGCGCGCCGGCGGGTGAGCCTTGTAGGTGATCGAAAAAGCGAGCTCGCGCACCTTCCCCCCCTGCGTGTCGAGCGCGACCTTCGTGTGGCCGCGCTCCCACTCCGTTGGTGGCAGCGCCACGACGTAGTCGCGGCCCGTTTGCGTGATCTGCCCGGCGAAGAGGACCTTCAGCTCGTCGACGTCGACGCCGAGGACCGGGATCGCGTCGAGGACATCGACCTGATCGCCAAGCATCTGCGCCACCGGCAGATACTCCTCGAAGGCGAGATCTTGGCTCGAACCGAGAGCGGGGCGCAGGATCGCGCGCCAGCCGGTGGTCGAGTCGAGCCACACGCGCACCGGCTTGCCGAGCTCCGTGGCCGTCAGCGAAGCCCCCCAGGCTTCCTCGATCACGGGCGTCGCGTGGGCGGGAATGTTGATGTAGAGCCCGCGCACCGTGCTCGTCTTGTCGTCGATCGCGACGTACTGCCGAACACCATCGACGCCGGTGGGGAGCCCGGCGCGCACGTCGACGAGGCCCGCGGCGAGCTTGCGCGCGTCGGCGACCTTCATGCCGACGCGCAGCTTCGCGAGATCGCTCGGCGGAGTGACGTGCGCGCCGAAATACTCGGCGGTGAGCGCGTGGTACGGCAGGTACTCGACGAGGCAGTTGCGCTCGAGGCAGTCGAGCTTCACGCGCCAGCCCGTCACCTCGCTCGCCCACGACAGCTCGGGTTGGCCGAGCGAGTCGCGCGTGACCTGCGGCTCTCCCCACGCGCGCGTCATCAGCATGCGCGCGTTCGGTCCGACGACGGCCACGAGGCTCGACACCAGCCCCGCCTCGATGCGGACCTCGAGGCGCACATCACGCACACCCGAGTCGAGAACCAGCTTGTCGCGCACGCCACCCAGGTCCTCGCGCAGCGCGGGCAAGCGCTTCATCGCCTCGGCGACGCTGATCCCGGGCTGGATCTGCGCGAGCCCCCGTGGCGGCTCGATGGTGGGCCCGAAGAACTCGATCGTGGCGGCCGGGGCGGAGTTGCACGCCGTGATCGCGGCGGCGACCCCCGCCAGCATGCTCCGCGCCCAAGGCATCCCCGATAGATGCCTCGGACTTCCGCCCTGCACAAGGCGTACGCTCGGGGCATGAGGGCCCTCACGTTCGCACTGGGTTGTGCCATGGCCGCTTGCGGAGGCGACGCCGCCGCGAGCGACGACGCCGCCGCTGACACCACAGGTGACGCGGACGATGGGACCGCTGATGCGGGCGACGCTGCCGACGGACCCGCCATCGACGCGGCCCCGACCGACCCGGTACGTAGCGCGGGCTGCGACCGGGCGACCACCCAGGCCCCGGGCGCCTACGTCGAGCGCGCGGTCTCCGCTGGCGGCGCCGACCGCCGGACCTTCGTGCGCCTACCCGCAGGCTACGATCCGGCCGTCGCCTATCCGGTCGTCTACCAGCTGCACGGTTGCAGCGGCAGCGCGGACCGCGAGAACAACATTGTCTCGCTCGAGTCGCAGACGAACGACACCGTCATCCTCGTGAAGGGCCGCGCGGCGTCGAACTGCTGGGACACGGGTGGCACCAGCGTCGACGTGCCGTACTTCGACGCCGTCGTCAGCGACGTCGAGGGGGCCTTCTGCATCGATACGAGCAAGCGGTACCTCACCGGGTACAGCAGCGGTTCCTTCATGACGCATCGACTCGCCTGTATTCGCGGCGAGCTGTTCCGGGGCGTGGCGAGCATCGCCGGCGGCCAGCCGGGGACTAGCTGCACGGGCAACGTCGCCGCCCTGCTGATCCACGACGTCGACGACCAGACGGTCAACATCTCCGCCTCGGAGACGACCCGCGACAACCACCTCGAGCGCAACAGTTGCACCTCGCCACCCAGCTCGACCCCTACGGATCACCCGCCGTGCGTGGCGTACGCCGGCTGCGCGAAGCCCGTGGTGTGGTGCCAGACGAGCGGCCGCGGCCACGATCGCCAGGATGCCGTCGCCGCGCCCATCTTCTGGTCGTTCCTGTCGTCGCTGTAGCGGCCAGGACTGGAATACCCCGTCGCATCCGGGCGTAATGCTTCGACATGGCATTCCGTCCCTTCGTGTTCGCCGCGATCGCCGCTGTCACGCTCGGGAGCGCGACCTCCGCGCGAGCCTCCGATGTCGATGACTTCGCCCTCGGTCTCAAGGACTCGAGTGGCTACGTGCACAAGGCGATGATCATCAAGAAGTTCTTCACGTGGAATCTCCCCGCGAAGTGCTGGGACAAGGTGGCCGACAAGAGCGGCAGCGCCGTGCACGCCGCGAGCTTCGCGACGGGCTACATCGCCGAGTACGCGAAGAAGATCACCGGCGACGACTGGAGCGACATCGAGTCCAGCGCGAAGGACAAGGACACGGCTCGCAACCTGCTCGAGCCGATGATGGATACGTTCGCGAAGCGCCTGCACTTCACCGTGACCGTCGACGGCGACGACTGCGATACCGCGCATAGCGCGCTCTGGATTCGCTACTGGGGCGATGCCGTCGACGCGGTGGTGAGGTATCCGCCGCCGCAAGAGAAGGTGTTCGTGAACGTGAACGTGTCGAGCAAGACGCGGGCGATCACCAACACGCGCAGCAAGGACGGCACGACCTGGGATCTCGCGGTGCCGAAGGATCTCGAGGCCAAGAACCACGACATGCTCCAGCGGTCGTTCCGTCAGGTATTCGATGCCATCCCCGATGACCTCGCGTTCTCGGTGAAGGAAGCGACGAGCGAGTTCACCAGCGCATACGTGATGTCGAAGCTGGTGACCTTCAAGGTGGGCAAGACCTGCAAGCCAAAGCTCGCGGATCCGCAGGGCCGCATGGTGCACGCGGCGTCGTTCTTCACGCGCGACATCGGGACGTACGCGAAGGCCGTCGGCGCCGACGACTGGGGTGACATCGAGAGCCGCAGCAACGGGGGCAAGGACGCCACGAAGAAGCTGCTGAACGAGATGATCGATGCCTTCGCCAAGCAGTTCTCCATGACGGTCTCCGTCGAGGGCGATGACTGCGATGCCGAGCACAGCTCGTTCTGGATCCGCGTCTGGAGCGAGGTCGGGGGCGCGCTCGCGGAGTACCCGCCGAAAGCGAAGCAGGTGGCGGTGAAGATCAACTTCACGAAGAAGGCGAAGGACGTCACGGTGAAGGTCGCCAAGGACGGGGCGACCATCGAGGTGACCGCTCCCGCCGCACCCGCGCAGGAACCGACCGCGTGGGACACGAAGATCGAGGCCCCCCTGAAGAAGGTCGCGCGCACCAAGAAGTGAGGTACGGTCCGGGCGATGTCGTCCGGAAGCTTCGCGCTCACGCCCGGCAAGCGCGTCCTCTATCTCACCAAAGACCCGGAGCTGATCCGCAAGCAGCTCGAAGGCTCGCTCACGCTGCGGATGGCCGATCTAGATCCGGCCGATCTGCTCGACGACATCAATACCGACGCGATGACCCCCGCGTGGGTCTGCTTCGACTACGACCCGGCAGCAATCGCGAAGAACGCGTACGCCGGCCTCATCATCAACGGCCAGCGGCTGATCCCGGCCGACGCGCTCCGCGAGGGCAACTTCGAGGTCATCGTGGCCGGCGCTCAGAAGGGGGTCGGCTCGAGCCGCGAGACCGCCGCCCAGTGCGAGGTGTTCTCCGGCAGCCGGCTCGCGATCGCATCGTCGTTCGCGCCGATCCACGCGCGCAACAACATCAACATCGGCCAGCTGATGGGCGATCACTCCGTGATCGCTCGCCTCGAGGCCGGCGCGTCGATTCCACTCGACGAGTTCACCCGCGGCCACGACGCGATCACGGTGCGCATCATCGAGTGCGGTGGTCTCCTGCCGTTCTGCGCGCAGCTCGAGAGCGGCAAGGTCACCGTCCCGCCGACGGGCACCGCGCCGCGCCCGATGAACCTGACGGAGAAGATCCTCGCCGCGAAGCTGCTCCCCGGCCAGGGAACGCACGTGAAGCCTGGAGACGCCGTGCTGGTCCGCGTCGACGCCGGCTACTCCCACGAGTTCACGACCGCGCAGGTCGACTTCTTCCTCGAGCAGGAGTACGGCGTCGGCTACAAGCTCAAGGACCCGTCGAAGTTCGCCGTCTTCGAGGATCACCTCATCTACGCGACGGGTGTCGCCTCGATGGCGAAGTTCACCGACAAGATCGAGAAGCTGCGCGAGCTGCAGCGCGCCTTCGCCGCGAAGACGGGGGTCAGGAACTACAGCGCCGTCGATGGCGTCTCGCCCGGCATCTGCCACCAGGTGGCCCGCGAGCAGTTCATCGATCCGGGTGACTTCGTGCAGGCCACGGACAGCCACACCTGCATGGGCGGCGCATCCGGCGCGCTCTCCTGGGGGGTCGGCGCCACCGAATACGCGGCCCTGGTGTACTGGGGGTTCACGCCGATCGCGGTGCCCGAATCGATTCGCTTCGAGCTCGTCGGTCGACTCGCCCCCGAGGTCACGGCCAAGGACGTGATGCTCCACATCCTCGCCACGTACGCGAAGCGCGAGGACACGCTCAACCGCGTGATGGAGTTCGGGGGCGAGGGGCTCTTCGCGCTGTCTCCCGATGAGCGCGCCACGCTGGCCAACATGGCCACCGAGTGCACGGCGCGCGGCGCGGTGATGGAGGTCGACGACACGATGCTCCAGTGGATCGCGGCCCGCCGCCCCGGCGTGTCGATGTCCGAGCTGCGCAGCAAGGTGGTCACCCCCGATCCGGGCGCGGTCCACGATGGCGGTATCCACACGATCGACCTGACGGCGATTCGCCCGATGGTCGCCACGCCCGGCGATCCGGATCACGGCATCGCCAGCGATCCGAAGAACGGGGCCCTCATCCCCGAGATCGGGACCGTCGGCATCGACATCGCCTATGGCGGCTCCTGCACCGCGGGCAAGCGCGACGACGTGGACATGTACGCCCGCGTGATGGCCGAGGCGGAGCGCGCCGGCAAGAAGGTCGCCGAGGGCGTCCAGTTCTACATCCAGTTCGGCTCGCAGGAAGTCGAGGCCTACGCCAAGGAGCGCGGCTACACCGAGCTCTTCGCGCGCACGGGCGTGAACGTGATCAAGCCCGGTTGTGGCGCCTGCATCGGCTGCGGCCCGGGCGTCTCCGAGCAGGGGAACCAGGTCACTGTCTCGGCGATCAATCGCAACTACAAGGGCCGGTCGGGCCCCGGCCGCCTGTACCTCGCGTCACCGCTCACGGTGGCCGCCTCGGCCGTCTCCGGCAAGATCGTCGAGTACGCGGACGGGATGTTCGCGCCCGACAAGCCGACGGGGTAATTTGTCGGAGTCATGGTCGCGAAATCGACGTCGAGATCGAAATCGAAGGCCAAGCCCGCCCCGAAGCAGACCGCCGCGGCGAGCAAGAAGGTAACCACCAGGGTCGCGAAGCGCGCCACGGCCACGGGGACGAAGCCCCGTGCCAAGGCCTCCGAGGCCAAGACCAAGGCCACGTCGGAAACCAAGACCAAGACCAAGGCCAAGGCCAAGGCCACCAAGGCCAAGACCAAGACCAAGGCCACGTCGGCGACCAAGACCAAGGCCAAGGCCACGCCGGCGACCAAGGCCAAGGCCTCGTCGGCGCGCGCGAAGCCGGCGAAGGCGGCGAAGCCCGCGAAGCCGGCACTGGTGCCGGTCGTCGAGGTACCAATGAGCGTGCCCACGGCGGCGGCCGTCGGCGTTGGCAAGCGCCGCGCCGCCGGGGAAGTCGTGCGCATCCTCGACGCGGATGACCCGACGGCCGAGCTGCGCGCGTTCCTCGCGAACGTGCCGGCGGAGGCCTCACCGCAGCAGGGCGAGATCGTGCTCGGGGCCGCGCAGCTCGCGCTGCTACATCTGGCCAGCGAGGACCGCGGCGGCGATGCAGTGCGCGAGCTCCTCGATCTCGTCCTCGAGCGCTGGCTGAGCTTCCCCGAGCGCACCGGGTTCCACGCCCAGGAGTTCCTCCGCAACGCCTTCGCGGCCGTCGGTGATGACCGCGAGCGCATCAACAAGCTCGCGGCCCTGGTCCCGATCGATGCGAGCCCCGAGCTGCGCTTCAACGTGGCCGCGGCCCTCTCCATGGCCGGTGATCGCCTGGCGATGCTCCGGGCCGTCGAGGCCGCCCTCGCCTGCGGCGCCACGCCCGCGCAGTTCCGGCGCGACGACGACTTTGCCGCCTACTTCGACGACGCGCAGTTTCAAGCGATCCTCGGGCGCGCGACCGCCCCCGCGATCCCCGTCGACATCGAGCCGCACGTCGACCTGGTCCGCGAGTCGCTGAAACACGCGGTGAAGACGCTCGAGAAGCTCGGGGCCAAGCCGGAGCTCGGACCGCCCGCGTCGCTCGACGACGTCCTGGCGGCGGAGACGGCGCGCAACATCCAGCTCCCCAACGACTACCGCGCGCTGCTCACGCTGCACGACGGCATGAAGCTGTGGGACCGCGCGTTCTTCGGCACCACCGACTACACCGACGAGACCGAGCTCGCCCAGCAAGCCCGCGAGTACCTCGCCTCGAACCACGGCACCACCGGCCTCGAGGAGTGCGTACCGCTCGCCAACTGGGGCCAGCCCACCGACTGGCTGCTCTATGACCCGCGCGGCACCATCCGCGGCGGCGAGCCCGGCTACGTGCTGATGCTCGAGACCGTCGAGCGGGCCCTCGATGGCCTCGCCCACGCGATCGATCGCGTGGAGCGCGTGGCCCGCGACGCCCTCGAGACGAACTAGCGATTCGTCTCCGCGCGCTTCTTGCGACGTTTCTTGTGGTCGGCGCGGTCCATCTGCTTCAGCTTCATCTCGAGAGCGTGCTCCTCCTTCGAGGCGCTGCCGTGGCCGCCGATGTAACCCTTCTTGTAGAAGAAGACGATGATGGCGATGGCGACGATGGCCATCAGGATCAGCGCGAACGGGTAGCCGTGGACCCACTTGAGCTCGGGCATGTTCCAGGGCGAGACGTCGGGATCGAAGTTCATGCCGTAGATGCCGGCGATGAAGGTCAGCGGCAGCATGACCGTCGACATGAGCGTCAGGGTCTTCATGACCTCATTCATGCGGTTCGACTGCACGGACAGGTACGCGTCGAGGGTGGAGGACACGAGGTCGCGGTAGCTCTCGGTCAGATCCTGGATGCGGAGGAAGTGATCGTAGACATCGCGATAGAATGGGAGCGCATCGGGCGGAATCTCCTCGTACTCGCCGCGTGAGAGGCGCAGCAGGATCTCGCGCTGGTACCCGCTCATGCGGCGAAGCTCCTGGAGGGTGCGCTTGAATTGCAGGATCCGCTCGAGGACGCGGGTGCCGCGGCGCGTGCCCGCTTGCTCGAGGGCATCGGTCTCGAGGTTCTCGACTTCCTGGTCGAGCTCGTCGATGACCGGCAGGTAGCGGTCGACGACCCGATCGAGCACGGCGTGCGCGAGCCAGGCCGGCCCCTTGTCGAGCATGCGCGGCGAGTGATCGAGATCGGTGCCGACGTCATCGGTGACCAGGCCGTCCCGGTCGTGGGTGACGAGCCAGTGGTCACCGATCACGATGTCCACCTCGACGAGCTCGAGCTTCCGGCGGCGGCTCGAGCCCATGCCGTGGACGATGACGTACAGGTACTCGGGGAAGTCATCGATCTTGGGCTGCGAGCGCGGCCCCCACACGTCCTCGACCGTGAGGGGGTGGAGCTTGAGGATGTCGTTCACGAACTCGTCGGCGTCGGCCGAGTGACGCTCGAGCTCGACCCAGATCTTCTTCTTCTCGGCGAAGGCCTTGCGGATGTCGGCGAGCTCGGTCGTCGCCGTGATCGTTCCCCGCTCCAGGATCCGCGCTAGCACGCGGACATACTACGCCAGCTGCACGGACCGTCGGGTCATGGCGCCACCCCACCAGAAGCCCGTGATCGGGAAGCTGACGCTGGCCTCCGGCGCCGCCCCGGCGGCGACGATCAGCGGAACGAAGTGCTCGTGTGTGGGCAGCGATTCCCGCACGCCCGGCGCCTTGGCCCGGTAGTCGAGGAGCGCGTCGTGGTCGCGACGCGTGATGACGTCCGCGCACCAGCTATCGAAGTCGCGGGCCCAGGCGGGTGTGGCGCGCAGCGAGAGGGCGCGCAGATTGTGCGTCAGGAAGCCGCTGCCGATGATCAGCACGTTCTCGTCGCGGAGCGGCGCCAGCGCGGTGCCGACCGCAAACAACTCGCGGGGGTCCTCGCTGGGCAACGAGACCTGCAACACGGGGATATCGGCCGCCGGGTACATGCACATGAGCGGGACGTAGACCCCGTGGTCGAGGCCACGCTCCGGCTCGTCCATGTGCGCGATGCCCGCACCGTCGAGGAGACCGCGGATGCGCGTGGCTACCTCCGGGGCGCCCGGTGACGGGTACTGGAGTCGGTAGAACTTCTCGGGGAAGCCGGAGAAGTCGTAGATGAGCGGCACCGGCCGGACGGCCCCGATGGCGAGCGGACGGCTCTCCCAGTGGGCCGAGACGACGACGATGGCCGACGGTCGCGCGAGGGCCTTGCCCCACGCGGCCAGCTCCGCGATCCAGGCCGCATCGTCGAGGAGCGGGGGCGCGCCATGCGCCTGGAAGAGCACGGGCATCTTCGTCGTCATCGTCACCTTCCTCTCCGGCTGACCACACGCGCCCGCCACGATCCCCGCGCCGAGGCCGCCGAGAATGGTGCGTCGTGTGGGGTCCGGCACTCGCAAAGCTTTGCCTCGCCCGCCCCGCCAATCAATCGCGTTTGCTGCAACAGTCTGGGACATGAGCACGATCGGCATCGTCGGAGGGACGGGCCTCTATCACCTGGATGCGCTGACCGACCAGGTGTGGCGTCGCGTGGACAGTCCGTTCGGGGAGCCCTCGGACGAGCTCCTGTTCGGCCGCCTCGGCGACCAGCGCGTCGTGTTCCTGCCGCGGCATGGACGCGGACATCGCATCCCGCCGCACGAGATCAACTTCCGCGCGAACATCGACGTGCTGAAGCGGGCCGGTTGCACCTCCGTGATCTCGGTGTCAGCGGTCGGCTCGCTGCGCGCCGACCTCGCCCCCGGGACGTTCGTGCTCGTGGACCAGTTCATCGATCGCACGCTGCGCCCGCACAAGACGTTCTTCGGCACCGGGCTCGTCGCCCACGTCTCGATGGCGCACCCGGTGTGCGGCCGCCTGCTCGACGGCCTCCAGGCCGCGCGCGGCGACATCGCGATGGTGCGCGGTGGCACCTACGTCGTGATGGAGGGCCCGCAGTTCTCGAGCTTCGCCGAGTCGAAGATGCACCAGGGCTTCGGGGCCGACGTCGTCGGCATGACGAACATGCCCGAGGCCAAGCTCGCGCGCGAAGCGGAGCTCTGTTACGCGAGCATCGCCATGGTGACGGACTTCGATTGCTGGCATCCGGATCACGACCACGTGAACGTCGCCGATGTGATCCGCGTGATGCACAGCAACGCCGAGCACGCCCGCGCCCTGCTGACTCGTGCTCTGCCCACGCTCGGCAGCGAGCTCTGCGCGAAGGGCTGCCATCGCTCGCTCGAGCATGCGGTATTGACCGCGAAGGAACATCGCGACCCCGAGCTCGTCGCGCGCCTCTCCGCCGTCGCCGGGCGGGTGCTGTGAAGATCGCCGGCCAGTGGCGCCGAGCGATCGAGTTCGACGGCGAGGTGCGCGTGCTCGACCAGACGCGCCTCCCAGCTGCCGTCGAGTGGCTGACGCTGCGCACGCTCGACGACGCCGCGCGCGCGATCCGTGACATGCACGTGCGCGGCGCTCCGCTGATCGGTGCTACGGCCGCCTACGGCGTCGCGCTTGCGCTCCGCGACGGCATCGCCCTCGACCAGGCGTGTCGCGTCCTCGCCGCCACGCGACCGACGGCGATCAACCTGCGGTGGGCGCTCGACGAGACGGCGCAGGCCTTGTCGGGTGTGGCCGCGTCGGAGGAAGCCGCTGCGGCCTACATCACCGCCGCGCGCATCTGCGACGACGATGTCGCCAACAACGAGGCGATCGGCGAGCACGGCGCCGCCCTGCTGCGAGCACTCGGGAAGCAGCGGCTGCAGATCCTCACCCACTGCAACGCTGGCTGGCTCGCCACCGTCGACTGGGGCACGGCCCTCGCTCCCATCTACAAGCTGCACGAGGCCGGTGTCCCCCTCCACGTGTGGGTCGACGAGACCCGCCCGCGTAACCAGGGCTTGCTCACCGCGTGGGAGCTCGCGCAGCACGGCGTCCCGCACACCGTCATCGCCGACAACGCCGGCGGCCACTACATGCAGCGCGGCCAGGTCGACGCCTGCATCGTCGGCACCGATCGCACCACCCGCACCGGTGACGTCTGCAACAAGATCGGTACCTACCTCAAGGCCCTCGCCGCGCACGACAACCGCGTCCCCTTCTACGTCGCCGCACCGTCGCCCTCGATCGACTGGACGCTCTCCGACGGCGCAGCGATCCCGATCGAGGAGCGCGCGGCCGACGAGGTTCACACGATCCGCGGCGTGAAGCTCACCGAGAGTCCCGTCGCCAACCCCGCCTTCGACGTCACCCCCGCCCGCCTCGTCACCCAGATCATCACCGAGCGCGGCGTCGCCCTGCCCGCGGCTCTCCTCTCTCTGTTCCCGGAGCACGCATGAGCAAGCGCAAGGAGCTCGTCGCCACCGCCCAGCGCATGGCCACGCTCGGCCTCACCCCCGGCATGTCGGGCAACGTCTCTGTCCGCACGAAGCACGGCTTCCTCGTCACGCCCTCGGGCCTGCCGTACGACGAGCTGCGCCCCTCCGACCTCGTCGAGCTTGCCTTCGACGGAGCCATCCTGTCCGGCGACCGGACTCCGTCCTCCGAGTGGCAGCTCCATCGTGATCTCCTCGCTGCACGCCCGGAGGTCCACGCCATCGTCCACACGCACTCGCTCTTCTGCACGTCGATCGCGTGCCTCCGCGAGCCCATCCCCGCCGTCCATTACATGGTCGTGCTCGCGCAGTCCGACTCCATCCCCTGCGCCGACTACGCGACCTTCGGATCCGCCGAGCTCGCTGCCAACGCGGTCCGCGCCCTCGGCCCCGGCCACGCCTGCCTCCTCGCCAACCACGGGATGGTCGCCCTCGGCGCATCACTGCCCGCCGCGCTGAAGCTCGCTCTAGAGGTGGAGACGCTCGCCTCGCAGTACTGGCACGCGCGCGCCGTCGGCACACCGCACGTGTTGCCCGCCGACGAGCTCGCGCGTGTCCGCGAGCGCTTCGCGACCTACGGCCAGCAGCCTCCGCGCAGCTAAGGTCAGTCGTCTGATGCTAGTTGCCACGGCCGCGTGGGCGCGCGCGCGCAGGTGAGCGCCGGGTGCGCGGCCTGCACGCCGTAGCGATGCAACGAGCGGCTCGCTCGGAGTCCTCCCGATGGTCCACGCCTTGCTCCAGGTAGGACCAACTCAAGGAGATTCAGATGAGCAATGCAAGCAAGCGCGCAGAAGGTAAGGCCCAGGAGATCGGCGGGAAGCTCAAGGCGGGCCTCGGCAAGATCATCGGCAACGAGCAGATGCAGGCCGAGGGCAAGGCGAAGGAGCTCCAGGGCGAGGCCAAGCAGGAAGCCGCGAAGGCGGCCGAGCGCACCAAGGGCAAGGTCCAGGAGATCGTCGGCGCGGTGAAGCACCGCGTGGGCGCGGTCATCGACAACGAGCAGATGCAGGCCGAGGGCAAGGCGAAGGAGCTCGAGGGCGAAGC